>PLSW01000274.1 GCA_003165275.1 Caulobacteraceae bacterium
GGGAGCGAAGCGACCGTGTCGAAGGGCGCAAGGGCGGCTGCGCAAGCCTTTGTCAGCGCGCCGGCTCCGCCCTCAGCGCCAGCATCGCCGCCCGCCCGTACTCCAGCCCGGTCCACAGGGTGACCAGGGTCGCGACCCCGTAGAGGCCCTCCGCCCCTTCCAGGGCCTGCTTGAGCACGACGATGTTGGCGTCGATGCGCCAGACGGGCCAGAACTCCATCACCATCAGGGCGCCCAGGGCCACCAGCTGCAGCGCGGTCTTGATCTTGGCCAGCTTGGTCACCGGCAGCTTGATCCCCCGCGGCGCCAGCACCTCGCGCAGGGCGGAGACGGCGAATTCGCGGAACAGGATGATCCCGCTGAACAGGGCCATGATCGGCGCCATGGCCGAATCCGGCGTCATCCCCATGGCCAGCAGGCCGACGATGGCGCCGCAGACCAGGATCTTGTCGGCGATCGNNGGCGCCCACTAGGCTGACCACTCCCCAACGGCGGGCCAGCCAGCCGTCGAAATAGTCGGTGACGGCGGCGATCACGAAGGCCGCGAAGGAGAACCGGGCGAGCCAGATCGCCAGCATCGGCCCGATCGGCGCGCCTCTCAGGGCGGCGGAGACCGCGATCAGCGCCGCGAACATCGCGATCGACAGGACCAGGCGCAGGCCCGTCAGCAGGTTCGGCAGGTGTTGTTTCATCAGGGTCTTTCGAGGGTTTCTTCTCCTCCCCCATTCATGGGGGANNCCTCCCCCATGAATGGGGGAGGAGATGGGATGGCGTTCTAACGCGGATAGGGTCGCAACAACAACGCGCAGCCGACCGTCGGCTCACCCCTTCCGGAAACTGTCGAAAATCCGCTGCGCCAGGGCCTCGCTCACCCCCTCGACCTTGACCAGGTCGGCCACCGCCGCCCGGGACACGCCGCGCGCGGAGCCGAAGGCGTGCAGCAGGGCGCGCTTGCGGCCCGGCCCCACCCCGTCGATCTCGTCCAGGGGGCTCTTCAGCATCTCGTTCTTGCGCTTGGTCCGGTGCACCCCGATCGCATAGCGGTGCGCCTCGTCGCGCAGGCGCTGCAGGTAGTAGAGGATCGGACTCTTGGGCTCGAGCATGAACGGGGTCTTGCCGGGGATGAAGAACCGCTCCAGCCCGGCGTCCCGGTCCGGCCCCTTGGCGACCCCCACCACGGCGATGTCGTCGACGCCGAGATCGGCCATCACCACCAGGGCCGCATCCAGCTGGCCCGCGCCCCCGTCCACCAGCACCAGGTCCGGCCGCGGCGAGGCCTCCCCCGCCTCCTCCTCCTTCAGCATCCGCGCGAACCGGCGCTTGAGCACCTCCCGCATCATGCCGAAGTCATCGCCGGGGGTCAGCTCGGTGCTCTTGATGTTGAACTTGCGGTACTGGCTCTTCTGGAAGCCGTCCGGCCCGGCGACGATCATCCCGCCCACCGCGTTCGTCCCCATGATGTGGGAGTTGTCGTAGACCTCGATCCGCTCCGGCGTGGTCTCCAGGCCGAAGGCCTCGCAGACGCCGGCCAGCAGTTTTCCCTGCGCCGAGCTCTCGGCCATCTTGCGCCCCAAGGCCTCGCGGGCGTTGGTCAGAGCATGGTTGACGAGATCGGCCTTCTCGCCCCGCTGGGGCTTGGCGATCTCCACCTTGCGCCCGGCCTTGATGCCGAAGGCCTCCGCCAGCAGCTCGCGGTTGGGCACGTCGTGGGAGATCAGGATCAGGCGGGGGATGGCTTGGCCCTCGTAGAACTGCCCCAGGAAGGCGTCGAGGATGCCGCTCTCGTCGTCCGCCGCGTCGATGGTGCCCACCACCTTGGGAAAGTAGGCGCGGTTGCCCCAGTTCTGGCCGGCGCGGAAGAAGAACACCTGCACGCAGGCCTGCCCTCCCTCGGCGTGGGCCGCGAACACGTCGGCCTCCTCCAGGGTCTGGGGATTGATCGACTGCTCCTGGCTCACCGACGACAGGGCGCGGATGCGGTCGCGCAGGCGGGCGGCCTGTTCGAAGGCGAGATCCTCCGCCGCCTCGGTCATCTGGTCGGACAGTTTCTTCATCACCGCCCGGCTCTTGCCGCGCAGGAAGTCGTGGGCCTGTTCCACCAGCTGGTCGTAGTCCCCGGGACTGATCAGGTCGACGCAGGGGGCGCTGCAGCGCTTGATCTGGTGCAGCAGGCAGGGCCGGGTGCGGGTCTCGAACACATTGTCCGAGCAGGATCGCAGCAGGAACGCCTTCTGCAGGCTGTTGACCGTCCGGTTCACCGCCCAGGCCGACGCGAAGGGGCCGAAATAGTCGCCGGGGATGGAGTGCGCGCCCCGGTGCTTGCGGATCTGGGCGGCCCGGTGGTCGCGGCGGATGAGGATTTCCGGAAAGCTTTTGTCGTCGCGCAGCAGCACGTTGAACCGCGGCTTCAGCTGCTTGATCAGGTTGATCTCGAGCAGCAGGGCCTCGGTCTCGGTCTTGGTGGTGACGAACTCCATGGAGCGCGTCAGGTGGACCATGTTGGCGATGCGCTGGGTGTGGAAGCGGCCCTGGGCGTATTGCACCACCCGCTTCTTCAGGCTCTTGGCCTTGCCGACGTAGAGCACCTCCCCCTCTTCGCCCATCATCCGATAGACCCCCGGCGCGTCCGGCAGCCGCCGCACCTGATCCTTGATCAGGGCGGCGCCCTGGAGGGGCTCGGGTGGGGAAGCGTCGTCGGCCATGGGAGGAGATATAGGCGAGTCTGGGGGGGATGGCAGGGTGGTGATACGCCGGTGCGGCGGACCGACGCCCCCTCAGTCAGCTTCGCTGACAGCTCCCCCGTTTCACGGTGGAGCAAAAACGCTGAATCGATTTCCTCCACCGCGAAGCGGGGGAGGTGGCGACGAGCGTAGCGAGTTGACGGAGGGGGCGTCGGCCCGCCGTAACCCTGCCCTCCTCAATAATACTGCGGCGGATACGGCCGTTTCAGATCCTTGTACCGGTCCCGCAGCTGCAACGACCGGCTGGTCAGGGTCTGCGCCTCGCCCTTGATCAGCACCGCCACCGGCTGGCTCATGGGCTCGAAGGGATCGCCGCTCCAGACCACCACGTCGGCGTCCTTGCCGGGCTCCAGGGAGCCGGCGCGATCACTGAAACCGAAAGCCCGGGCCGGATTGATGGTGATCGCCGCCAAGGCCGCCTGCCAGGGCAGGCCGTAGGCCACCGCGTCGCCGGCCAGGTAGCGCAGCTCGCGCACCCGGTAGTTCTCCGCCGCGGCGGCCAGGATCACCGTCACCCCCGCGGCCTGCAGCCGGGCGGCGTTCTCGCTGTTCGCCGCCAGCCGCTCGAAGCTTTCCGGCCGGTCGTCGGTGGGATCGATGATCACCGGCACATGGGCGGCGGCCAGATCCTGCGCCACCATCCAGCCCTCGTCGGCGCCGTCGATGATGATCTTCAGGTGCAGCTCGCGCGCCAGATCCAGGGCGAGAAGGATGTCCGAGGCGCGCTGGACGCCCACCAGCACCGGCATCTTCCCCTCGACCACCGGGATCAACGCCTCCAGGTCCGCCTTGGAGACGGCGAAGGCGCGGGTCTGGTTGCGGTCGTAGGCGGCCTTGCTGACCATGTAACGGCGCACGTCGCTGACGATCTCCTTCAGCTCCAGCACCGCGGCGTTGCGCGAGCCGCCCGCATGATCGGCGCCGGATTCGCCCAGGTCGAGCACCATCGCCGCCCCCGGCCTGACCAGCAGCTTGGCGGATTGGCCCAGCTGGATGATCGCGGCCTGGCCGGCGAACAGGGCCTCTCGGGCGCCCTCGCGCCCGCCGCCGCCGTACTCCGGGGTCACCACCGCGCGGGTGATTCCCGCCAGCCGCGCCAGGGGCAGCATGGTCGAGGCGGGGTTCAGCGCATACTGCACGTCGAAGGCGGCGGTGAAGGTGGGCGAGCGGGTCTGCAGGTCGCGGGTGCCGTCGCCGGGGCCGGCGGTCATGTCGCCCAGCTCGCCCGCGTCGGTGTCCTCGCCGACCTCCGTCGCCGCTAACCCCGCGTCGGCCGCCACCAGGCCGGGGGTGACCACCGCGCCGTGCGCGTCGATGACCTGCGCGCCAGCGGGGACCTTCACGTCCGCGCCCACGGCGACGATCTTGCCGCCCTGGATCAGCACGGTTCCCGAGGCGATCTCGCCGGCGGGGCCCATGGAATAGATGTGGCCGCCGACGATGGCGACGGTCTGGGCCGAGACCGGTCCGGCGGCCATGGCCGTGGCGGCGATCGACGCTGCGCCCAGCAGCGCGCTCTTGAGCATGGCGCGGCGCATCAGCGGGTCCCTTCGCCGGGTTGGCCAACCAGGAAGTCGGACTTGGGTTTGTAGCGCGGATCGTGCCGGTCATAGGTCAGGGCGCCGTCGATGAACACCTTCTGGGTCAGGGCGTAGATCGAGAAGGGATCCTTGTTCCAGATCACCACGTCGGCCCGCTTGCCGGGCTCCAGGGTGCCGGTCTGGTCGAGGATGCCCAGGGCCTTGGCCGGATTACGGGTGACCCAGGCGATGGCCTCGCGCTCGGGGATGTCGATGCCGGCGCGGTGGCCGGCGGACAGGGCCTCGGCCGCCTCCTGGTTCAGGCGCTGGGTGAGGTCCGGATCGTCGGAGTGGATGACCACGCAGACCCCCGCCTTGTGCGCCAGGGCGGCGTTCTCCTCGATGGCGTCATAGCCCTCCATCTTGAAGCCGCCCCAGTTGGTCCAGACGGCGATGCAGATGTCGTTGGCGGCGAGGATGTCGGCGATCTTGTAGGCCTCCACCGCGTGGTGGAACATGGCCACGTGGTAGCCGAACTCCTTGGAGATATCGATCATCTGGGCCATCTCGTCGGCCCGGTAGCAGTGGTTCTGCACCAGGATCTGGCCCTTCAGCACGCCCACCAGGGTGTCGAGTTGCAGGTCGCGCTTGGGCGGGTCGGCCTTTTCGCCCTTGGCGATCTTGGCGTGGTAGTCGTCCCACTTGCGCCCATAGTCGGCGGCGTTGATCCAGGCGGCGCGATAGCCGGCGATGTTGCCCATCCGGGTGGAGGGGGCGCGGCCGCGGGAGCCGTAGACCCGCTTCGGGTTCTCGCCGCAGGCCATCTTCAGGCCGTAGGGGGCGCCAGGGAACTTCATGTCCTGCACCGTGCGGGCCGGCACGTTGCGCAGGATGGCCGAGCGGCCGCCGAACAGGTTGGCCGATCCCGGGAGGATCTGCAGGGTGGTCACCCCGCCGCGGCGGGCGGTGTCGAAGCCGGGATCCTGCGGCCAGACCGAATGCTCGGCCCAGACCTGGGCGGTGTCCGGATCGGTGGCCTCGTTGCCGTCGGAATTGGCCCATACCGAAGGGGAGGCGTAGACCCCCAGGTGCGAGTGGGCGTCGATCAGCCCCGGCGTCACCCATTGGCCGTGGGCGTCGATGACGTCGTAGCCGGCGGGAACCGTCAGGCCCTCGCCGACGGCCTCGATGCGGCCGTCCTTCATCAGCACGACGCCATTGGCCAGTTCCGCACCGGTTCCGGTGAACACGTGGGCGCCGACGATGGCCGTCGGCCCGCTGGGGAGCGGCCTGTAGGTCGAGGCGAACGGCGCGGGATCGACGCTGGGATCCAGACCCTTGGGCAGGGCCTTGGGCTTCTCGACCTTGGCGCTCGCCCCGGAGGATGGGGCCGACGGCGCGCCGCCGACGGTGGTGGCGCAACCGGCCAGCAGTGTGGCGACCATGACCAGCGTCACGGCGCGATGTACGATCGACGTCAAGGAAAGCCCCCCGCTCGATTGTCCGCCCGCGGGACAATCCAACCCGGCGGACAGCCTAGCCGAGCGCGGCGCGGCTGGGCAATCCGTCGTTGAGGCTAGGTGGGGGATTTCGGCGGAACGGGGGTCTTGGGGTTCGGATAATAGGCCCAAACCCATCGGCAATTGCGGCGGCCCGACGCCCCCTCAGTCGGCTTCGCCGACAGCTCCCCCGTTTCACGGTGGAGCAAAACGCTCTATCGATCTCCTCCACCGCGTAGCGGGGGAGGTGTCGCTGAGCGAAGCGAAGTGACGGAGGGGGCGTCGGTCCGCCGTAACCCTGCCGATCCGTCGCCCTACTTTCCCAAAAACTCGTCCACCGCCGCCGCGAACGCCGCCGGCTGGTCGTACATGATGAAGTGGCGGGAGTTGTCCACCCGGACCAGCGTCACCTGCGGCATGCCCGCGAAGGCGGCGGCGTAGACCTTGTCGCCCATCCCCGCCGGCATGCCGGCCGGAACCTCGTCGGGATAGAGCAGGGTGATCGGGGTGGCGATCCTGGGCAGGTCCGACCGCAGGTCGAGGGACAGGTCGTCGGCCAGGGCCCGCCGCACCACCGAGCCATCGCTGGCGTGGCTCCAGCCAATCACCCGGGCGCGGTCGGCCTCGCCGCTGACCAGGGCGCCGACCTGCGCATCCGCGGCGGACGCCGGTTGCGGCGGCCCGTTGCGGATCGCGGCCGCGATCGGGGCGATCGATTGCACCGTCGCCTGGGGTCCGCCGAACAGCACCCCATAGAAGGGCAGGGAATCGACCACCAAAGCCCGCTTCAGATGCTCCGGATGATGGTCTGCGAGATAGAGGATCATCGTGGCGCCCAGGGAGTGGCCGATGACCGTCGCCGGGGCCAGCTTCGCCTCCACGAGGTAGGCGTCGATCACCTCGGCGGTGGGGATCAGCACCTCGCCTGAGGCGTTGGCGCCCGCCGGCTCCCCGGCGAAGCCGTTCACCTGCACCAGGTGCAGGCGGTAGCGGCCGCGCAGTCGCTCGGCCGTGGCGCGCCAGGTCTCCCGGGACGAGGCCAGCCCCGGGATGAACACCAGATCCGGCCCCTGGCCGACCACCTCGACGGTGATCCGGTCGCGGACGATGAGTTTGCTGTCGGCGAAGAGCTTGGTCGCGCCGAAGGTCGGGGCGGCGACCGGAGCCGGCGATGCGGCCGCCTGCGCCTGGACGCTCATCGGCCAGAGGGCCGCCGCGAACAGGGCCGCCAGGGCCGCGGACTTGAGGGTCAGCATGGTCTCGGTCCTTTCAGTGCGCGCCACCTTGGGCGCGATGGGGCTCGGTGAGGGCGGCGGCGTCAAGTCCCGGCGCCGTCCACCAGCTTGCTCATGGCGTCCAGGTAGCCGACGAAGGCGGTGCGGCCGGCGGGGCTGAGGGTGACCCGGGTCAGGGGCTTGCGGCCGACGAAGCTCTTGGCGATGGCCACATAGCCGGCCTCCTCCAGCTTGCGCAGGTGGACGGAGAGGTTGCCGTCGCTGGCCTGCAGCTTCGCCTTGAGCTCGTTGAAGTCCGCCGTCTCCGCGCTGGAGAGATAGGCCATCACCCCCAGCCGCAGCCGCCCGTGGATCACCTCGTCGATCCGCTCGATGTCGAACGTGTCCATGCCCATGCGCCTAGACCGTCAGCGACGGTTCTTGCCGCATCAGCACCACGCCGGGCACGGTGATCAGCAGCATGATCGCCCCGGCGTAGATCAGGTAGACGTCCGCCGAGGCGCTGAACCAGGCGGTGACGATCGCGGCGAGGTACGATCCCACGGCCACCAGCCAGATCCACCGCTGGCGCGAGACCACCGCGGCCACGGACCAGCCCAGGCCGTAGAGGATCATCACCATCGACGGGATCATCATCAGCGGCGCCAGGCTCTGGGCCCGCCAGCAGACCAGGTTCAGGCAGACGATCAAGGTCATGATCCCCCAGCCCACCCCGGCCCAGGCCATGCCGGCGGCGCGATTGCCCGGGGCGTGGGCGCCGGGGCGCGAGGCCTCGCGGGCCTTGAACAGGACGAGAAAGCCCAGGAACAGCACCGTGGCCGTCCCCCAGATGGCCGCATAACTCCAGGGCGATTCCGCCACCAGCCCCGCCGCGATGGTCCAGTGGCCCAGGCTCGCCAGGCTGAACACCACGCCCGCGGCCACCAGGATGAGCCCGCCGACGAGGGGCGGCGATCGTCCCTCCTCCGCCAGTTCGCGCATGAAGGCGATGTCGTCCCGAAGGGTGCTGATCTGATCGTTCATGGTCGGTCCTCCTAACCGTTCGAAGGGGAGGGTGCATGAAGTACTTTTGTTTGTAAAGTACTTTGATCGATGGTCGCCAACCATGAACGCCGACCTACGTCAAAGTTGCATCGTCCGTTGAAGCGTCGGATCATGAATGAGACGCATGGACGGCTTCCAGCGGTCGGGTGGGGATGGATAGTGAAGCGCTTGCCGGGGTCCAAACACCACGCGAGGATTGCGCTCCTGGCCCTAACCGTCGCTAGCTGGTCCACCCATGCAGGCGCGGCCGGGCGAGACGAAATCTGCGATCAATTGCAAGCGTTCGAGGCCGCGCCCTTCAAGCTCGGCAGCGACGGCGCACTCGTGAGGCGCTGGGTGGCCTTCGAGTGGAAGGGCTACTTCCCCGGCGACTACGAGGACATCTGCCATCATTCCGCGGACGAGGCGGAAAAGGCGTTCTGCTCCTATCTGATCCAAAACACGAACCAGGAGTTCCGCGCGGATCTCCCCCTTCGTATTTTGCATTGTTACGGATACGCCTTCCCCCGTTACGCGGAGTATGACTGGGACGTATCCAAGGGCCATTTCAGGTTGCATGGCCGCTTGGACGACAGAAGGCTCCTCTTGAATGTTGAGGCTCTTCCCGGCGAAGGGGACAGTGCAATCTGGATTTCCGTTGTCCCGAACAACGTCGTCGAGGACGACAAGGGCCCGCCGCCCCTCAATCGACATACATCAGTAGCCCCAACGGGCCATCCGCCGCCCTAAACCGCGGCTTCCCGTTCGTCGCCCGCCGCGTCGTCAGCCGGGCTGGGCCCCGCGCGCACGATCGATACGCAGGTTCCCGGGTTGGCGTCCGCAAGCTTGACGTCGGCTTGCAGTTGCCTCGCCAGGGCTTCGACAATGCTGGTGCCAAGGCCGGGTTTGACCACCCCCTCCCCCTTCGGCATGCCGACGCCATCGTCGGCGACCGATAGCGTCCAACCCTGGCCATGGGCGTGGAAACCGACCGTGATCTTCCCGCCGCGCTGACCGGGAAAGGCATGTTTCAGCGCGTTGATCGCCAGTTCGGTGACCATCAGGCCGAGGCTGACGGAGATGTCGGCGTTGACCGAGACGGCGTCGGCGTTGACGATAATCGACACCTGCTTGTCCGGCGCGATCATCGACGCCCCGAGGCTTTGGCAGAGCTGGGTGAAATAGGCGCGCAGCTCGACATCCCCCAACCGCGAGGCGACCAACTGCTGCTGGACGGCCGCGATGGACATCACCCGATGGTGCGCCTCGTGCAGGTGGCTGCGCGCCGCCTCGGGCACCTTGCGGGCGCTCTGCATCAAGACGCTGGCGATGATCTGCAGGCTGTTGGCCACCCGGTGCTGGACTTCCTGCAGCAGGATCGCCTTCTCGCGCAGCAGATCGTCCTTCAGCTTCTCGGCGGCCCTGGCGTCGGTCACGTCGGCGACGGTCAGCAGCAGGCGGATGGAATCGTCGTCGCCATAGTCGAGTTTCTGGGCCTTGAGCACCAGGCGGCGGGAGTCGCGGCCCTTGCGCTTGAGGTCCATCTCATAGGCCTGGATTTCCGCGTGACCGCTCGCCGTGGCGCTCAGCAAGGATCGCAGCCGGGGCGCGTTCCATTCTCCGGCGCCGAGGCCGAATATCTCCGCGCCGGGCGCCGTGAGGGGATCGATCTCGAACGCCTCGCAGAAGGTCGTGCTCGCGGCGATGACGACAAAGTCGCCGTCGAGCAGCAGCAAGGGGATGCTCGACGAGGCCACGACGGCGAGCGCCAGTCTGAGCGATGCGTCTGGATGCAGAGGCGTCAGGGATGGCATGGCGACCGCTTCATGGGGCCGGAGGCTCGCGGAGCGAAAGCCGTATCCCGCAGCGATCTAGAACCCCATGTGAACCGTCACATCGAGCAGCACAGATTACCATCCACGAATACTAGCACGAATCATAACGGGGGCCGCGCCTATTTCGTCGAAGCTGTTTGCGAAGCAGGCGGGACTGTATGGCGCCGGGGCCAGCAAAGGCGTATTCTAGTGGCATGCACCTGACCTTCCAGGCGTATATCCAGGCCATTGGCGACGGGGACGCCGCCTATAGCGAGTTTGTCGCTGACGCTCAACGCGACGTGGGCTTTCCAGAGGTGACGTCCTGGCCCGAGCTGAAGGCCTATCTGAAGCGTCGCGGCGCGACCCGGGCCTTCGTCCAGCAGGCGGTTCGGGCGTGGCGCCGGTTCGATCAGGCCCGCTTCCTCGCCGCGTGCGGTGTCGACCAGGGCCACGCTACCGGCCCCAACGGCATGCGCACTGCGGTGGAATGCCTGGCCAAGGCCGCGGAAATGAACATGCGCGGCGAGGACTGTGACGCCCTCGAGACCCGACTGGCGTTCCTGGAGCTGGGCACACGCTGGCGCGATCTCGCCCGCCGCGCCCTGCGCCAGGACAAGTGGAGCGAAATGCGCGGCGCGCCGCTGCGCCAGTGGTGAGCATCTGACGCTTGGCTCCCGCCGATGTTCACCTCTGCGGCCGGGCGCCGGGCCTCTTGCCCGACACCGGGCATTTCCAACGGGTCGCAAGGTGAGGATCGGTCCTTTAAGTCTGTTTTTGACTAAGATCACCGGTGAGCAATCTTTCAACGGAAGGAAGAGCGCTTCGCCCAGATGTAGAGCCCAAAGGCCGCTGCGACGGTCGTACCAATAGACATGGCGACTATCTGATAGGCCGAGTTTATTGGAAACAAGCCCGTCACCACCATCGCTATACGGCCAAGAATATCTGCAACCAGGCACGCAATCGCCAATGTCGCCGCCCACCTCTTCATGGATAGGCACAAGACACCCGCAGCCACGTATAGCGCGCCGGTCAGTGCGCCCGCTGCGGTTGATATGATCCCGAGCGCCGTTGTGACGCCAAAGAACGCGTGAGTGTAGCTCGTCACCACCTCCGCAAGGCCGAATAGGATCATTAGCGCCGCGATAGTGATGATGTCCCAAGCACGTCGCTGACGCATGATGCTCTCCTCTTCCTGAGTAAGTATGGCGTAGTTCCGGCGGCAATGAAGGGCGCGGACGAGTTTCCGCTCAGGGTCGACTATCTCCGTTGGCTTGCGGCTCGGAATCGGAACGTCGATCGACGCCCTCGTCGACGGATTGACGGGACTCAAGTGTCGGACTTTGACCACTAGGCTAAAGCCGCACCGCCCCCGACAGGATCTTCGCGAACCCCGGCTTGGTCAGCTTCACATAGCCCCGCGTCGCATCGCGGAAATAGACCGGCTGGCGGACCACCCCGGGGTCGAAGCCCTCGGCGACCAGGTCCATCTTGCGGTATTTGAAGGTGCCGGTGATCTCGATTTCCGGCTGCAGGCGCACGAACACCGGCCGGGCGTAGGTCGGCAGGGCGGCGTCCACCGCCGGGGCCAGGGTGGCGATGTCGAAGTCGGGCGCCACCACCAGGGAGGCCATGCCGGCCCGCCCGTCCTGGTCGCCCACCTTCACCCCGTAGACCGTCGCCTCCTTGATCCCCGGGATCACCGACAGCTGTTCGGAGACCTCGCTGGTGGAGACGTTCTCCCCCTTCCAGCGGAAGGTGTCGCCGATGCGGTCGACGAAATAGAAATAGCCCTCGGCGTCCTGGCGCATCAGGTCGCCGGTGCGGAACCAGGCGTCCCCCTTGGCGAAGACGTCGCGCAGCACCTTCTGGTCGCTGGCCGTCTTGTCGGCATAGCCGCCAAAATCCTCCCGCGCCTCGGCGCCGATCAGGCCGATGCACTCGCCCACCTCCTCCGCCGCCGTCTCCTGGCAGCAGCCGTCGAGGCCGCGGATGGGCGCCTCCGACTCCACGTCGAAGCGGGCCAGGCGCACGTTGAATCGCGATTTCAGGTACCCCGGCACCCGGCCGATGGCGCCCGGCTTGCCGTCGAAATTGAACAGGGAGACGTTGCCCTCTGTGGAGCCGTAGAACTCCAGAATGTCCGGCAGGTTGAACCGGCCCTGGGCGGCCAGCCAGACCTCGGGCCGCAGGCCGTTGCCGAAGGCGAGTTTCAGCTTGTGCGCCGTCTCCAACGGCTGGGGCGGCTGGTTGACCAGGTAGCGGCACAGCTCGCCGATGTAGACGAACATGGTGCAGGCTTCGGCCTGGACGTCCTCCCAGAACTGGCTGGCGGAGAACTTGCGCTTGAGCACCACCGAGCCGCCGTTGAGCAGGGCCGCGCCCATGCCGCAGAGCCCGCCGGTGGCGTGGTAGAGGGGCAGGGTCACATAGACCCGGTCCTCCGCCGTCGCCCCCGTCGCCCCGGCGAAGGCGCGCATATAGAGCTGGGCGCGCATGTGGCTGATCTTCGCCGCCTTGGGCAGGCCGGTGGTGCCGGAGGTGTAGATGTAGAGGGCCACGTCCTTGGCGACGATGTCGTCGCGCACGCTGCGGTCCGGGCGCAGCTGGCTGCAGCTCTTCAGGGCCTTGGCGAGATCGCGCTGGTCCCCGTGTGCCTCGCCCAGGGTCCATTCCACTGTATGCCGCTCCAGGCCCGCCTTCACCGCCTCGTAGGCCGGGGCGGTTTCCGCGTCGACCATGACGATGGTGGCGCCGGAGATGTTCAGGCAGTGGGCGAGGGGCGCGCCGATCAGGCTGTTGTTGATCAGGGCGGTGGCGACGCCGACCTTGGACAGGCCGTACCAGATCGCCATGTAGTCGATGCGGTTGGGCATCAACAGGGCCACGGTCTGGCCGCGCCGCAGGCCCTGGCCCTTGGCCCAGTGGGCGTAGCGGTTGGCCAGGGCGTCCAGCTCGGCGTAGGTGACGCCCCGCCCTTCGAAGGTGATCGCCGGCCGATCGCGCCACTGGTCGACGGCGGCCTCCAGGTCGTCGCAGATCAGCTGCTTGGAGTCCGGCGCGATCCCCTTGACCCGGCCGAGGGTCCGCCAAAGCCCCCGCAGGAACTTGATCTCCCGCCGGATGCGCGCCTGCAGATTCATCGCTCCGACCTCCGTCGCGCAACATCGGGGACCGGCGGATTCGGGTCAAGCGATGCAGGGTCGCAGGAGGGGGTTCATTGACGCCAAGTGTTCAGAAGGCCTTCCCCCGCGAGGGGCGAAGGCCTCGGGATCCCGCGCCGGACAGCCATTCCCCCTACCCCACGCTCACATCCACCCCCAGGGCCGTCAGCAGCCGGTACTGCTGGTCCACGGTGATCTTCAGCCCCGCCCGCGTGGCCAGCACCGCCAGGTCCAGGCCGCTGACCTCGGCTCCGCGCAGATCGGCCCCGGCCAGCTTCGCCCCGCCCAGGATCGCCCCGAAGAGGTTGGCGCCGGACAGATCCGCCCCCTCCAGGTCCGCCCCGGACAGGTCCGTCTCCCGCAGGTCGCACAGGGTCAGCGCGCAGCCGGCCAGCTTCGCCCCGGCCAGCTCGGCCAGTTCCAGGTTGCAGCCGCGAAAGGCCGCGCTCACCCGCACCACTTTGCGCCCGAACGCGCGGCAGAAATCCGCCCCCGCAAATCGCGCCCCGCGCAGATTGCAGTCCGCCATCTCCACCCCGAACAGGCGGCAACGATCGAACCGGGCGAGGGTCAGGTCGCAGCGCGCGAACCGCGCCTCCTCCAGCCGGCAGAAGGCGAAATTCAGGCCCTGGCGGCGTTCGGCGTCCTCGAAGCGGCAGTCCTCGAACGCCGCCTCGCGCAGGTCGCTGCTGGCCAGCCGGCAGCGGGTCAACCGGCAGCGCTCGAACCGCGCGCCCTGCAGGCAAACGTCCGATATCTGCGCATCCTCGATGACGCAGTCGCGGAACACCGCGTCGGTCAGGTCCGCCCCGTCCCAGGCGAAGCCGGACAGGTCGGCGCCGATCGTCAGACCGCCGGCGGTGGGGACTTGGCTGGCCATGCGCCGATAGTAGGGTGAAATCGCGGGCCGGGAGAAGATGCGATGACCAGCCTGAGGAGCGAGACCGACACGATGCGACAGGCGACCCACTTGCTCACCATCGACACCCCCGGCCTCGGCCTGCGCGAGATCACCCGTCCCGTCGCCGCCTGGGTCCAGGGCCGCGGCATGGACGAGGGATTGCTGACGGTCTTCTGCCGCCACACCTCGGCCTCGCTGCTGATCCAGGAAAACGCCGCCCCTGAGGTGCGCCAGGACCTGGAGGCCTTCTTCGAGGCCCTCGCCCCGGAAGACCCCGGCCGCTACGCCCACGACGACGAGGGCCCCGACGACATGCCCGCCCACCTGCGCGCCGCCCTGACCGGGGTGTCCCTGAGCATCCCGCTGATCGGCGGGCGGCTGCAGCTGGGGACTTGGCAGGGGATCTACCTGTTCGAACACCGCAGGCGACCGCACCGGCGGGAACTGGCGCTGCACCTGATGGGGGCTTGAGGGGGCTGTTTCCGTCCCCCGCTTAATCCCCGTCTTGGCCGGGACAAGCCCCATAGGCGCTAACTTAAGCGGGTTGGGCCTGCCGTGAGCTGCTCCCCTGCTCGTCATCCCGGCCGGAGCGCCCTTGCGCGGAGAGCCGGGACCCAGCGGCCCGCAAGGACCGGTGGGCTCGGCTCCTGGGTCCCGGCTCTCCGCTTCGCTCCGGCCGGGATGACGAGCCGTGGGGCGGCGAGCCCAACTGACCCTAAGGGCTCACCCAGAATTTAAC
>PLSW01000172.1 GCA_003165275.1 Caulobacteraceae bacterium
ACGCTGAGGACCAGGCAGCGGTTCAACAGCTCCTCGTCCAGGTCGATCGCCGTGGTGGTCAGGAACAGCATCACCGGCCCCTCGACCCGGTACTCGTGGGTGACCAGCAGGCCCGTGGCCGGGTCCTTGCCGGTGGATGCGATCGTCACCTCGCCCTCGGACTGCAGCAGCTTCAGCGCATAGCCGGCGCTGGACGCGCCTTCCTCCTCGGCGATGGCGAGGATCCGATGTTTCAGGTTGGTCTCGCCCATGTAGAACAGGCTCTGGCCGGTCATGGCGCTGTAGCGGACCTGGGCCTGCGCCGGCATCAGCGCCAGCACGGCGTCCATCAGCGAGGACTTCCCCGCCGCGCTGCTCGATTGGATGATCAGCGCCAGCGGCCGATCCAACAGCCGGGACACACAGGCCAGGTAGCCGGTCAGGGTGTTGGTCTCCTCGCCAACGACGCCGCAGGCCGTAAAGTCGGCCGCGATCCGCGCCATCAGGTCCGGGTCCTTCAAGAGGTCCAGCGCCGCCTCGCGCTCGGCCTCGCTGAGCACCGGCCGCTCGTCCTTGACCAGCGCCGTGGTCAGCTCGGCGTCCTGCAAGGCCTCCAGTTTCAGCAGCACCCGGCCAAGGTCGTGTTTGAGGGTATCCTCGCTCTCGCCAAGCTCGATCCCGGCCTGTTTGACGAAGCCGGCGCGGGCCTTGGCGGCGTAGAGGTCGAAGGTGTCGACGTGGAAGCGTTCCCCACGGCTGACCAGCAAGTTGATCTTCAAGCTCTCCGGGGTCAGCGGCTTTTTCCAGCCGCGCACCCGGTAGCGGCGCTCCTCTCCTTTGGCCCCCAGCACGATCGTCAGCTCCTGATCGGTCTGGCCCTCCACCGGGTCGGCCGCCGGCGCCGCCGGCAGGGGTGACGCCAGGGCGGGCTCCGGCGGCTCGGGGACCTCCTCCTTAGCGGCTAAGAGGGACGGTTCGTCGATCTCGTCTGGCGCAGGCTGGCCGCCGATCGCGATGGCTATGGAGTCCGGGGCGCTCGTCAGGGCGGGCGGCTTGCCCTGGCCCAGCCACTGCGCCTTCCTGATGAGCACGCCCAGGGACTTGCTCGCCGGCGCCACCTTCAGCGCATAGGCGTTGGCGTCCATCCCCTTGGGGAACTGGATACGGAAGCAGGTCAGCCCCGCCGCCATCAGCCGCTCGGCCAGCGCCTGCGCCGCCCGCTCGCCCGGCTCGTCGCGGTCGAAGGCGATCAGCACCCGCTCCACCCCATAGCGCTGGAAGGCCGCCAAGTGGTCCTCGGTAAAGCCGTTCGTCCCGTAGGCCGCCGTCACGTTGCGATAGCCGGCGCTCCAGAAGGTCATCGCGTCGATCAGGGATTCCGCCAGGATCACCTCGCCCTTCGATCCGGCGACGCCCTCGATGTTCCACACCCCGCGATGCGGGCCGGGCAGGTACAGATGCGACGGCGTGCCCGGCCGCAGATCGTTCCTGATCTTGCGCCCATAAACCTCGCGCACCTTGCCGGCCTCGTCCGTCACCGGCACGATCAGCGAGCCGTTGAAGTGCTCGTGGCCGCTCTCGCGATAGACCCCGATCGCCTCCAGCCGCGCCCTGATCTCCGCGCCCGCCTTGCGGGTCTTCTCCGGCAGCCGAAGCCCCAAGGTCCGGTTGGCGTAGCCCAGCCGGAAGCGCTCGATCAGGCTCCCGTCCAGGCCCCGCGCCTGGAGATAGGCCAGGGCCTCGGGGGCGGATTTGAGGGTCTCGTGATAGTAGCCCACCACCTGGTCCAAGAGCGCCTGGTCGTCCGCGTCCAGCCGCACCGGCGGCGCCAACCGACCCGACCGTCTCACCGGCGAGTCACTCGGTGACAAGTCGGCCGGCGTGGTGGGCGCCGGGGCGCCGTCTTTCAGCAGCTCGACGGCGTGGCGGAAGCTCACCTTCTCGCGCTTCATCACCCAGTCGATCGGCCCGCCGGCCTCGCCGCAGCCGAAGCAATGGAACAAGTTCTTGGCGGGCGTCACCACGAACGAGGCCGTGTCCTCCTCGTGGAACGGACAGCGACACACCAGGTCGCCGCCGCGCTTTTCCAGCGTGATCCCCGAGGCCTCGACCAGCCGCGCCAAGCTCACCTCGGCCTTCAGCCGCTCGATCTCCACCTCCGGGATTCTGGCCATCGGCAGGGGGTCCTCTAAAACCTTGTCAAGAGCAGATGATTCGACCATAATGGTGGCCAACATGCGACCTTTGTCAAGATCGAGCATTTCGAGGGAGTACCCTCCCGGCGCCGTCACCTGGCGCCGGATTCTGCTCATGAGCTTCCCCTCCCGACTCGTCGCCACCCGCAAGACGAGGAGCATGACCCAGGTGCAACTCGCCGCCGCGACAGGGATCAACCTGTCTCAGATCAAGCGCTATGAGGGCGGTCAGAGTCAGCCCTCGCTCGACGGCATTCTCCGCCTCGCCGTGGCCCTTCACGTCTCGACCGACATGCTCCTTTTCGATGAGTCGGAGCGCGGACCGGACGAGGAGTTCAAGCACTTCCTCGAAGCGCTGAGCAGCTTCGGACCGGACGAGAAGGCGACCGCCAAGGCGGTCCTCCAGGGCCTCGTCCTCCAGCACCAAGCACGGCGCTGGGCGAAGGCCTCCTGACGCCATGGCTACGCGCGACACAGCCCCAAGAAACACCCCCACGAACCGCCTCGCCGACGTCGAGGACTTCGTCGATTTTATCGGCCCGCGCGACCAGGACCGCGCCCTCGTCCGCGCCGCCGGCGCCGCCAGCGCGCCCGCCTTCGCCGCCGTCTGGGAGAACCCCGAGGACGGCGCCTACGATGACCTTTGAGTCGGGGACCTTCGCCATCGGCCAGGGTCTCGGCTAACGCCCCGCCGCCAGCCGGCGGACACATCACCGCGCCACCCTCGGGGACCGCCCTCAGCGGCTCCTCTGGCGAAGCCGTTTAGCAGCTATAAAAGGGATTCAGCCCGCGCCGATCGCCCCCGAAGGGCGTCGAGCGGCGGTGAGCAAGGCCAAGAAGGGGACCGACAGGGCATGGCCGAACAGCAAGGACCGGATCGGCCGCCGTGGGTCAGGCCGCGCATCACCGCGGCGCCCAAGATCAGGCAGGTCTATTGGTGCGAGTTCTGGGCCGACGCCCGCTTGCCCGAGATGTGGAAGACCCGGCCGGTGATCGTGGTGTCCTACAAGAACACCCTGCACGGCCCCTGCCTGGTCGTGCCGACCTCAACCGAGCCGCACGACGACGCGGACCCCTGGGCCCATAAGCTCTCCGTCCAGATCGAGGGGGTTCAGTCGTGGGCCCTGTGCAACATGCTCGCCACCGTGTCGCCAAGCCGGTTTACGCAGTTCAGGGGGAAGATCCCGCTGCTGCCCGAGGCGGACTTCAACGACGTGCTGGCGCGGGTCATCAAGTGGCTCCCCAAGCCGTTCGTCGTTGAAAATTAGCGATCCAAGGGTTATATCAGCCCATTCGCGGCCCCGAGAGGGTGTCCGTTGCCCCGCAAGGGGAGACGTTGCCGGGGCGGCTCGCAAGAGCCGCCCTCGGTTTATCTGGACGGCCCCGCCGTCGGCGGACGCTTCGTACCGAAGCGGATCGCCCCGCGATCCGCATGGTCAGCCCTGAGCGTGGACGGTCGGACGGGTCAACCCCGAGGCCGCAGGCCGAGCCCGAAGGGCATGGGGTTGAGGCGGCCGGCTGGCCATGCTCCCCACCACGTCGCCGCAGAGGCCCCAGGACGCCCGCATGGTCCGATGGCACGTCCCGCCGCCGCCGCCGACCGTGGCGCCGCTCCTGTGATCGCTAAGGGCAACGCCCTTGGCAAGGGTCCGGGCCGGGGGCCTGGCGCAGTGATCGGGTGGGCGTAGCCCAAGCGATCCGTAACTGCGCCATTGTCCACAATTTGAGATTTCGGACCCGCCGCACCGCACGCCCATGAGGGGGTCGGGCGGAGCTGGGCGCAGGGGTCGGGTGGGTGTAGCCCAAGCGACTCGTATATGCGCCCTTGTCCACAATATCAGCCAAGCTTGGGCTCGAACCCGCCCGCCTGACCGATCTTCAAGGGCTGGGGAACACCCCACAGCACAGGCTGGATACGGGGCTGAGTCTCGATCGCGCGCAACAGCCACGCTCCCTCCACGACATCGCCGCCGGCCATGGCCAGGCGATCATCCCGCCGCGTCAAGGAGCCCGAAGGCGTCCAACAGCGCCTCGATGCGCTCGTCCGGCGCCTCCTGGCCGCGCGCGGTCTTCGGCGGCGGGGGCAGGTCCCCGAACAGGCCCCTGGACACGTTGTCGACCACGCTCAGCGCCGCCCTCAGCTGCGCATCGTCCGCCGCGACCGTGCCCAGCGTCACCCGCGCCAGGGCGGCGGCCGTGAAGGCGCTGATCGCCGCCGCGCGCACATAGTAGCCGTCCGGGTCTTCCAGCGCCTTGGCGATCAGCCCCTCGATCACCGCCGCCTGGGTCCGGCCAGAGGAGGCCGCGAGCCGTTCAAGCCCCGCCTTGGCCTGCGGCGAGACTCGGGCGACAAGATTGGCGTGCCGCGCGGGCGGCTTGGCTGGGGGTTTCAAGGCGTGCTCCATGGCTATCGGTTAGATAGCACGCTAACCCGTTGAAGACCTTCAGGACAGTAGGATTTTGGAGATGCGGCTATCAATCAGATAGCAATCGCCACGGTTTGTTTCCGTTGATTTATCAACGGCTTGCTAGGCGCAGCCCGTGCGTGATGTGTGCTTCTATTTTTGGGGCGGTCGAACGGGATTGAGCCCCATAGTGGGTCGATTCGGGTTTGGGGGACCCTGTCAGGATTGAGGGCGCCGCAGGCTAGGGGCGGCGCTGGCGCGTCACGGCACTCGGCGGCATCTTTTCACAGCCGAGGCTCGGCGGTCGGCACCGGCGATGTGGGCGGATTTCGCCGAGATGAGTTTTCGGAAGGCACGAGGATGAGGAACGGTGATCACACTGCAACTGTTACATCCCCGGTGTGGAAACAATTACATCGCCCCATCTAACTCGCGCTTTATCGCACTCAATTGCATCGTTGTAGAGTCCATCGCCAAGCTTCTCCATCTGCTTCGGATTCGCCACATGAAACGCGCGTCTTGTCTCAAAGCGTGACTTTGCGGCGTATCTATAAAAATCGACTCCAATTCTTGACGCGGCGCGATCCACGAACGAATTGATGCCATTCGCTCCATTGCTGGCTTCAGATTGATATAGAGCGGCCTTCCGCGCAGGCACTGGCATCGTGGAAGCATATCCGAGCTCAACATAAGTCGCATAGCAGCGTGCAACAGCTTGGTATGGAACCGGAGTAGCCGCAGACCCTATCAATTCGACCGTTTGGGTTATCGGTGCCGCAAGAAGTATTTTTGACCAAAAAGACAATCCAATGAGGTGGACGATCATCTGATTTACCTACCCACTTTGCTCAATTGATACATTCGCAATTGAATGGCCGCCTGCCGTATCGCGCCCGTCTGGGCGGCATCGTATCCAGGAATACTGTCCGTATATCCTAGAAATTGCTCTGCCCCTTTACCGACCACAAAGCCGGTAAATCCACCTGGCGCTGGCGAGAATAGATTTACAAAGCCCAAGGCGCCTTGGGCAAACGCCCCATTATCGAGGTTATAAGTTTCGTTTCTATATGTTAGGTATTCCATATTATTCCACTGATTCCAGTTATTATTTATTACATCTACCGGCGGAGGAAGAACAATGTACGGCTTAGCTCCATTCAGATCCAATCCGCCTTCAGTGACTCCGCCTCCGGAATTGAATGGCGGACTATAAAATAGATCGCCTCCAGACTTAGTAAGCATTACGCCATATGGCGTCACAATAATTTGAGCGGTAATATTGGAATGGCCGTCGGGGAAATTTACTTCGGATTCCACCCACCCATTGCTTAGAACATTTACGCCATTCCGCACCGCTGATAAATCACCGTTATATTTATCGGTATTGGCCTCAATTATACTCTTTCCAGTTTCAAGTACCGTGCTCGCCGTTTCAAACCGATCGAGCCATTTCGTGGCGAGTTCGTAAATTATTGATGCGCTAGAGAATGGCGACGATACATCAATTAATGTTCCACCATATAGGTTTGCGCGCCCATACTGATTTGAACTTGAGGAGTCTGGGCCTCCGGCATCCGACTGATTTGACAGATTTCGAGGGTCGGCTGTGACCACCACCTCCTGACCATCGTTGCTGCCGTCTGAGAGGGCCGCCTTGCCGTCGTCGAGCACATTCAAAGAGGACGATACCGTCTGCAAATCCGACGGAATGTCGATCGGCGCCGCTGCTACGAAGTTGGCGCCGATGGCCGTCACCGTGGGAATCTGATCGGCCGACACGAAGTTCGTGTCACCTGCCGACGCATCACCAGTCCCCCCCGTCGCGAACGTGGCCTGAGGCCCGAAGGAGTCGCCATAGGGGTTGAGGTTCATTTGGCCGTAGGGAAGGCCATTGAAGGTTGGCAGAGTGCCCGGCGCACTGGGGGACTGCGGTTGCATTCCGCTTGCGATAAGGTTCCCGATGGTCTGGCCGATTATAGGCAGCCTGACGGGCTCGGCGGCGCGGACATCGATTTTCCTGATGAAGGACAAGGGTTTTCGTCCGCTGCGGCCGAGTCAGATACGAGCGTAGCCGTTCTGACCCCCTGACGCACGTTTTCAGGCGAAGGGGGCCTGCGGCCCTTAGCGGCTAAGGAAGGATCGGGGCGCTGGCCGGCGTCAGGCTTCAGGCCTGGTCGGCTTCCTCGTCGGCCTCGATCTCGAGGATGGCCAGCAGCGCCTCGGCGTTCGGATCGCCCTTGGGCTGGTAGGCGTCGGCGCCCGTGGCGCTGATCGGCTTGGCCGGATGGGTGGCGGTGTGGACTGCCTTCAGGGCCTTGATGCTGACCTGGGTGTAGATCTCGGTCGATGAGAGTTCGGCGTGGCCGAGCATGGCCTGGATGAAGCGGATGTCGGCGCCGTTCTCCAGCATCAGGGTCGCCATGGTGTGGCGGAACATGTGGCAGGAGCCGCGCTTGCCGATCCCCGAGTCATTGACCGCCTCGCGGACGATCTCGGCCAGGCGCGCCGGGCTGAAGGGCTGGCCCGTGGTGGCCAGGAAGAGGGTCCCTGGATCGGCGCCGCTGGCCAGGTCCGGGCGCACGTCCTCCAGGTACTTCTCGATCCAGGCCAGCGCCCTGGCCCCGATCGGGATGATCCGGTCCTTCTTGCCCTTGCCCTCGCGGACCATGACCACGCCGCGATCGGCGTCGAGATCATAGACGTTGAGATTGATCAGCTCCTGGCGGCGAACGCCGGTGGAGTAGAGCGTCTCCAGCATGGCCCGGTCGCGTAAGCCCACGGGGGTCTTCAGGTTGGGCACGGCCAGCACCTTCTCGGCCTCGGCCACGCTCATGATGTGCTTGGGCAGCCGGCGGCCGATGCGCGGCATCTCCAGCTCCGAGGCCGGGTTGTAGAGGATGTGGTTTTCGCGGGCGAGCCAGCGGAAGAAGGCCTTCACCGGGTGGGTGTGGGCGATCTGGCTGCGCGTGGTCAGCGGCTCGCCGTCGGCCTTGCGATGCAGATAGAGGTGGCGCTGCCAGCGCTCCAGGATCGGCTTGGTGATCTCCTGGGGCCGCATCAGCCCGCGCTCGGCCGCCCAAGCGGCGAACACCCGCAGCGTCCGCTCATGGGCCTGGATGGTGTGGGGGGAGTAGTTCTTCTCCCGCCGCCAGCGGGTGAACCGGTGCATGTGGTTCCAGATGCTGTCGGGGTCGGCCGCGCCGACGCTCTGCTCCGGCGGGTGATAGATGCCCTTATGGGGCTTGCGGCCTTTCAGCGTGCCCTTGCCGCGCTTCCTCGGCACGGTTTAGGCCGTGGCGGCTAAGGGAAGATGCAGGCCGGGCGCCGGCTGCGGGCCGCCCGGCGGCTGCGGGTACGACGCCGCCGCGCCGTTGATCCTCTGAACGTGCGTTTTCGGCGTCTCGGCGGCGTCCTCGTCATCAGCCCTTACCAGCGTGGGTGTTGCGGGCGTCTGGGGCGGCCGACCACCCCCCGACCGAGGGGCGACCGCACCCCGACCAGGGGCCGACCGCGCCGCGCCTGACCCCGACCGCTGATCGTCGTAGGCCTGTTTCGGAGAGCCGGCTTCCGAGAGCCCCATGACGAAGCGCTCGCCGGCCTGCCCTTCGCCGTCATACAGCAGCTCGTATTCGTAGCCCTGGCCGGCCTTCACCCGATGGATCAGCAGGTATTCCAGCTCCGCCAGCCGGGCGAGGTGGACCTTCAGCTGGGTATCGCCCCAGCCGGTCAGCGCGCGGACCTGGCGGCGGCCGAAGCGCAAGTCGCCCCGGCGAACCGCCTGGCGCTTGCATTCCTCGGCCGCCCAGCCGGTCAACATGCCCAGCAGGCGCCGGGTCTGCGGCGGCAGCTCGTCCAGGGTCCGCCCCAGGACCTCGTTGGCCAGCCGGTTGGCCAGGGCGATGTCGCCGGCCTCGACCTCGATGTAGCGCACGGCCCGCCCGCGGTGCTCGATGGCGTGGATACGCCGCTGGTGCTGATGCAAGAGGGCGATCGCCTGGATCAGGGTCAGGTACTTCATGTGGTCGCGCCGGGTGCGGGTCTTGTCGTCCAGGAAGGTCAGCCCATCGGCGAACGGATTGACCACCTTCAGCGCCTCAAGCAGGCCCTGGGCGTTGCGGTGAAGGGCGAGGACCGATTGCCGGTCCTCATTGGCCAGCAAGCCCTCCAGGGTCTGCCGGCGGCGCTGCAACACATGGATGGCCCGGGTCTGCTCGCGGCTCTCGTTGACGCTGAGGACCAGGCAGCGGTTCA
>PLSW01000085.1 GCA_003165275.1 Caulobacteraceae bacterium
TTCAACGCCGCGAACACGACCGCGCTCGCCAATACGGGGACGGCGCTCGTCGCCCCCACGCCCTCCATCACCGGCGACATCCTGTTCGGCGCGGGAAGCGCGACCTTGAGCGTGCAGGCCGGCACGATCACCGGCGGAATCAGCTTCGGAACCGGGGCCAACAACATCCTCGACATCGGCACCGCCGGCGCCAGCGTGGAGAACAACGCGACCGATCCGCTGGAGGTCAAGGGCGCCCTGCTTAACGCCGGGACCCTGGCGGTGTATGTGACCTCAGGCACGCTCTACCTGACCAACAACGCCGGGGCCTCGGTGGGCGCCTACGCGGGCACGTCGACGACGGTGACCGGGCCAATCAATCTGTCGACCCTGAATATCGGCCAGGCCGGCGCGGTGATCTTCACCGCCAACGCGGCGACCGGCAACTACGACAAGTTCATCGTCTCCGGCCCGGTGACCCTGGCTTCCGGCGCCTCCGTCGGCATCGCGGTGACGGGAAAGCTCCCCGGCGCGGAGACCTACCAGGTCATCACCACCAGCGGGGGACTGACCGCGCCCAATGTCAACGACGCCCTGCTCGGCTCGATTCCCTATTTCTATGCCGGCACGGTCACTACCTCGGCCACCACCGTGGACATCACACTGACCCCCAAGACCGTGGCCCAGGCCGGCCTCAACCCGGCCGAATCGTCGGCCTTCAATGCGATCTACGCCAATTTCGACAGCCAGGCGGACACGTCGGCCGCCCTGCTCGGCAAGACGACCAAGTCCGATTTCGTAAAGCTCTATGATCAGTTCCTGCCCGACTACGCCGGCGGGCCGTTCGAAACGATGATGGTCGGGCAGCAGGCGATCTCGCGGGCGGAGGCCGAGGGGCCGATGAAGCTGCGCGACGATGAAAGCCGCGGCTGGGTGCAGGAGATCAGCTACGTCAACGACCGCAACTCGTCCGACTCGGTGAACGGCTACAACGGTTCCGGCTTCGGCGCGGCGGCGGGGTACGAACAGGCCAATTCAGACGGGGCCGTCGGCGTTGCGGCCGCCTTCATGACCAATGCGGTGCATGACAGCGTCCAGGTCGCCGACGCCAGCCTGAGCGCCTCGGTCGTCGAAGGTGGGGTCTACTGGCGCTCGACGGGGCCGGGCCTCAACGCCAGCGCTAATCTGAACGCGGGCTGGTCCTTCTTCCAGGGCCACCGCTATGTGATCGACCAGGTCAACGACACCACCGCCGCCACCCTGATCCACAGCGCCAAGTCCAATTGGTACGGCGGCCTGGTGTCGGGCCAGATCGAGCTCAACTATCCGATGAACCTGGGCCGTTTCTACCTGCGCCCCGAGGTCGTCGCCGACTACACGGCCCTCTACGAGGGCGCGCACTCCGAGAGCGACGGCGGATCGGCGGTCGACCTGTCGGTCGCCTCGAAGACCAGCCAGGAAGCCGCCGTCCAGGGCGACATGGTGATGGGCGCCACCTTCGGCGACTCGGTCAAATGGCGGCCGGAGATGACCATCGGCTGGCGCGAGATCGTCGCCGGCGGTCCGGCCTCGACCACCGCCCACTTCGCCGGTGGACAGAGCTTCACGCTGTCGCCGCAATTCACCGAACGGGGCGGCCTGCTGGCTCGCCTGGGCCTGCGCGCCGGCGGCGCCTTCGCCGACTTCAGCGCTGACGCCGGCGGCGTGTTCCGCAGCGGTTACGAGACCTATGACGCCCGGGCGATGGCGCGCTTCCTGTTCTAGGGGCGGGGTTTGGCGGGTCGTCGCCGGTTGAGTTGATCGAGACTACCTCAACCGTCATGGCGGGGGTTCAGGTGGGATGGCCGCCCTATTCCCCGAACAGATCGTCCGACCGCGGGCCCGTCGCGGGCGGCGCCGGTCGGGAATCTGGGCGGCTGAGCAGGAAGATCGCAGCCTCCGCCCGCCAGTTCTCGATCGCCCGCCGCGGGTCGATCGGCCGGGCCGGCCGTCCCGCCGCCAGGGCCGCGCAGGCCTCGATACGCACCCCCAGATCCTCGGTCAGGGCCACGAAGTCGGCCAGGGAGCAGAGGTGGATGTTCTGCGTCTCCCACCAGGGCTCGGGCAGGGCCGGGGTCATCGGCATCCGGCCGCTGGTCATCAGCGCCAGCCGCACCCGCCAATGGCCGAAGTTCGGCAGGGACACGACGGCCCGTTCCGCCACCCTCAGCAATTCGGCCAGCACCCGCCGGGGCTCGCGCACGGCCTGGAGGGTCTGCGAGAGGACGGCGTAGTCGAAGGCCCGGGTGGGATAGTCGGCGAGATCGCGGTCGGCGTCCCCCTGCACAACAGCCAGGCCCCGCGCCAGGCAGGCCTGCACCCCGGCCGGGCTGATCTCGAGCCCTCGTCCGTCGACGCCCTTCTCCCGGCTCAGCAGTTCCAGCAGCGCGCCTTCTCCGCAGCCGATGTCCAGCACCCGCGCGCCGGGCCGCACCAGGCGCAGGATTTCGCGGAAGTCCTCGCGGACCGCCATCTCGCGAACGGGCGTCAAGGCAGGCCCCGGGCGTGGGCGGCGGAATCCAGGAAGCCGCCGAGGGAGGCCTTCATCACCGGCTCGTCGAGAAAGAAGGCGTCGTGGCCCTTGTCGGTCTCGATCTCCACGAAGCTGGCGCGGCAGCCGGCGGCGTTCAGGGCCCGCACGATCGAGCGGCTTTCCGGGGTCGGATAGAGCCAGTCGGAGGTGAAGGAGAGCACGCAGAACCGCACGTCCCGGGCGCCGCGGAAGGCCTCGGCCAGCACCCCGCCATGGCCGGCGGCCAGGTCGAAATAGTCCAGCGCCCGGGTGATGTAGAGGTAGGAGTTGGCGTCGAACCGGTCGACGAAGCTGGCGCCCTGGTGGCGCAGGTAGCTCTCCACCTGGAAATCGGCGTCGAAGCCCCAGGAAAGGCCGTCCCGCTGTAGCTCGCGGCCGAACTTGCGCTGCAGGGCGGGCTCCGACAGGTAGGTGATGTGCGCCGCCATCCGCGCCACCGCCAGACCCTTTTCGGGACGCACGCCGAGGTGGGCGTAGTCGCCGCCCCGCCAGTCGGGATCGGCCATGATCGCCTGGCGGCCGACCTCGTGGAAGGCGATGTTCTGCGCCGAGTGCCGCGGCGCGGCGGCGATGCAGACCGCCGAGAACAGGCGCTGCGGGAAATCCGCCGCCCACTGCAGCACCTGCATCCCGCCCATGGAGCCGCCGACGGCGGCGAACAGGGTCTCGATCCCCAGGGCGTCGATCAGCATCGCCTGGGCGCGCACCATGTCGGCGATGGTGATCATCGGAAAGCTCAGCCCATAGGCGCGCCCGGTGACGGGATCGATGGACGAGGGGCCCGTCGTGCCCATGCAGCCGCCGACCACATTGGAGCAGATGATGAAGTAGCGCGCCGGGTCCAACGGCAGGCCCGGGCCCACGACCCGGCTCCACCAGCCGGGCTTGCCGGTCACCGGGTGCTCGGAGGCCAGGTGCTGGTCGCCGGTGAGGGCATGGCAGACCAGGACCGCATTGGACCGTTCGGCGTTGAGCTTGCCATAGGTGCGGTAGGCGATTTCCAGGTCGTCCAGACGGGCGCCGGAATCCAGGCGCAGAGGGCTGTCCGGGCCGAAACGCATCAGCCCGCCGTCCGTCCCGACCATTTGCATCAAGCCTGTCTGGCGGTTCATGCTCGCCTTGGACCGCCGTCGCCGCGCGCTGTCAACCGATCGCTTCCGTCCGGCCCCAAGGGCGGCTACACAGCCGAACGCATTCGTCGTCGTTAGGGAGACGCCATGCAACGTCTGATTCTGCTGCGCCACGGCAAGGCCGAGTCGGCGTCGTCGTCCGGCGACGACGTCGAGCGGGGCCTCACGGACCGGGGCCGGCGCGATTCGGCGTTGATGGGCCGGGTGCTGGCCGACATGCGCCTGGCCCCCGACCTGGCGCTGGTCTCCACCGCCCGCCGGGCCCAGGAAACCTGGGCGGAGGCGGCCTTCGCCTTTCCAGCGGCCCGGGCCCTGTCCCAGCGGCCGCTCTACCTGGCCAGCCTGCAACAGCTGGAACAGGCCGTGGCGGCGGCGCGGGATGAGGCGCGGGTGCTGCTCATTGTCGGGCACAATCCCGGCCTGCACGAATTCGCCCTCGCCCACCTGCGCGCGCCCCCGTCCCCCGCCCGGACCCGGATGGGCGAAGGCTTTCCCACCGCGTCCGCGGCGGTGTTCACGGTGGCGGACGACGGGAGTTTGGCCTTCGACACCCTGCTGCTGCCCCGCGACCACGGCGGCGGCGTGCTGTGAGCCTGATCTACAAGATCCTGGACGCGCCGGCCTGGACGGCGGCGCTAGCGGCGGGGGTCTTCGAAGGCTCCCCGGTGGACCATGCCGACGGCTACATCCACTTCTCCACCGCCGGCCAAGCGCAGGAGACGGCGCGGCGCCATTTCGCGGGCCGGGCGGATTTGCTGCTGCTGACCGTCGAGGCCGACCGCCTCGGCGAAGCCCTGCGCTGGGAGCCGTCCCGGGGCGGAGACCTTTTCCCGCACCTTTACGGCGTCCTGCCGGCCTCGGCGGTGACCGCGGCCCGTCCCATCGCCCTGGGCGCGGACGGCGCGCCGGACGTCGCCGCCCTGCTGCCGTGAGCGCCCTGCACGACCTGATCGCCGGCGCCCTGCGGACCCTCGACCCCGAGACCGCCCACGAGGTGACCATCGCGGCGCTGAAGCGGGGCCTTGGCCCCCGCGCGGCCGCCACGCCCACGCCCAGCTTGCGGACGCGCCTGGCGGGCCTCGACCTGCCCAACTGCGTGGGCCTGGCCGCCGGCTTCGACAAGAACGCCGAGGTCGCCGATCCCATGCTCGCCGCCGGGTTCGGCTTCGTGGAATGCGGCACCGTCACCCCCCTGGCCCAGGCCGGCAACCCGCGCCCGCGCCTGTTCCGCCTGACCGAGGACTGCGGCGTCATCAACCGCCTGGGGTTCAACAACGGCGGGCTGGAGCCCTTCGCCGCGCGTCTCGCCGCCCGCCGTCGCCGGGGGATCGTCGGCGCCAACATCGGCGCCAACAAGGACTCCGCCGACCGGGTCGGCGACTATGTCCTGGGTCTGACGCGGCTCTGGGGCCTGGCGGACTACTTCACCGTCAACGTCTCATCCCCCAACACCCCGGGCCTGCGCGCCCTGCAGACCCGCGAGGCCCTGAGCGAGCTGCTGGGCCGACTGGACGAAGCCCGGGGGCGCCTGCGCGCGGCCGGCCCTGACGCGCCGGTTTTCCTCAAGATCGCGCCGGACCTGGCGGACGACGAAATCGAGGCCATCGTCGAGACCGCGATCGCCCATGGCCTCGAAGGACTGATCGTCGGCAACACCACCCTCTCGCGACCGTCCAGCTTGCGCGGGGCGGCGCGCGAGGAGGCCGGCGGCCTCTCGGGAGCGCCGCTCATGCCGCTCTCGACACAGGTCCTTAGGCAGGTCCGTCAAGCGGCCGGGGACCGGCTGGCGCTGATCGGTGTCGGCGGAATCGCCAGCGGCGCTGACGCCTACGCCAAGATCCGCGCCGGGGCGTCGGCGGTGCAGTTCTATTCGAGCATGGTCTACCAGGGGCCCGGCCTGGTCATGAACGTGCGCCGCGACGTCGCCGCCCGCCTCGCCGCCGACGGTTTCGCCTCGGTCAGCCAGGCCGTGGGCGCCGACCTGACCTGAATTGCGGCGTCGCAATCCTTGCGCGCGGGTTAACCGCGTTGACATGGAGGTGTCGCGCAATAAGCATTATAGGGAGGGACGACTGCTGCGTTCTGGCCTGATTCTGGCCGCCTCTGACCGAGAGGAGTTTCGTCTTCAGTTTCATCGTCCGTCCGAATCGCCGGGTCCGCCCGGCCGTGGGGAGGTCCGGTCATGGAGGTGCTTAAACGCCCGCCGTCCGGCGCGCCCGCCCTTGTATTGAACGCCGACTTCCGGCCGCTCTCCTACTATCCGCTGTCGCTCTGGCCGTGGCAGGAGGTGATCAAGGCGGTGTTCCTGGATCGGGTCGACGTGGTCTCGACCTACGACCAGGTGATCCACTCGCCGTCCTTCGAGATGAAGCTGCCGAGCGTGGTGTCGCTCAAGCAGTATGTCGCCCAGGACCGGCCTCCGGCCTTCACCCGCTTCAACCTCTTTCTGCGCGACGCCTTCGCCTGCCAGTATTGCGGCTCCGGCGACGACCTGACCTTCGACCATGTGATCCCCCGCTCCCGCGGCGGCCGCACCACCTGGGAAAACATCGTCACCGCCTGCGCCCGCTGCAACCTGCACAAGGGCGGCCGCACCCCGCGTGAAGCCGGCATGCATCCCTTCCACCATCCCCGCCGCCCGAACATGTACGAGCTGCAGGAACACGGCCGCCGCTTCCCGCCCAACCACCTGCACGAAAGCTGGCTGGACTACCTCTACTGGGACATCGAGCTGGAGGCTTAGGCGTCCTCGCCTCAGCCGCTGAGGAACTGCAGCAAGGTCTTGCCAGGCAGAAAGAAGTAGCCGCCGCCGCGGGGGGTGACGAAGCGCGACAGGGGCGAGAGCCGCACCGGCCCGTCCCGGGTGGGCAGGGTGAAGCCGTTCGGGCAGGTGGTGCGATTGCCCGCCAGGGGATCGCGTTCGCCGGCCAGGCCTTGAAAGGTCTCGCTGCCCAGCCAGGTCTGCTGCACGAACTCGAACTGCCGCTCCAGGTCGCCGTTCAGGCACATGAACAACAGGCCCGGCTTCTCCTCCCCCTGCGGCGCATAGCGGCGGCCGATGCGCAAGATCCGGTGGCGGTTGGAGATATCGACCTGGTCCTGTGAGCCGGGGTCGAGGCTGTCGCGGGGATTGGCCCGGCGGATGTGCGCGCCGTAGGGACAGCGAAGACCCTGGGGATCCTCGGTTCCGAACAGGAAGTCGTTGTCGCCAAAGACGACCTTGCGGTCGTCGCCGATCTTGCCGTCCTTGCCGGTCTTGGGAGGCGCCGCCGCCGCCGCGGCGACCGGGCGCACAGCCAGGCGGCTCTGCGGCCTCAAGGTGTCGTGGGTCCGCTCGTCGGCGGCTCTCGGCTCATAGGGATTGCGCACGAGGGACGAGCCGTCAGGCCAGCGGCCCACCAGCTTGGCGCCGATGAAGGCCTTGGTGATCTGGTAGGGCGCGGGGAGCCGGTCGCCGAGGCGGGCGGCCTCGCCCTCGCAGTAGGCCCAGAAGGCGTCGTGATCCTGCTCCAGCTGCCGGATGGCCAGGAACGAGCCGTTGCGGGCGATCTCCCGCGGCGCATTGACGATATTGCTGTCGATCCCCGACTGGGCGTCGATGCGGATCGGCAGCCGGTTGTCCGGATCGTCCAGGGCGTCCATCAGCGGGCCGGGGGGCAGGTTGCCGCGGTTGTCCGGGTAGCCGAGGATGAACTCCCCGGGCTCGACCAGATGGATCGGATCGGGGTTGCGCATCCCCCGATAGGTCCCGCGGATGACCGGCTGGGAGACGCCGTCCAGGAAGCCGAAGGGCTCAAGCGTCGGCTTGCCAACGGGGGCGAGGGGGATCTCGCGATAGACCGTGTGACCGCCAGCCAGGGTCAGTGACCGGACCGTCTGGGCCAGGGCCTGCACCGCCGCGTCGTTTTCGCCGTAGATCAACAGCGCCGCGTCGGCGGCCTCCGTCGCCCCCCACCACCAGGGATCGGCCGGGTCGTTCAGGTCGTCGCCGAGGATGCGGGAGCGGCCCGGGCCGGTCATGCCGTCGAGAAAGGCGATAGGGAAGGTCTCGAGGGCGCCGGCGGGCAGGCCGGCCTTGGCCAGGGCGCCGGGGCCCATGCCCAGGGAGATCACCGCCTTGGCCCGCAGCCTGCGCCCGTCGTCGAAGGCCACGTGGGGCCGGATCTGGCCCAGCCATGCGCGGACCGCGGGCGTCGTCCCGCCGAACCGGACCAGGATGACGTGGCCGAACGGCATGAAGCCCAGGCCGCCGAACACCAGGCTCTGGATCTGGTCGCTCTCCAGCTTGGTTGTGGGACGCTGTGCCGAGCCGAAGAGGTCGAGCCAGCCGGTCGCCTCCTCGTCGGTCATGGCGGCGGCCAGCCCCGCCCGGATGGCGGCGTTGGTGCGGACATTGTCGGTGGTCAGGCTGGGATAGGCGCTGAACCAGAACGGGGTCGGCAGCATGCTGCGGCGGGCGTAGCGCTTGAACCGCTCGCCGTCGGTGGCGCCCTGTTCGAACAGGTTTTCGGTGCGCGGAAAGCCCACGGTGTTCGACCAGACCGCCGTCAGCCCCTCGTGGGCCTTGGTGATGAAGTCCTCCAGGTAGCTTTCCCAGCTGCCGCCGTAGTTGGAGAAGAAGACGACGTCGCGGCTGTTCGGCAGCATCACCCAGCGGGCGAAATGGATGGTGCCGATGTTGCCCAGGTGGCCGGGCTGGAACTGCAGTCCGGCCAGGGCGCCGATGATCCAGAAGGCCAAACGGGTGGTGATCCGGCGGGTGAGGCCGGGCTTGCGCTGGGTCACCGAGACCATGTGGTTCTGGGCGTGCCGGTTCTCCCGGGCCAGGATCTCGTGCATCACGGACCGGCTCGCCACCCGCTCGTCCAGCCAGTCCGTCGCCTCCTTCTTGCGCAGGTCAAAATAGAGCCAGGCCGCGAAGGCCAGTAGCGGGACGGCCAGGCAGGCCAGGGCGCCGACCGCCCAGAGCAGGCCTGACCACAGGCCGCCGACGATCGCCGCCGCCCCGCCTGCCAGGATGGTCGACAGGACGTCGGTCATGAACAGGTAGACGAGGCCGCAGAGCAGAACGGCGCCGTAGATCAGGGCGAAGGGCCACAGGAAGGTGGTCACGAACGATCGGACGACGCCGATCGTAAGGCTCAGAGTGTTCCACACCGGCGCGACGGGAAGGGCCGGCGGCGTCTGCAGCGCCCATTTCAGCGCCGGATCGGCGCGAACCGCATCGCGGACCAGGGCCAAGCGCTGCAGGGCGCTCAGCCCGTCCCCCTGGCTCTCAAGGCTGCGCGACAGGTGTTCGGCGAGGTCGGCCTCCCGGCGGATCCGGCCGACGGTCATGCCGGGGGTCCCGGCGAAGGCCAGGCCCGTGCGCCCGGTCCAACCGACCCCCAACTCCAGCTTGCGGGCGGACAGGTAGGCGAGAAGATCGCCGCCGCGCCAGTCCGCCGCCATCGCGAACACGGCGTGGAGCTGCGGGCCGATCCTCTGGACCAGCCGCTTCAAGGCCGCCGCCTCGTCGCCGTCGGCGGAGAACTCCAGCACGATGTGGCCGGTGGGGCTGTCGGCGTCGGTGGGAGCGATGGCGTGCAGGCTGACGAAGTGCACGCCCTCGTCGCCGTCGAGGGTCCTGAGGCTGTCGGCCACGGGCCCCGCCGCTGGATTGCCCAGGGGCGTGATCGCCCCCAGAGCCTCGGCGATGCGCGCGACCGCCAGGGGTGCGGCGACGGTGACCAGGGCCTGAGCCATCAAGACGCTCCTAGGGTGACTGGCAGCTTGGCGGGGAAGGGGCCCGCCCAGCCGACGGGGCCGACCCTGGCGATGCCGCGCTTCAAGAGCTTGCCGACCAGCATTGGAATCTGCCGGTCGTTGATGGCGCGGCCGGCGCAGGGGTGCAGGCCGCCGCCGAAGTGGAGATAGGCGCTGGCGGGCCGGTCGGCGCGCATCTGCGGGGGGTCGGGGAAGGCCTCCTCGTCGAACATGGCCGCCTGGGTCCAGGCGATCACCAGGGCGCCGGCGGGAACGGGGACGCCGGCGAGATCGGTGTCGGTCGCCGCCCGGCGGATGACGACGGGGTTGTGCGGCCAACGCCGCAGGGCCTCGCGGCACCAGCCGGCCAAGGCCTGCGGATCATCCACGTCCAGGACCACCTTGGCGCGGAGGGCGGCGTCGCGGCCCAGCATCACGACGATCTTGGCGACGGCGGACGCCGTCGTGTCCACCGCCCCCACCAGCATGCCGCCCAGGGTGCGGCGGATCGCATCGTCGTCCAGGTCGCCGCGGCGCATCAGCACCCCCATCAGGTCGGCCCCAGTCTCCCCGGCCGCCCGGCGGCGGGCGATCTCGTCTGTGAGCCAGGCGCGCATCAGGATCGAGGCGCGGATGGCCCGCGCCCGCACCGCCGCATCGCCGTTCAGGTTGAGGAAGGTGTGGGCGAAGATGGCGCGGGCCACATCCAGATAGATCGTCTGGTCGGGACCCTTCACCCCGAACAGGCGCTGGGCCGTCCCGCCGGCCACCAGCCGGGCGTAGCCGCCGATGGCGTCGATGCGGGCGGGCGCCCCGGCCAGGAGAGCGTCGGCCCTCTGGCCCGCCTCCACCATCAGCCCGTCCAGGTCGATCTCGGCGAGGGCGGCGTAGAGGCCATGGCGCTCGGTGGTCAGGGCGTCGCCGCGGTCCATGCCCAGGATGAAGGGGCCGTTGACCTCGTCGATGCGGGAGGCGTTGACCGGGGCGATGAGGAAGTCGAGGTCGCGGCGCAGAACCTCCGACACATCCCGGTGACGGACGGCGACCACATTGGCGCCCAGGCGCAGGGGGCGGCTGAGGAACCGCGCGCCCAGCCGCGCGGCCAGCCCCGGCAGTCCCGGTCCCAGCAAGGGGCCGCCGCCGCCCGGCGGGACGGCGATGGAGGCGAGGGACGTCGCGGCGGTCCCCGGGCCGGCCGAATCCTGCATGGCATTCCCCCACACATCGAACGTTGTCGCAATTCACGTCAGAGGCGAGTTTGCGCGTCCTTTTGCGGATTGTCGAGCGACGGCCAAGCTGGGATGGCTTCGATGGCGGGCGAGGCCGTTCGGAAAGCCATGGCGGTCCGGTCGCCCTATTTCACCTTCACCCCATCCTTGATCGTGTCCGCCGGGAAGTTCACCACCCGGTCGCCGGGGGCCAGGCCCCCGGTCACCTCGGCCGCCTCGTCGGTGATCACGTCGATCTTCACGGGCCGCAGCCGCGCCTTGCCGCCCTCGATGCGGAACACCGCCCAGCCGGCGCCCTGGCGGACCAGGGCGCCGGTGGGGACCAGAACGGCGGCCTTCAGCCGGCGCAGGAAGACCCGGCCCCAGACCCGGAAACCGGGCTGCAGGCCGGACCAGCCCGCGGGGTCGCCTTCGAGCTGGAGGATCACGAGGTCGCGCTGCTCCTCCACCCCCAGGGCGGAGACCTTGGTGTAGCCCTGGGGCTCGATCAGGCGCACCCGCGCCGGGACGGGCCTCGCGCCGCCCCAGTCGTAGAGTTCGGCGGCGTCGCCGGCGTGCAGCTTCACCGCGTCTTGGGACAAAAACTCGATGGCCGCCTCCAGGCCGTTGCGGTCGCTGACCTCGACCAGGGGGGTTCCGGCGGGGACGATGCGTTCGCTCTGCTGCAGCAGGTGGGTGACGTAGCCGCTGGCCGGGGAGGTGATTTGCAGGACGGCTCCGGCGGGGGAGGTCGGGCCGGCGAGGGCGGCCTGGGCGGAGGCGAGGTCGGCGGCACGTTGGCGCACGGCGGCGTCGGCGGCCTGCAGGGCGCGCTGCGCCTTGTCGGCGGCGGCGCGCACGTCCTCGGCCTGCTGGCGGCTGACGATTCCCGAGGGGCCGAGGGGGGCGGTGCGGGCGTTCTGGCTCGCCGCCCGGACGGCCTCGTCGGCGGCGGCCTGGCTCTGGGCGACGGCGGCGGCGAGGGCGGAGCGGGCGTCGTCCACCGCGGCCTGGGCCTGGGCGCGGGCCCGGGGGTCAAGGACGGCGTTCGGCGAAGGCAGCAGCCGGGCCACCACCGTCTGACCGGCGACCACCGGATCGCCAACCTCCACCGGCAGCCGCTCGACCCGGCCCTCGATGGGGGCGGCCACCACATAGGCCCGGCGCACCCGCGCCTGCCCCTGGTCGGCGACGGCCTCGTCGATGGGCCCGCGGACCACCTGGGCCGCCTCCACCGGGATGGCGGGGGCGCGCAGGAACATCAGCACGATCAGCACCACGGCCAGGCCCACGCCGCCCACCAGGCTCCAGCGCATCAGGGTCTTGCGGGGCGGGGATTTCGGGGCGGTCGCAGGCGGCATGGTCAATCCCTCGTCTTCAGCACGGCGACCATGTCGAGATCGCCGACCCGGCGGGCGACGGGGACGGCGGCGACGGCGATAGTGGCGAAATAGATCATCAGGCCCACCCCCAGGCTGATCGGCGGCACATCGCCGGGCAGGCGGAAATCCTCTCGCGAGAGGGAGGCGGCGAGGCCCTCGGCCAGGCCGATCCCCCCGAGCAGGCCCAGGGGCGCGGCGGCGAGGGCCAGAATGGAGAGCTCGCCCAAGAGGATGTAGACGCAGTCCATCGGCGAAAAACCCAGCACCCTCAGGGTGGCCAGGTCCCGCGCCCGGTCGGCCAGGGCGGTGCGGGCCAGATTATAGGCCACTCCGAAGCCGATGGCGGCGGCGAAGCCCAGGAAGAACACCATCTCCAGGTTAAGGGTCTGGGCCACGCTGGTGCGCCAACTGGCCAGGGCGTCCGCCCGCGAGGCGGCGCCGGCGATGGTCGGCATGCGGGCGATGGCGGCGTAGAAGGCGCGCCGCCGGTTCGGATCCACCAGCAGTTGGGCGCCGGTCGCCAGGTCGCCCTCGCCGATCAGCCTGTTGAGGGCGCGGCGGTCCATATAGGCGGCGGCGCCGAAATAGTCGTCGGATATGGCGGTGACCGGCAGGTCGGCGCTTGCCCGCCGCCCCTCGGTAATCCTCACCGCCAGCACATCGCCTGGCTGGGCGCCCAGCCGGGCGGCCAGGGCGTGGGAGAGCACCAGACCCCGGCCCTTGAACGGCGCCAAGGTCCCGTTGGTCAGCTCCGGGCGGGACAGCAGGGCGCCCGGCTGCAGACCCGTGATCCCGGACTTCTCCGTGTGGCGGCCCAGGCGGATTTCCGCGGGAGCGCCGCGGGTGGGCTCGGCGGTCAGGACGCCGGGCAGGCGGCGGGTCTGGGCGATCGCGACGAAGTCCCGGGGCTCGACGAAGGTCACCGAGTCGCTCCAGCGCTGTTCCTCGAAGAAGATCTTGCCGACCATCCCGTCCAGGCTGTCGAACAGGAAGCGCGAGCCGACCAGCAGGGACAGGCTCACCGCCAGGCCGCAGATGGTCGCCAGGGCCCGCAAGGGAAACCGCTCCAGGCTGCGCACGATCATGCGGGTGGGCTGGTCCAGGGCCGACCAGACCGGCAGCCGTTCAATGACGCCGCGGCGAAAGGCGGTGGGGGCCGGCGGGCGCATGGCGACGGCGGGGCTGACCCGCACCGCCCGCCGCACCGCCCCCATCGCCCCGGCCACGGCGGCGACCAGGGAAATTCCCGCCGCGACCAGGAAGGTCGCCCAGGCGAACCTCGCCTCGAATTGCGGAAAGCGCAGGTATTGGGCGAGGAGGGCGGTCATGCCGGCGCCGAGCCACTGGCCGAAGAGGCCCCCGACGGCGTCTCCGATCAGGGCCACCAGCAGGGCCATCTTCAGATAGATCTGGGCGGCGGCGAGGTCCGAATAGCCGAAGGCCTTGAAGAGGCCGATCTGGTCGCGCTCGGCCTCCACCAGCCGGCCGAGGATCAGGTTGATCAGGCCGGCGGCGACGGCGAGGAAGATCGGCGGGACCACCGCCGACATCACCCCCAGGCGCTCAATGCGCTCCTGCTGGAACTTATTGGAGGCCTGGTCCGCGCGCCCGACCGAGGGAGACCCGCCGTAGGGGGCGAGGATGCGGTCGACGGCGGCCAGCACCGCTGGTTCCCGGGCTCCCGGCTGCAGCTTCAGGGCGACGCTGGAAAAGGCTCCGCCCAGTCCCAGGGCGTAGGCGATGGCGCGGCGCGGCGCCCACAGGATCGCCTGGTGGGCGTCGTCCGGCAGGCCGGTCTCGCCGCTGGGTACGACCACATACTCCGGCGAGAGGGCGGCGCCGACGATGCGCATCTCGATCCGGCGGCCGTCCACCACCATCGCCAACCGGCTCCCCAGGGGGATGTGGGCGGCGTCCAGGAAGGTCTTCAGGGCCACGGCCTCGTCAGCGCGGTCGGGGGCGGGTTCGCGCCCGGCGGTCAGGACGATGCGGTTGAGGCCGCGCCGACCAGGATCGGGCAGGGAGATCAGCAGCACCGTGGCCGGCCGCGCCTGGCCCGCCACCTGCATCAGCCCGCCCTTGACCGCCCGCGGGTCGACCTCGGCCACCCCGGGAATGCGCGCCAGCTGGTCGGCCACGGCCAGGGGCGCGCGCTTGAGGGTGGCGAAGACATCGGCGAATCCGGTCTGGCGATAGTAGTCGTCCCGGGCGGTCTCCATAGAGATCTGGGTGGACGCGGACATCACCCCGACGGCGACGCCGCAGGCGATCAGCAGGGCGATGGCCAGCACCTGCCATTTCAGCCGCCAAAGGTCGCGCAGCAGCTTCATGTCCAGGGCGCCGATCACCAGACCAGGTCCTTGGCGGCGCGTTTGGTGGAATTGGCGCGCACATCCAGCACCGCGCCGTCCGAGAAGCGCACCACCCGGTCGGCGAGGTCTGCGACCACGGCGTTGTGGGTGACGATCATCACCGTCGCCCCGGTCTTGCCCGCGAGGTCGACGATGGCCTGCAGCACCAGAATGCCGCTCTCCCGGTCCAGGGAGCCGGTGGGCTCGTCGCAGAACAGCACCTTGGGCCGCTTGGCGATGGCCCGGGCGACGGCCACCCGCTGCTGCTGGCCGCCCGAAAGCTCGGCCGGAAAGGCGTCCAGCCGATCACCCAACCCGACCAGTCCGAGGGCCTCGGCGGGGTCCATGGGATTCTCGGCGATCTCGGTGACCAGTTCGACATTCTCCTTGGCCGTCAGGCTGGAAGAGAGGTTGAAGAACTGGAAGATGAAGCCCACCGACCGTCGGCGAAACTGGGTGAGCTCACGGTCGGAGGCGGCGACGAGGTCGCGGCCCTCGAAGCGCACGGCGCCGCTGGTGGCGCGGTCCAGGCCGCCGAGGATGTTGAGCAGGGTGGACTTGCCCGAGCCGGAGGGGCCGAGCAGAACCAGAACCTCGCCCATGAGGATGTCGATATCGACCCCGCGCAGGGCGAAGACTTCGTTCTGGCCGGCGCCGTAGACCTTCGTCAGTCCGCGCACTTCGAAGCAGGGGTCGGCCATGTCGCGCAGCCTGCTGGTGTATGGAGCCCGCGCCCTTGCGGAGGATCAATGCGGCCGCATTGGGCGCGCCCGGCCGCTGCAGGTCAACTCGCTCGCCGGACCCGCCCCGGCGGTGTCCGCGCCGACCCGCCTTCCCGTCGCCGGCGGGGCCGCGACCAGCGCGGCGGACGGATCGCAAGCCGCGCCGCCCCTCGCATTCGCCTGGCGCGCCCGCCCTGCCCCGGGTGAAACCCGAATTCATTGGGCCGCCCGCGACCGTCGGGGCGCGCGCCGGCTCCTCATGGAACAGGCGCCGCCAAGTCCGCGTTGCTGACGCAGTCAAAATGAATTGGAAAAAAACATGCGAAACCTTCTGTTCAGCATCAGCGCCGCGGGATTGCTCCTGACCGCGGCCCCGACCCTGGCCCAGACGACCACCTCCGTCGACGCCGCGGGCACGACGACGACCCAGACCACAGTCGTCAAGGACAAGGGCAGCGCCGGCGCGGGGGTCGGCGTCGTCGGCGGCGCCGTGGCCGGGGCGGTGGTCGGTGGCCCGGTGGGCGCGGTCATCGGCGGCGTCGCTGGCGGGGTCGCCGGCGCGGCGGTGGATCCTCCGAAACGGGTCCGCACCTACATTACGACCACCGAGGTCCAACCGGTGTCTTATGATGGAAACATCGCCGTCGGCGCCGTCCTGCCGGACACGGTGACCGAGTATGACATCCCGAAATACGAACGCTACCGCTGGACCTTCATCAACGGCCAGCGCCTGCTGATCGACCGCCGCACCCACAAGGTGGTCGCGATCATCAATCCGTGATCCCCAGGGCCGGAGCGGTCGCGCAGCGATCGTTCCGGCTCCAGCGGACGGGCGCCTATTCCGCGGCCAACGGATCGCGCCACATGGCCCAGTTGATGGGTCCGTCGCCGCCTGGGCGGTATTCGGCGATCACCTTGAAGCCGTGACGGCCGTACAGGCGCAGATTGGGCTCCGTCGCCGTCTCCAGGAAGGCGGGGCGACCGATGGCGTCGAGGTGGTCCAGGTGCGATTTCAACAGCCGCGACCCCACCCCGCGCCCCTGGGCTTCCGGGGTCACGCCCAAGAACCACAGATACTCGTGCGGCCGGTCCAGGGGGTGGTGCTTGTCCATCACCTCGCGCAGCTGCAGCAGGCGATAGAAGCGCGACCAGCCGGTCAGGGCCAGCAGCATCGGCAGGGCCTGGACCTCCTTGATCAGCGGGGTCGGCCCCAGGCTCTCCGATGGCATCCAAATTGCCGCCGCGCCGCCAGCCGGGGGCCGACGGACCTGGCCCGCGCCGGCGACCAGCTCGCGCATCAGGTGTTTGAAGAAGCCCAGCCGCGCCGCGGCGCGGCGGCCGTCCGTGCGGGCGAACCAGTCGAACACGGGGTCGGCCACGAAGGCGGCGGCGAGGTCCGCGGCGGCGGCCTGGGCGCCGGCGGCGTCGGCCACCTCGGGCGACTCGGCGCCGCGGCGGATGGCTTCGATATCCATGGGTGTTCCTCCTGGGGCCGTCTCGCCGTCCGCGCTGACGGCCGCCGGTCCTCGTTGTCGAGTGGGGGGGCTAGAGCTTCTCGCTGATCTTGATCGCCGTGCGGCAGCCGGCGGCGATCACGGCCGACAGCAGCGGGTAGAGGGGCGCCGCGTGGGCGCCTTCGCTGACGGCCTGGTCCCGATGGGCCAGTTCGTCGTCGCGGAAGCGGCTGAGTTCGGCCGCCAGGGCCGGCTCCCGGTCCTGCAGCTCGGCGATCTGGCCGGCGTAGTGTTTCTCGATGACGTCTTCCACGGCCTCGGTGCAGGCGTGGGCGGCCTTCTCGCCCATCAGCGCCGTGCCGGCGCCCAGGGCGAAGGCGGCGACACGCCAGATCGGCGCCAGCAGGGTCGGGCGCACCCGGCGCCGGGTCAGCAGCTGGTTGAAGGCGGCCAGGTGCTCGGCCTCGTGGGCCTCCATCTCCTGCAGCTGGTAGGCGATGCGGTCCTTGCCGGGGGCCTTGTTCAGCACAGCCCGCTGGCCGCGGTAGATATGCACCGCCGCCAGCTCGCCGGCGTGGTCCACCCGCAGGATCTCCCCCAGCCGCGCGGCGGGGGCGTCGGGGCCGGGACGGGGGGGCGGGGCGGTCTCAGTCATCGCCGAGCTTCCGGGCGGGTGTGGTGGCGAAGAGCAGGCTCCAGACCGCCAGCTTCAGGGAGATCAGCACGTTCCAGCCGGCCATGGACAGGCCCAGCATCCGCCAGGCCGCCTCGTCGCAATGGGGGGCGGAGACCTTGGCGCCGTGCAGCAGGCCGGCCAGGGCCGCGGCGCTGACGTGGGCGCCGGTGCTGGCGCAGGTGGTCGGGCCAGGCCACCACTTCCACTCGGCCCCGGCGTGGTAGACGGCGACGCCCATGCCGACCAGGAAAACCAGGGCCAGCAGGACGCCGAAGATTCGGGTGAACCGCGCCAGCCGCGGCACATGGCTGACGATCACCCCGCTGCCGCCCAGCACCAGGGCGACCCAGTAGACCTCCCGCTGACGCAGGCACAGGGTGCAGGGCGCAAGGCCCCCGAAGGTCTCGAACCCGTGGGCGATGGCCAGCATCGCCGCCGAGGTGGCGAGGGCGATAAGCAGCCAGTGGCGAAGGACGGCGTGGATCAGTCTGCGCATGGCGCAGGTATGACGCGAAACGGGGCGGAGCCCAAGGGGGGCTGTCGCCAGCAGGCTTCCCTGCGGGCTGCGGGGAGTTTCGGTGACAGTTTACTTAACTCGCGACCCGTTCGCGCCGCTTCGAAAGTCGTGGAACGAGTTAAGTAAACTGTCACCGAAACTCAAGGTTGATGGGGGCTCGTCGCGGAAGAGGAAGACGCCGGCGCCGGCGCAACCGCCGCCTTCGGATGATGTCCCTCCATCATCCGCACCGCCAGCAGCGCAGCGATCAGCAGCACGACGGCCGCGGGGGCGATCAGGTTAAGGTGGCGGTCGATGACCGCCTTCGCCCGGGGATGCTGCAGCAGCGCCGCTTCCAGGAAGAACCGGCCGCCGCGGGTGGCGATGGAGGCGCCGACGAACATCAGCAGATTGAAATGGGCGATGCCCGAGGCCATTGTCACCAGAAAATACGGCACCGGGGTGAAGCCCTTGATCAGGATCACCCACAGGCCGTACTGGGCGAAGAGCTGCTGGAAGGCGGCGAAGGCGTCCGGGTGGCCGAACAGGGCCAGCAGCTTCAGCGCCGCCGGCGCCAGGAAAAAGCCCAGCATATAGCCGAACACCCCGCCGCAGACCGATCCGGCCGTGCAGACCCCGGCGTAGAGCCAGGCCCGGTCCTGCCGCGACAGCACCATGGGCGCCAGCATCACGTCCGGGGGCACGAAGGGGCAGGTGGCCTCGATGAAGGCCACGCCGGCCAGGGCCGGCAGGGCGTAGCGGCCGGCTGCGAGGCGCATGGCCCATTCGTAGAGAGAACGCAGCATCGCCGGCTCCGGTTTTAGGGGAAGGGCGGCTCTAGCAGGGTTTGGCCCCCGCGTCTCGCGGCCGGCGGCCAAGGGCGCGCGCCTCTTGCGCAAGGCCGCCGCGCACCCTTGATATAGGCCCCTTCTCCGAGGCGCCCTCTTTTGACCCAGACTCCCCCTCCCGACGCCGATCCGGAACTCGCCGCCGCGGCCGAGGAGGAGATGCGCGCCGCCGCCACCCTGAGATGGGCGGAACTGGCAAAGCTCGTTCCCTGGGGCGACACCTACGAGGGCTTCGGGCCGGCTGGCGGGACCCTGCTGTTCGAGCGCGGCTACATCTGGAAGGCCGAGGCCGGGGGCGACATCCTCTGCGAGGTGGTCGCCTACCGCGGCGCGTCCCGCTACGACAACGGCGTGCGGCTCAGCCGGGTGATCCCCAAACCCCGCGGCTAGCCCAGCGCCTCGGGGGTGGACGCGGCGATTTCAAAAGGCTAACCGACCTGCCTGCTGCGGGCGTGGCGGAATTGGCAGACGCGCCGGACTCAAAATCCGGTTCCGAAAGGAGTGTCGGTTCGACCCCGACCGCCCGCACCAGATGGCGCCACGCCGACCTAGAGCCGCTCCAACCCCGCCGCCGCCGTCGAAGTCAGCAGGAACATCCGCTCCAGCCGCCCTGGAAACGCCCTAAACCCGAACGCCCCGTAGAACCGCGCCGCGCGCTCTTCCTTGGCGTCCACGACGATGGCGAAGACGGCGAGGGTGCGGCCTGCGCCGAGGATGCGCAGGATGGCGTCGGCGAGGAGCAGGTCGCCGATGCCTCGGCCCCGCGCACGCTCGTCCCGCGCCAGGCGGCCGATCAGCGCGGCGGGGATGGCGTCATAGCGGGGCAGCTTGCGGGCGACGTCGTCGGGGAGCGCGCCCAACGCCAGGGTGAAGGCGCCCAGGCTGTAGAAGCCGACCACGCCCAGGTCATCGTCGACGGCGACGAAGACGCGCGCCACGTTGCGGCGCTCGTCCTGGCCGGCGCGGCGCCGGAACCAGTCGTCGAGGTCGGGCTGGCCGCAGGTGAAACCCGCCCGATCGTGATGCTTTGCGAGCGCCTCGATGACGACGGCCAAGAGTCAGCCGATCTCGTCGCGGTGTCGCCGCAGCGCCGATATGAGCCGGTCAGTGGGCTCGGGCGGATTCATCACCGCGTCCAGGAAGGCGTCGCGGTCGGCGCCGCTGACCAGCATCCGCTCGTGCTCGTCCAACACCCGGCGCGCGCCTTCATAGGCCAGGTCGCCGGCGGTCAGGCCGCTGACGGCCATGGCGCGCTGGATCATCGCCTTGGCCGAGGGGGCGACGCGCAGTTCGAGGCGCTCCCTCTTCAGTTCGCGCGAAGGGGCGGGGCGAGGCGTGGCGGCGGGCATGGGCAAATCCTTCGTCGCCCATGTACGTCAAAACGCCGTGCAGTTCAACGGAGCGGCCAGTCCCACGAATAGTGGAGCGTAAGGTTCCCCGATCGCGAGTGCGTTCGCCCCCTAGGCCGATGGCGACACCACCAGCAGGTGGAAGCTGCCCGGGAGCATCGCCGGGCGGCCGCCGGCGGCGGGCGGGGGACCGTAGGACGCGGCGGGCAGGTAGATCTTCCCGGTCTTGGGGTCGACCATGCCGGTGCGGGCGCCGCGTTCGGTGGTCACCACCTGGACGATCCTGGCGTCGGCGCCGTCGCCGACCTTGATCACGTCCAGCACCCCGTCGCCGCCGCAGGGGATGAAGGCCAGGCCGCGGACGGGATCGAAGATCACCGCGTCGGGTCCCTTGCCGATGGCCAGGGTGGCCAGGACCTTGCCGGTGCGGGCGGCGATCACCTTGGCGACGCCGCCGTCGCAGGAGGCGATCAGCACCCCCGCCTTGGGATCGTAGGCCAGGCCGCCGGGGCTGTCGCAGCCGTCGAGGGCGTAGCGGGCGCTGACGGTCTTGGTCTTCAGGTCGAGGACGGCGATCTCGTTCTTGCTCTCCACATTGACGAAAATGTGGCCGTGGCCGTCCCCGGCGACGAACTCCAGCTTGCCGCCGACTTGGATGGAGGCGACGACCGTCTTGGCCTGGGGGTCGATGACCGTGGCCACGCCCACCGCGCTGACCACGACGGCGAGGCCGGTTCCGGTCTCGAAGCCGGCGGCGTCCGGGGCCGTCCCGGTGGGGATCTCGCCGGTCTGCTTGCCGTCGGCGGCGTTGATGACCAGGGCCGTGCCGCTGGCGCCGTTGGTGAGCAGGACGGTGTCGCCGCCCGGCAGGACCAGGGGCTCATGGGTGCGCTTGCCGTCGGCCAGGTGCGGGGTGACCACGCCGGAATCGACATCCAGGGCCAGCAGCCCGTCGCTGCGGCTCACATAGAGGCGGCGGTGGGCCGGATCGAAGCTGACATAGTCCCAGCCGCCGTCCGGGCCGGCGATCCTGCCGGAGACGGCGTAGGTCGGCTCCGCGGGCGCCGCGGCGGCGGGCAGGGCCGTCGCCGTCAGGGCGGCGAAGGCGAGGGCGGCGGCGCAGGCGGACGACCGAATATGCAAGGGACGGCTCCTCAATCTGAAATTGGCGCTATGAGGATGGGTTCTATAGCTGACGTGGTCCTGACGCGAATGAAGGTTTTGCTGGTCGAAGATCACGCCGAGGTGCGGGCGATGACCGCCGCGCACCTGGCCGAGCGCGGTTTCGTCATCGATGCGGTCGGCAGCGTCGCCGCGGCCCGGGACGCCCTGCGCGATACCGCCTACGACGCCATGGTGCTGGACATGGGCCTGCCGGACGGCAGCGGGGTCTCACTGCTCACCCCCGGCGCGCCCCCCGCCCTGATGCTCACCGCCCGCGACCGGCTGGAGGATCGGGTGATGGGGCTGAACGCCGGCGCCGACGACTATCTGGTCAAGCCCTTCGACCTGGACGAGTTGGAGGCGCGGCTGCGAGCGGTGCTGCGGCGCCCCGGCCGGCGCGCCGAGGTCACCGTCACCCTCGGCCGCCTGCGCTTCGAGACCACCTCCTTGGAAGCCTTCGCCGGGGACGCGCCCCTGAATCTCGGCCGGCGCGAGACCCTGCTGCTGGAGGCGCTGATCGCCGCGGCGGGGCGGATCGTTGTGCGCGACGACCTGGCCGAGCGGCTCTACGGCTTCAACGAGCCGGTGACCCCCAACGCCCTGGACGCGGCGGTCTCGCGGCTGCGCCGGTCCCTGGAGGCGGCGGACGCGGGGGTGCGGCTGGAGAACCGCCGGGGAATCGGCTTTCGCCTGTGCGCGGCGCCATGAGCGGGGCGGGTCTCTTCGCCAGCCTGCGGTTTCGCCTGCTGATCGGCCTGGTCTGCATCTTCGGCCTGGGCGCGGGGGCCATGGTCTTCCTGCAGCGGCTGAGCGCGCTCAGCGCCCAGAACGCCGTCGAGGAAAAAAGCCTCGATCGCCAGGCGCGGGACTTGTTGGCCGGACTACGCCTCGACAGCCGGGGCCGGTTCGTCGCCCTGGCGGTCCCCGGAGCCTGGCGCCAGGCCTACCGCATCCCGCAGGCCGCCTATTTCACGCTCTATGATCCGCAAGGCCGGCCGGTGGCCCGGTCGGGCAACCTCGACCGGCCGCTTGCGCCGCACCCCCTGGCGCCCAGCCAAGTCATCGGCCCCCTGCGCCTCGAGGGCGACCCGCAGGACCTCACCCTGAACGCGCGGGGGCCCGGCGGCTACGCCCTGGTGGTGGCGCGAACCCCGCCGGGCCGGTTCGACGAGGCCAATCCCGATTTCCTGGAGGACCTGGCGCCGGCCTTGGTCTTCCTGCTGTTCGCGGTCCTGGGCGTCGCGGTCGCCTGGGGGGTGGCGGTGATCAGCCTGCGGCCGTTGCTGCGCGCCTCGCGGGAGGCGGCGGCCATCGGTCCGGAGTCGGCGGCCCGGCTCACCGAGGCGTCCCTGCCCGCCGAGATTCGCCCCCTGGCCCGGGCGGTCAACGCCGCCCTCGACCGAGTGGCCGCCGCCTACGAGGGCGAGAAGCGCTTCATCGCCGACGCCGCCCATGCCCTGCGCACCCCCCTCACCGTCCTCGACCTTCGCCTGCAGCGGGCGCAGTCGGAGGGGGCGGTGGACTGGCCGGCGGTCCGCCGCGACGTCGGCGACCTCGCGCGGCTGGTGGCGGGGCTGCTCGACCTGTCGACGGCCGAGCAGAAGCGGCGGGCGGCGGCGACTGCGGAGCCGGTGAACCTGGCGCGCCTGGCGCGGGAGGCGGCCGCGGGATTGGCGCCCCGCTTCGACGCCATGGGCCGGGAACTCGAGGTGCGATCGCCGGCCCCGTCGGTCCTGGTCCGCGCCGACGCCCGCGCCCTGTCCGACCTGATCAACGCCCTGATCGACAACGCCCTGACCCATGGCGCCGGCCGCGTCACCGTCGACGTCGAGGCGCGGGGCGAGTTTCAGGTGCTTCAGGTTACCGACGAGGGCGACGGGGTCGCGGAATCGCGCCAGGGGCAGGTGTTCGAGCGCTTCCACAAGCTCGACGCCAATTCCCCCGGCGCCGGCCTCGGCTTGGCCATCGCCCGCCAGATCGCCCGCAACGCCGGCGGCGACATCGTCTTCGCCGGGCCGGCGATCCTGGAGGTGCGGTTGCCGCGGTGACGCCGGTGGCTCGCCGCCATCTTCCGTCACCGTCTTGGCCGGGTTTGTCCCGGCCACCCAGGATCACAGGCCTAACCCGCTGATCGCGATCGACCGCCGCAGCCTTCATTCCGCGGCGTCGGGCCATTGGAGATGTCCTGGTGCGCCAGTGTTCTTGGGTGGCCGGGACAAGCCCGGCCAGGACGGAAAAGGTGGAGAACGCCGCCCGCGCCGCCATCGCCACGGCGGCATGGGCTTGGCATAAGGACGATCCCCCACAGCCAAGGCCGCCGCATGCGACTTCCCATCGACATCGACACCGTGAAGGGTTTCATCGACCCCGCCGAGGGCCGGGCGCTTTACGACGCGGCCCTGGACTGCGCGACGCGGGGCGCCTGCCTGGAGATCGGCGCCTACTGCGGCAAGTCGGCGGTCTATCTGGGGACGGCCTGCAAGGCGGTGGGCGGGGTGCTGTTCTCCGTGGACCATCACCGGGGGTCGGAGGAGAACCAGCCGGGCTGGGACTGGCACGATCCGGAGACCTGGGACGCGGCGGCGGGCGCCATGGACACCTTGCCGTTCCTGCGCACGACCCTGCGGCGCGCGGGGCTGGAGGAGACGGTGGTCCCGGTGGTGGGGCGCTCGGCGCTCATCGCCCGGGTCTGGGCGACGCCGCTGGCCCTGCTGTTCATCGACGGCGGCCACACTATGGAGGCGGCGCTGGCCGACTATCGCGGCTGGACGCCGCACCTGGCGGCCGGCGGCGTCCTCGCCATCCACGACGTCTTTCCCGATCCAGCGGACGGGGGACGGCCGCCGTTCGAGGTCTACCAGCGGGCGCTGGCGTCGGACCTCTATGAGGAGGTCGAAGCGGTGATGAGCCTTCGGCTTTTGCGGCGGGTCTGATTCCGGCGAGCTTGACTGCAATCAGCGGGTGCGATTGCGACCGTTCCGTCTCATCACAACCCGCCCTAAAGCCGGGTCAGCACATCATGGGCCGGGCTGGCGGCGGCTCGGGCGTCGTGGGCGAGGATGGCGGCGGCCTGGGTCCAGGTGGGGCGCTCCTGGGGCCAGACGATCGCCTCGGCGAACTGCCAGCCCATCCAGTAGGCGCCGCGCTCGTCCCGGGCCCGCCATTGGGAGTCGAGCAGGGCGCCGGCCGCGGCGTGGGCGCCCAGGCCGATCAGGGCCATCGCCAGTTCGCAGGTCTCCGCCACCGTGGTCCAGGGCTCGCTGGCCACGCAGCGGCAGCCGTGGCCGAGGACGGCGAAGCGCGGGACCCGGGCCTCCAGCCGCGCCAGACCCGCCGCCGGCGAATAGACCCCGGCCAGCACCGGATAGTACCAGTCCATGGCGAAGTCCGAGCGGTCCTTGGTGCGGTCGAACCGGTGCGGGGCGCGGTGGATGGCTTCCCGCAGGCGCAACTGGGCCGCCCGCCAGGCCGGCTGGGGATCGCCCACCAGGGCGGCGAGCTTCTGGGCGCAGTCGAGGCTCTTGAAGATCGAGGCGTTGCCGGCGAGGACGGCGTCGTCATCGGCGCCGCGGAAGGCCTCCGCCGACCAGGCGATGTCGCCATGGGGATGCTGCAGCGAAAGTACGAAGTTGATCCCCGCCCGCACCATCGGCCAGAATCGCCGCGCCAGCCCTAAATCCCCGCCCAGCCGGTAGCGGTGCCAGAGGGCCACCGCAGGGTAGGCGGCGAAGTTGGAGTCGCGAAAGGCGGCGGCGGGGGTGCGGGCCATGTGCAGCCGGTCGGCCATGGGCAGGGTGTTGCCGTATTCGGCCAGCCAGGCGCCGCCGGGCTCCTGGGTCTCGGCCAGGTAGGCGAAGCCGCGGTCGGCGGCCGCGAACTCGCCCATCACCCCGAGGGCCATCAGGCATTCGGCGTGGTTCCAGGGATCCCAGGGGCCATGGTCGAACCAGGGGATGGCGCCGGCCGTCGTCTGCTCGGCGAGGATCACCTCCAGGGCCCCGGCGAGGAAGGACAGGGACGGGGGCGGCCCCACCGTGCCGACGGCGAAACTCACGCGGCGGCCTTGCGGAAGTAGAGCGCCAGGCTCTTGCCCATGACCGGCGCCGCGGCCGCCTCAATCCAGCGGGTCAGGGCCGGCCGCCGCATCAGGTCCCAGACCAGGAAGCGGTGGTAGAGCCTGACCAGCGGATGGTCGTCCCGCCGGCGCCAGAAGGCGGTCTTCAGCCACCAGTAGGGGGCGTGCAGGGCGTGGGCGTAGTGCTTGCCCTGGTAGGAAAAGCCCAGGCCGGAAATGCGTCCGCGCAGCTCGTCCTCGCGGAAGATGCGCACATGCCCCCCCGGCTGGTCGGCGTAGCCGCCGGCGCCGGGCGCCAGGGCCCAGCACAGCCGCTCCGGCCAGGCCCGCGGCACCGTCGGCGCGAACCGGCCGCCGGGTTTCAGCACCCGGCGGATCTCGGCCAGGGCGGCGGGATAGTCGTGCAAATGCTCCAGCACCTCCGAGCAGATCACCGCGTCGAAGGCGGCGTCGGCGAAGGGCAGGCGATAGGCGTCCCCGACCATGAAGGCGGTCACGGCGTCCCCCTCGCGCGCGGGCAGTTGCGACAGGCCCTCGCGGCCCTTGATCAGGCTCGGCGCGTCCATATCCAGGCCGACGACATTCACCCCGGCGATCATGGCCAGGCCGTGCACATGCCGGCCCTCGCCGCAGCCGAGGTCGAGAACCCAGTCGCCGGGCGCAAGACCCAGCGCCGCCAGACGCACGGTCAGCATCTGCGGGCGATCGCGCGGCGCAGCACCGCCTCATAGGCCTCGGCGGCGGCGTCCCAGGAGAAGGTCTTGCGCGCCCGTTGCCGCGCCGCCGCGCCCAGCTCCGCCCGCCGCGCCGGATCGTCCAGCAGGGCGGCGATGGCGCGGGCGAGGGCGGCGCTGTCGGCCTTGGGCACGATGATCCCGGCGTCGCCGACGATCTCCGGCAGGGCGCCGCCGTCGGTGACCACCACCGGCGCGCCGCAGCTCATGGCCTCGGCGGCGGGCAGGCCGAAGCCCTCGTAGAGCGACGGGGTCACGCAGACAGTGGCCCGGGCGTAGTGTTCGGCGACCTCCTCGTTGGTCAGATCGCTGACGAAGATCACCCGGTCGAGCAGCTTCAGGTCGTCGAGCATCTCGAGGGTCGGGCCCTCCCGGGGCTTGCCGATCACCACCAGCTCCAGCCGGGGATAGTGTTCCAGCAGGATGGCGTAGGCCTCGATCAGGTACTTAAGCCCCTTCAGGGGCACATCAGCGCTGGCGGTGGTCAGGATGCGGTTGTCCCGGCGGCGGATGTCCGGCTGGGGGCCGTAGATGGTCTGGTCGATGCCCAGGTGGATGACCGTCATCGCCTCCGGCCGTACCGACAGGCAGGCGGCGACGTCCTTGGCGGAGGCCTCGGAGACGGAGATGACGTCGGCCAGCTGGGGCGCGACCTTTTCCTGCATCTTCAGGAAGGAATACCACTGGGTGATCAGCCAGCGCATGCCCTTGGTCCTGGCGTCGGCCAGGGCCAGTTCCAGGTCGCGGCGGATGGGATGGTGCACCACCCCAACGACCGGCAGGCCCGCGCGCTGGATGGCCAGGAGGCCGTCCGAGAGGGACTGGTTGTCCAGCACCACGTCGTACTCGGCCCGATGGGCGCGGAGGTACCGCGCGGCCCGGCGGCCGAAGCTCCAGGGCTCCATGAACATGCCGGCCCAGTGACCGAAGTACTCGGCCGTGTCGGTCCAGCTGAGCAGGTGGCGGGGCCGCAGAGCCCGGTGGCCGTTGTGGGGCTGGTTGTAGAGATCCAGCGAGGGGATCTTGATGAGCCGGACGCCGGGGGGCGTGTCAGGGTAGGGCGGCCCCGACAGTATGTCGACCTGATGGCCGCGGCGCGCCAGGGCCTGGGCGGCCTGGCGCAGGTAGACGCCCTGGCCGCCGACGCGGGGATCGGACCGGTAGGACAGGAAGGCGATGCGCAACAGGCGCGTCGAGGGGTCCGGCGCGTCGGTCTGCGGCTGGGAGACGCCGACGGTTCTGGGGAGGGACTTCAGCATCGCCGTTGTCCTTAACGCGCCAGCGGCGCGGTCGACTAGGCTCAATGGCAGGCGGCGAAGAATATTGTCGCGGACGATGGTTTTGGCGGCGCCGCGGGTTCAGGCTTCCCCCCGCGGCGCGCCGACGGGATTTGCGGCGGGGTGGCCGGCCAGACCTGAAAGTCCGAGGCGACCGCCGCGTCGGGGGCCGGTCGAACGGCCTGGGCGGCGGCGAGTTCCTCGACCTGCTAGACCGCGTCCGGCAGTTGGCGGCCGCCGCGAGACATGCGGGCGTCATTGCCGTCCGGCGTGGAAAGCGTGGTGTTGCCGCGAGGGCGACATCCGCGGCGAAAGCGAGCCCAAGCTCGGCTTCCAATCCCTTCGCGCTGGCACTAGATTGATAGGGCCGGTGGTGTGGTGGGGGGTGCGGGCGTGTCGGAGGAAATGCGCTACGGGCTGTCGCCTGGGGCTTCCGGCCCCGTCATGACGCCAATGCCGGTTACGACCGGCGGCCCGCCCCAGCGGCTGGTCACCCGGGTCGTCCTCGAATATCTGATCACCCTGACGGTCGCCGCGGCCAAGGCGCACGACGGCGACTTCAAGGCGATGGTCGTCTTCATGGCGATCCAGCACGCCAATGTCGAATATATGGAGTCCGATCCGGCGCGGGCGGCCAGCTACTTCGGCGGCTACCCCAGCGACGACCTTCGCCGCCCGATCACCGCCCACGCCCTCAGCCAGTCGGCCAGCCTGCCCCCGGAGACCTGCCGTCGGTACGTCCAGCGCCTGGTCGAGCAGGGCAATTGCCGGCGGGTCGACGGCCGCGGGCTGATCGTGCCGAGCGAGGTGATGGCGCGCGAGCCCTTTGCGGCGTCCATCGACGCCACCTACGACGCCTTCGTCACCCTATTAAAGGGGCTGCACGGCCTGGGCTTTGACGCGCTGGCCGCCGCCGGGGCCCGACGCGCCCCCGCGGAGGCCGCGGTTCGGCCGGCCCCGGAGTCGCTCAAGTACGCCCTGTCGGCGGTGATGACCGGCTATGTAATGCGGGTGATCCTGGACGGCGTGGGTATCCACGGCAACGACTTCGTGCGCGGATTGATCTTCATCACGGTGATGGCGATGAACGTTGAGCGCATCACCCATGACCCGAGCGACGCTTGGCGTTTCGCCGAGGCCCACACCACGCCCCCCGACCATATGCGCGCGCCGGCGAGCATTCGCGCGGTGTCGGACCGCCTCGGCCTGCCCTACGAGACCACGCGCCAGCATCTGATCCGCATGGTCAATCTGGGCCGCGCCCAGCGGGTGGACGGGGGCTTCATCATCCCAGGCCCGGTCAACCAGGATCCGGCCAATCTGCGGTCGGGCCTGAACATCTATCTTTGGCTCATGCGGGCCATCGGCCAGCTGGAGCGCCTGGGCTTCGACTTCGACGCTGTGGTGACCGCGGGTTGACCTCGCCCGGCGTCTCAGAGGCTGAAGCCTTCGCCGCCGAGCCCTGACGTCCCGGCCGCGGCGATGGCGGCCGCCGCGCCGCCGCCGCGCCTTGTGACCCGCATCGTGCTCGAGTTCATGATCGACGTCCTCGCCACGGCGACGCGCGCCCATGGGGGCGACATCAAGGCCATGGTCGTCTTCATGGCCATCCAGCACGCCAACATCGAGTGCGTCGAGATCGACCCAGGGCGGCCCGGCGGCGGTTTCGGCGCCTTCCTGGACGACGACCTGCGGCGGCCGATCACCACCCATGCCCTCGCCCAATCGGTCAGCCTGCCCCCCCCCGAGACCTGTCGTCGCTACGTCCAGCGTCTGCTGGCGGCGGGCTACTGCCGTCGGATCGACGAGCGAGGGCTGATCGTACTGGGCGCGGTCTTGGCGGGCGAGCCCTTCGCCGACGCGGTCGATTCCACGCAGGTCGCCTTCGTCCGTATGCTGAGGGCGATGCACGCGGTGGGCTTCGACGTGTTCGCCGCGGCCGCCCTGCACCGGGGCCTTCCCGAGCCGACCGTCACCCTCGCGCCCGAATCGATGCGACTTGCCCTGTAAGCGATCATGAATGGCCATGTCATGCGGGTGCTGCTCGACGGAATCGAGAACTACGAGCGCGACTTCGTCCGAGGCCTGATTTTCATCACGGCGATGGCGATCAATGTGGAGCGCATCACCAACGACGCGGGCGAGGCTTGGCGCAACGCGGGCGCCGACACGTCGCCCCCTGACGACATGCGCCCGCCGACGAGCGTGCGCGCCGTCGCCGATCGGCTCGGGCTTCCCTATGAGACGACGCGCCAGCATTTGATCCGAATGGCCGATATCGGCCGCGCGCAACGGCGGCCCGGCGGCTTCATCATACCCGAATCAGTCAATCGGGACCCGCGGATACCTCCGTATGGGGCTCAATCTCTAGTTTTGGCTGTTGCGGGCGGTGAATCAGCTCGATCATCTGCGGTTTGACGTCGCAGGCGCCGTGGCCCGATAAGGTCTTTGCGGCCGATCCCCGAATTGAGCAATGCGTTCCTCGCCAGGACGTGGTTAACCAATAATATACCGCGAATTAATCGTAGGTCGAGTGCGGGCTTTACTATCGCTTTAAGCGAGCGGGGCCGTGGAAATCCTATTTCCGCGGAGTGGGTACGTGTGACTTGTTTTTCTACCACCTGGGGGCGATAAGCCAAATGAACGCGAATATCTTCAACAAGGCTGGTCGCGCCAACTCTGACCTCGTCGCCGCGCGTTCTTCGCGCCGCACATCGTCGTTGCTCCTGGCGTCGACGGCGGTCGCCGCCGCCCTGGGCGTCGCGACGAGCGCCATGGCCGGTCCGACGCCGGTGACCGGCATCGTCACCACCAACGTCACCGAAGGCGGCACGGCGTCGACCACGGTCGACCTGAACGGCGCCGGCGGCGCCGGGATGACGATCATGAGCGGCAGCGTCACGATCCAGGACGCCAACATCCACAACTTCACCGAAGTCGGCGGCGCCGGCAGCGGCGGCGGCCTGGGCGCGGGCGGCGTGGCCTTTGTCGGGCAGGGCGCGTCCCTGACCCTCAACAACGTCACGGTCGAAGGCAACGCCGCGATCGGCGGCCTCGGCAACACCAACTCCCCGACCGGCGGGACGCTGAACAACCTCGGCGCGGTTCTCGGCTCCGGCGGCAAGGCGGCCACAGGCCAGAACGGCATCACCTGGTTCGACAGCGTCGCCCTGTTCGGCGACGGATCCGGGAACGGCCTTCCGGGCAGCGACGCCGTCCAGGGCGCGTCGGGCGTGGGCGCCAAGCAGACCGGCGGCACCGGCGGCGTCGGCGGCGCCGGCGAACCCGGATGGGCTTTCAATCCCGCGTTGACCTATACGCTGCTGAAGGACACGAACCAGGACGCGGAAGACTCCGCCCTGCTGGCCAAGGCGGTTGAAGCGGCCGGGGCCGACGCGACCTTGGAGGGCGAGGCCGCCGCCGAGATCGCGACCGATTCGGAATCCGTGGCTGACGATACGGCGACCGCTATCGCCGACACCGCGTCCGGCGCCGATCCGTTCGAAGCCGGCACCGCCGCCTCGACGGCCGCGGGCGAGGTGGCCGACGATATCGTCGAGGGTGAACGGGTGGTCGAGGCCGGGACTGCGGAAGCGGCCGACACGGCTAACGAGGTCGGTGATGACGCCGAGGTCACCGCCCTGACAGAAAAGGTCACAGCGGACGACGAAGCGGTCCAGACCGACACCCTTAACCTAACGCAATGGGAAGCGCAGAGCGCTATCGGCCAGGTCGGCCTTGGGGGTGACGGCGGCGCGGGCGGTCCGGGGGGAACCGGCGACTACGGCCTCGGCGGCGGCCAGGGCGGCG
>PLSW01000149.1 GCA_003165275.1 Caulobacteraceae bacterium
ATGCTTATAAATCAATGTGATAGGACTATCTACGCATTCAACACATTGAAATTAAAGAACTTTCTTAGCGTCACTTTTGGCGCCGAGGTTACGGGAAGGCGGGCAGCGGCTTAGTACAATCGCGGTGCCGATACCGTCAAAACGCGACGCGCTTTAGGGGTGATCGCCGGTAAGAAGCCGCAGCAGGGGCGGGTTGATGAACAGTCGCTCTCGTCCGACCTTCATTTCCGTTAGTACGCCGATTCCAACGAGCGTCTTCAGGTAGACTGACGCCGACTGACGCTGAGCCACGCCCGCTTCGACCACATTGCCAATCCGGCAATAGGGCTGGACGAAGATGAGCTCCGCGAGTTCGCGGCTATAGATTCGCGGGGCCTCGCGCCGGATTCGCTCCACGGTCTCGTCGAGTAGGGTGCGAATTTCGCGCACTTTGGCGGTCGTCCACTGCGCCGTCTCGCGCACCGCCTTGATCATGAACAGCAGCCACGGTTCCCAATCGTTCTCGGTCGTGACCGCCAGCAAGAGCCGGTAGTAGTCGCTCTTGCGCTGGATAATGGCGCGGCTGAGATAGAGGACCGGGATGTCCAGCAACCCCTGTTCGACAAGGTACAGCAGGTTCAGCACTCGGCCGGTTCTCCCATTGCCATCGCTAAAGGGGTGAATCGCCTCGAACTGATAGTGCTGAACCGCAAGGCGGACGAGCGGGTCGGTTTCCTCGCCGCCAGAGTGGATATAGCGCTCCCAGTTGGCGAGCAGGTCACGAAGACAGGTTGAGCCTTCCGGGGGCGTGTAGATCACCGCTCCCGTCACATCGTTGATCAGAGCGGTTCCCGGTGTCGAACGCACGTCGATATCCACACCCTTGATGGTGCGGCAGATTTCGACTGCGCTGCTCGTGTTGAGCGGCCTGGCCGACAGGCGATGGAAACCCTCCGCCAGCGCCGTGCGATAGCGTAGAGCCTCCTTGGTCGCAGGGTCCGCGCCGGCTTCCTGGCCTCGCCCGGCGAAGCGGAACAGCCGGTCGCTGGTGGTGACGATGTTCTCGATCTCGGAGCTGGCTTGCGCCTCAAGCAGGGGGATGCTGTTAATCAGGACCGCTTGGTCCGGAATGAGCGCGCCCACCGCCTTCAACTCGGCCAACGCCGCCCGGGCAGCGATGCAGGCCCTTAGGACAGGAATGGTTTCCAACTCGCTCGCTGGCGGCAGCAAGGAAAGCGCGTTGAAGGGGCGGTTCGGGTCAAAGGCCATATGTCGATATAGTCCAAATTCTTCGACACATAAACGCGACGTGTCGATTAATTCGACATATCGCCAGCTCCGCCGTAAGCATCCGGCACGGCTTCGTCGGATTAGCTCTTGAGCCTGTGCGCGACCAGCCGGCCTTCACCAGACGGCGCCGTTGGGCCTCAGTGCATTATCGGGACACGGATATACGGTAGAAAATCAGCGCCGTAGGTTCTCGACCCCCAGCTCGCGCCAGAGCCAGCCGAAATCGTAGGTCGCCATCGGATCGGTGGGATCGGTCTGGCCGCCCGAACGGTTCTCCAGGAACTTGAGCCAGGTGACGAGCTTTTCGCGGCCGGCCGGAGTGCGCGCAGCCTGGCGGGGGGTGCGATCGCCGAGCATGGGCACGGACTCGTTGAGCACCGCCCGGTATTGTTTGTCGAGCATGGCGTGGACCAAGCCGGTGGCGACCTCGAGCGGGATCTCCTCGATCGGCGGCGCGTCCGCAGCCGATTCCCGAACTTGGTCTATGGTTTGGATCTCCGTCAACGGCGCCCGAACAAGGTCGGCCAACACACCTTGAATCATCTGGGCGCCCTGTGCGGCTCGGGCCGCGGAATTGACCGACAGCAGCACAGCGCGGTCCTTCAGCTCGATATTCCCGAGCACAACCGTTCCGTCCTCCATCGTGACGTTCCAGCTTAGGGCGTTGGGCTGCCCATCTCCCTTTGGTCGTCCTGTGCTCCGGCCGCCCAGCCAATTCCAGAAGCCGGCGTTTTCCTTTTGCAGATCGGTCATCGCATCGAGCTTGGACGCGACCGTCTTGAGGGTCGCTTTCGCCGCCAAGGGAAACCGAACCTTGTGAAAAACGACCTCATCGCCATCGGAATTGTGCAGGCGCGGCGCGTCACGACCCATGGCCTTGGGCAACACATCGAACAGCCATGCTGTCGTGAACAGATGCGCCAAACTCCGCAGGGTATCGTCGTCGATCGCCAGTTTCGCGCGCCGCGAACGCTTACCCTCGGCCTTGCGGAGACCCTCGATCAGATTGTCTGCCGCCTCCATGGTGAAGGGCAAGAGGCCGCCGGCAAGAATGTGCTTTTCGCGGATCGGCACGATCCGAGCGGCGATCCGGTCCCATGCCTTGAGTGTCTGGGTCGCACTCTTTTCGCTGACCATGATCGGATCGCCGCCCCGGATGAGGTCGCGGGCAAGAAACGAGCTTCCTGGCTTCACCTCGCTGACCTCGTAGAGGCTCATCACCGCCGTCCGCAGCGCGCGGATATAGGCCCTGGAGCCGGGCGTCTCCTTCCAGCCCCGCCGCTTGAGGTAGTCGTCAGCGATGTTGGCGCCGTCGGGCTCGAATTCCCGAGTCAGGAGATCCTCAAAGGCGCAGCCCCACAGCGTCATCGCCCAGTGCTCGCCGAGCAGATCGACGATTTCCTCGTGCTCAAGGTCGAATTCCAGCATCGCCACGCCGAAATGATCGCCGAGCGCTTCCTCGAGGCAATCGCTCCACTCGTCTCTCGCGGCGTATTCGAACAGCCCAGAAAGATCGTGATCAGACTTCAATGGGCTCCTCCCGCGCCTGCCGGCGCTCGGCGACGATCCGCGAGACTGTCGGTTGGCTAACTTTGTAAAGCCTCGCCATCTCGGCGGCGGATTTGCGGCCCGCTAGCACGCTCTCGGCGATTTCGGCGCGCTGGCGCTCGGTCAGTTTGCGCCGGCGGCCGCCCACTCGTCCCTCCGCCCGGGCCAGGGCGAGGCCGGCGCTCGTTCGTTCCCGGATCATGGCCCGCTCGAACTCGGCGAAGCTGCCGACCATCCGCATCATCATCCGCCCGGCCGGCGTCGTGGTGTCGATGGCCTCCGTCAGCGAACGGAACCCGGCGTCGGCTTCCTTGATCCGCTCCATCAAGTGCAAGAGATCCTTCAGCGACCGGCTGAGGCGGTCCAATTTCCAGACCACGATCACGTCGCCGTCGCGGAGTTGCCGCAGCATGTCGTGCAGGATCGGGCGGTCCCAGCGACCGCCAGAGGCTGCTTCCTCGAAAACGCGCTGGCACCCGGCCGCCTTAAGCGCCTTGGCTTGAAGGGCGTTGCTCTGTTCGTCGCCCTTCGACACGCGGGCATAGCCGATTAGCATGCCGCCTCGAGATCGGTGTGGGTGAAATCGTTGCCCTTAAAGAGCAGTGGCTCCCCGGACTGCCTGGCCAAGGCGTAACTGAAGCAGTCGCCGTAGTTCAGGCCGGCCCGATGCCCGGTTCCCTTGCCGAACCGGTCGTAGGCGTCGAGGGCCAGATAGGCCTGCTCCTCGGTCACCGGCTCGATCTTGATGGAGAAGAGGCGCAGCATCTCATCGAAGGCCGCCCGCCGCGGCGCAGCCGCATCTCGCCGCAACACGATCCCTATCTCGACCAGGCTAGCGGAGGAGAGCCGGCAGACCTCGGCAACCGCGATCTGCGAAAGCAAAGCCTCAGCTTCCGGTTCATCGAACAAAATGGCGATGACCGCTGAACTGTCGATGACCATCCTCGGCCGCCCTTAGCGCGGCAGGCCTTGGTCGTCATAGAGAAAGGCCGTGCGATCCTCGACTTCGCCGCCGGTCGGTCCTGCGGATCGAACCATTTCCAGGATGCGCGCGACCTTGCCACGCTGAGCGGGAACGAGCTTGGCAGGCCGAAGGGCTCGCCGCGCGATCGGCTCGCGCGCCAATTCGGCGCGCAAGGCCGCAGCCACCACCTCCTCGACGCTTTGGCCACGCAGCGCGGCGAGCTGATCGGCCATGGCCTCGATTTCGGCATTGGCTTTGATCGGGATCGTCATTCTCCATCATGCACAAACGAGCGTTTGTGGAAGCCTGTCCGGCGCCCAGCTGAATCAACGTCTGGAGCCTTTCACAATCCTCTTTCATCACCGTAGCGTATGGCAAGCGGTTTTTGATCGAGGTGAGCCATGCCCGCGCGCGTGCCGATGAGCGAGAAACAGCGTCAAGCGGTCCTGGCCCTGCCCGATACCGAAGACGAGGTCGTCCGTCACCACAGTCTGGACGCTGCGGACCTGGCGGCGGTCGCCGAGGCCCGCACGCCCGAGACCCGCCTGAGCTACGCGCTGCAGCTCTGTTGCCTGCGATACCCCGGGCGCAATCTCAAGCGCGGCGAAGTCCTGCCCGCGGTCATGCTCGATCACATCGCTGAGCAGATCGGCGTGGACGCCGCGGTGATCGCCGGCTTCGCCCGTCGTGGTCCAACCCGATATGAGCAATTGGCCTCGATCAAATGCCGGCACGGCTATCGCGACCTGACCCATCCCGACCGCGCCGAGATCGCCCGCTGGCTCATGGTCGAGGCAATTGGCCTGAACGATGGCCGCGTTCTGCTTGATCGGCTGATTTCAAAGCTGCGCGGCGAGAAGATCGTTATCCCCGGCGTCAGTGTGGTCGAACGGATGGCGGCCGAGGGGATGCACGCGGCCGACCTGAAAGTCATCGCCGAGGTCGACGGGTTGCTCATGGTTGAGCAGCGCTCCAGCCTGGAAGCGATACTGTCGGAAAAGGCGCACGCACGACAGTCGCGACTGGCCTGGCTGCGCGAACCGTCATCTCGGATCGGCGCGCGTTCACTGTTCGATATCCTTGACAAGCTTGAGCTCATTCGCGCCACCGGCGTGCCCGGCCTCCAACTACCCGAGGCTTTCCATCCCAGGCTGGGGCAGATGGCGCGGGAAGGTGTGCGACACACTGCTCAGGCCTTCCAGCAGATGGGTCCCGCCCGACGATACGCAGGACTGGTCGCGACTCTTCGCGAGCAGGAGGCGATGTTGACCGATGCGGCGCTCGACATGTTTCGATCTCTCGTCGGCCGGGCCAACCTCCGGGCGCGCAAGCGCCTGGAGGATACGGTGGCGGCTTCGGCCGAGAGCGGGCGTGAACGGATGTTGCGCGTTGCCGACGTGTTGGACGCTCTGGCCAAGGCCGCCAGGAGCGGGCGGGACATCGTCGGCGCGGTGACCGCGGTCGCGCCTCTCGATGTGATCGAGGCGGACGCCGCGCTCATCCGGCGGATGACGAGGCCAGGCCGCCCAGACGCGCTGGGCGAACTTGGTCCAGAGTATAAAGTGTTCAAACAGATCGGCTGCCGGTTCCTGGCGAGTTTCGCGTTCGAGGGGCGGGCCTCGACGGCGCCGCTTCGAACGGCGTGCGAGATACTCATCACGCTCGGCGGCGACTGGCGAAGGCCGTTGCCGGCGGATTTGCCACTTGGCCATATCGAGCGGCGCTGGCGGCGCCATGTCTTTGGCCAGGACGGCGTCGATCGTATCTACTGGGAACTGGCCACATACTTCACGCTCTCCGATGCGCTCGCGGCGGGCGACATCTGGGTTCCGACGTCGCGGCTGCATCGCTCGCTCGACGCCTTGCTCACACCGGCGCCGTCAGCGCTGGCGCGTTCGCCGGCTCGGCTGCCGAAAGTCGCCGAGATGGGCGCCGATGCGTGGATCAGTACCGCCGCGGCGCACCTCGACGCCGCGCTTCTGGGTCTGGCTCGCGGCATTTCCAGCAAGGACGAGCGCCTGTTCGCCGGCGACAAGCTGCGTTTCCCCAAAGACCCCAAGGCGGATGGGATCACCGACCACGCCAAGCAGCTCGCGCTGCGCTCCCATGGCTTTGTGCCGTCGACACGGATCACGGACGTGCTGTCCCAGATCAATCATTGGACCGGCTTCGTCGGCCATTTCGGGCATGTGTCGTCGGGGTTGCCGCCGGACGACGAGCGGGCGTTCCTCGCCGCGCTTATCGCCGAGGCCACCAATCTTGGCCTGTCGCGCATGGCCGAGGTGTGCGGGGCTGCCTCACGACGCGCCCTTTTGCGGATGCAGACCTGGCACATGCGCGAAGAGACCTTTCGGGCCGCACTCGCCTGCCTCACCGACGCCATCCATGCTGAGCCGCTGTCGGCATGGTTCGGTGACGGCTTCCGCGCCTCGGCTGACGGCCAGGCGTTCTACCTGGGCGGCCCGGGCGAAGCCGGCGGAAAGGTCAACGCTCACTACGGGCGCGACCCCATCGTCAAAATCTACACCACCATCACCGATCGCTACGCGCCGCTACATCAGACCGTGATCGCCGGGACCGCCGGCGAGGCCGTTCACGCGCTCGACGGCATCCTCGGCCACGAGAGCGGGGTCGATATCTCAGCGCTGCATGTGGACGGTGGCGGCGTATCCGACATCGTCTTTGCAGTCATGCACAGGCTCGGCCTGGACTTTGAACCGCGGATCCCCCGCCTGTCGGATCGCAGGCTCTACGCCTTCGAGCCCCGCTCCAGATATGGACGCTTGGCGCCGTTATTCGGTCAGCGGCTCGACGCGGATCTCATCCGCGCTCACTGGGATGACATCGGCCGCGTGATCTCGGCGATGCGGGACAGAACGGTTACGCCGTCGCTGATCCTGAAAAAGCTCTCCGCCTACCGGCAGCAGAACACACTCGCCGCGGCGCTCCGCGAGATTGGTCGAGTCCAGCGGACCCTCTTCACCGTGCGCTGGTTCGATGATCCAGCGCTGCGGCGGCTGGTCACCGCGGAACTCAACAAGGGGGAGGCGAGGAATAGCCTTGCCCGCGCCGTTGCGTTCCATCGCCTTGGTCGCTTTCGTGATCGCGGGCACGAAAACCAGCAGACCCGGGCCGCGGCCCTCAATCTCGTGACCGCCGCCATCATCCTGTTCAACTGCCGCTACCTCGGCCGAGCGCTCGGCGAAATGAGGGCCCGAGGGATGCCGATCGACGAGGCGCTGATCCCGCAGCTCTCGCCACTCGGATGGGACCATATCAATCTGACCGGAGACTACGTGTGGTCGGACGCGCTCGTTCTCGACGCCGATGGGTGCATGCCGCCGCGACTGCCGGCCGCGTGATCCCTCGCGCGTTCTACCGTATATCTGTGTCCCAATAATGCACTGGCGCCCGTTGGACGCGAATTGAGCTCCGGCCGTTGAGAACATGCTTGAACATGCGCTGGCGCCTTTAGCGAAAGCCTGGACATGCGCGCCAGCCGGCCGGGCGCGCGAGGCTTAACAGACACCGGCCGGGAGCTCCAACCGCCCTCACACCAGCGACGAGATTGTGGGGAGGCTTCAGTCCCGAACAAGGCGGTAGCGGAAGACGTTACGCCAAGGCCGCCCGAACAATCGCGAAGCAATCAGATTATAAGATTCTGATCATCCGTAGCGGCTCCTAAGCTCTCCAGGTCGCGACTCTTCGCGATTACACCGAAGGAGACAGATCATGGACAAGACAATCGAGTCCGCCGAGCTGGACATCATCGATCTCGGCGTCGCCAGCGCCGAAACCAAGGGCCCGCCGGGGTTCCCGACGGAAGCCATCGGCGAGGTGAAGCTGGCCGGCATCTCGCACGACTGAAGCCGGCAGCCCATCCGGGCGCGCGGACCGCAGGTCCGCGCGCCCTTCTTCCTCAAAGACACAAGAGGCCATGGCTTATCGGCTGCGTCCCCGGTTGACGGTGTGCCTCGTCGAGGACCAGGCGATCTTTCTCGACATCGAGCGCGATCGTTACTTCAGCCTCACCGGTTCCGCCGCCCGCGCGATCGAGGCGCTGATCGGAGGGCAGCTGATCTCGCCAGACCAGCTCGCTCACCTCAGCAGGGCGGGCTTGGCGCCGCGCGACGACAACGAACCGGGCGGTCCAATAGCCATTCCACTCCCCGCGAGCAGCCTCGTCGAGCAGGGCCGGCGGCGCCGACCTTCCGATCCTGATGCGATCCCCGGGGTCGCTGTCAGCGCGTTCCTGGCCCACCGCCGACTAAGGCGCCGCCCGCTGTCTTCGATCCTCGACGGCGTGATGGCTCGCAGGGCGGCGATTTCGACGCGTGAAGTTGGCCCACCGATCGCCGCGGTCGAAACCTACCTGGGCGCGCGCCGGATGATTCCGGTTGCGCCACGCTGCCTGCCGGACTCCCTGGCCTTGCTCGACTGGTTGTTCCGCCGAGGCCTGGCCGCGGACCTCGTCTTTGGGGTCAAGCTCAACCCGTTCTCAGCCCACTGCTGGCTGCAGAGCGGCGAGGTCGTCCTCAACGACGCTCTCGACACCGTCCGCCTCCACACGCCGATCCTGATCGTATGACCAGGCCCCGTTTTCTCGCCATCGTCGGCGTCGCCGACCTCGGATCTACACGCGCTGTGATCCAAGCCGCCGAGCGGGACCATGGCTTGATGCTCGTCCTCCAGGCCGGCCAAGTTCAGGTCCTGGCCAGCCCTGCAATGCAAGCCATCGCGATCGGGCCAGGGCAGGGCGTCGCCCTTGGAACCCTGTTCGACGCAGGTGGAGAGGCCGCAGGCGACCACTCGGTTGCGCGTACGACGGCGCTCCCAAGCGGGCCTACCAAGGCGCTGTTGGAGACCCACTGGGGTAGCTATGTCGCGATCAGCGCCGACAGAGAGACGTCGACAGTTGAGGTTCTTCGCGATCCCTCCGGCGGCGTGGGCTGCTATTTGCGGCGGAAAGATCGCGTCGTCTTCCTGTTCGACGACGTCGGCCTCGCCAAGGCGCTTGGACTGATTACCGGTGAACCGGACCCTGCCGGCGTCGTCCAGTCGCTCGCCTATCCCCATCCCCGGGACACAAGGACGGGCCTGGTTGGCGTCGAGGAGGTGTTGCCGGGGACCGCGATCGCCGTCAGCCCGAACGGTCAGGTGACCCGCGCCTACGCCTGGACGCCCGGCCGTTTCACGCTGAGTCGGCTCCAATTCAGCGATGCCGGCGCCGCCGCCAAGGCGGTTCGCGCGCAGACCCAGCGCGGCGTCTCAGCCTGGGCGAAGGACCACCGCTCGATCGTGCTGGAACTCTCAGGCGGCCTGGACTCCTCCATCGTCGCCGCCTGCTTGAGCGACCGGGCTGACGACCTTCACCTCGTAACGCTGGTCACGCCCGATCCCGGGGCGGACGAGCGTGACTACGCCCAGGCCGTGGCGCAAGGGGTTGGCGCGCCGCTCCGCGTCCTGAACCTGGATGTCGCCAAATCCCGGCTCGAGCCCCAGCAACTGCTGACAGCCCGGCCCAGGGGTGGGCTGCTGCACCGTCTTATCGACGGGGTCCTGACGTCATATGCCGAGGAGGTCAGCGCCGACGGCTTCTTCAGTGGCGGCGGCGGCGACAACGTCTTCTGTTACCTCGCCACGGCCGCGCCGGCGACGGACGTACTCCTGCGCCAAGGCCCTGGTCCGGCCTTTCTGAAGGCCGTCGCCGACCTCGCCGCGCTCCATGGCTGCACCGTCTGGGAGGCGGGCGCCCTTGCGATCCGAAAGGCCTGGCGACCCCCAGCCAGCCGGCCGCCCCAATCGGACTTCCTTGCGCTGGACGCCGCGCCATCGCCGCCCGAACCCCATCCATGGCTCGCGTGGCCAGGGTTGCCGCCGGGAAGGCGAGAGCACCTCTTCTCCCTGGTGGCGGTGCAGAGATCGCTCTTCGACCACGACCGCGAGATGATCGCGCCGATCCGGTTTCCGTTGCTGTCCCAGCCCCTGGTTGAGCTCTGCCTGCGGATTCCGAGCTGGATGTGGATCGCCGGCGGGCAGGATCGGGCGGTCGCGCGCGCGGCGTTCGCGGACCTCTTGCCGCCGAGCGTGCTGCAGCGCCGGACCAAGGGCGACTTCATGGGCCTGCTCGGCGCGCTCTACAGCAAACACCGGCCAGACCTGATCCCGCTGCTCCTGGACGGCTGGCTCGCGCAAAACCGTCTGATCGACCGGCACGGGATCGAAACCTACCTGCGGTCCACCGCGCCCGTCAGCGACTTTCGCTTCTATCGTCTGCTTGAACTCGCAAACGTCGAGCTTTGGGCGCGGTCATGGCTTGCGACCGCGGTCATTCGCGCCAACTGACAAGGACGAGGTTGCCAGGCCTGGAGGCCGGCCGGCGACGATTTGGACCAGTCCTAGCACCCTTCCACAGTGATTATGACGGGTTGGGCTATGCGACCCCGAGGCGCTGCGTCTAGGTTCGCCGTTCCTAAGCCGCAATCGCCTGCGTGAGCGGCAAGTGTCCGACATCGCAGAGCTGGCCTCCCACGGGTCTGCTGAGGGACCCGCAGACAGCCGACCCAGAGAGGAAAGAAGTCCGCTCGCGGATGCACACGTCCACTTCGGCGCGCGTGCGCACGTTGGTGATCGCCGGCCAGACCTTGCGGCGCTTGAAGGACTCGCGCTGCTTCATGAATCCGCGCACCGCGCTCAGGCGCATCCGCTCGTCGCCTTCAGGCAGCCGAAAGGTGATGCTGTTGACGGTCCCCGGCGGAAGATTGTCGATCTCGAAACCGGGATCATCGACTTGCAGGTCGATTGTCGCGAAGTGACGCGCCAGCACGTCGTGCAACTGGGTGACGGCCTGAAAGGAGGGCGCGCGCGGCACATCATAGACCACCGCGGCCATTTGGCTCTTCTTCCCCGACGGCAAGCTCTGGAACATCTCCTCGTATGTGTCACGCGCCGAGCGGCGCGCCAGAGATGAAAAGCAGATTGGCATGAACAGCAAGCCTGCTGGCGGATTGTCGGCCAGGGAACGGGCGCCAGCCTGCATGCACGCGGTGTCGAACGCTTCCGCATGGCCGTGCGGAAGCCTGCTGACGGCGTCGACGAGACTGTAGGGCGTCGGTTCGGGGGATACGGCGCTGCCGAAGAAGGACTGGCGTGGGGTAAAGTACACGCCTCGAAAGGCCATCCCGGCATGAGCCTTCGGCCGGCCGTCGACCCCATGATCACCGGGCGCTTTCGGCTCGCGTTCGAGCGTGCGCCACTGCATTGCCGGCCGCGCGCCGCCGGCCTCCGCGCTGATCTTGAGCAGCCGGCCGCCGAACGGCGTGGGCTTGATCGGCTCCACGATCGCCTTCTTGAGCGCGGCGTGGTCTATTTCAATGAAGCGGGCGGTGTCGGCCATATCCGCGTCAAGCAATAGCAAGACGACTTCCCCAGAGTCGGTCGTCCCAAATAATTTGAGCTGGAGTTCCTCCGCAAGACGTTCGAGCGGCTCAACGTCCATCGCCACCGCCTTCGGGTCGGTGAGCATGAAGACGAAGGGCGTCAGCACGGTATAGCGCTTCGGCCACTGCCAGCGGCTTTCGAGGAAAGCTCCGGTCACTCTTGCGATCAGCGGACCGATCGCGTCGAGCTTGGCGAGCTTGTCGTCGCTCAGGTTCAGGCTGATGCGCAGGCAGGCGGAGGCGGACATGGCGTGGATCCGGCAAAGGAAGGGCTCGATGCTATTCGGCTGGGAGGAAGACCCCGTTAACTCTGGACCGCAATTTGTGCGGCAAAGGGTCACGGAGGTTGCGTGTGCTCGCGCCACTCGCTGATCGCGATTGGACAACCGGGCGAAGGCGCGCCGACCAATCTAGGCGGCCGACGATCAGGTTGATCCAACTCGTGGTCCAAATCTGACACACGAGTCCGGCGGGGACTGCCGGACCGTCACGCCACGCAGCCTAAAAATCTGCTTCGCGTGCCAAGATCCAACGGGGAGAATCGACCCACAGCGGCAGTACGGCCGCAGAGCGGGGAACTTCCGCCTTGCCTGTTATCGGACGTTTGGCGCGTCCGGTTTCCGATGTCTAGCCTTCCGGCTCTCCGCCATGTTCTTCACGGTGAAGCTCGCCCGCCTCATCTTGAAGGTGAATCTGGACCGTCAGGCCGGCCGCCTCGTTGGGGGCACCTCAAGGTTTGTTACAGGGACGGCGCTAACCCGCATATCTCACGCCGCTCTGAG
>PLSW01000158.1 GCA_003165275.1 Caulobacteraceae bacterium
TTCGGGTGGCTTGATCACCAACCCCGTTACGCCGCCTTCCTCACCCCCGTCACCCAGTTTCCGCCATAGCTCGATTCGAAGTGACGGTGGTTGAACCGCGCTCATAACGCTGGCTGAATATCTCGAACAGCAGCTCCGCCCCGGTCTGCGAGAGAGGCACATATCCAAGCTCGTCGATGATCAGGAGCTTGTATCCGGCAACCTGCCGCTGCAGACGAAGCAACCGCTTCTCATCGCGAGCCTCCAGCAGTTCATGAACGAGGGCTGCGGCCGTATAGAACCCTACTGATAGCCCTTTCTAGCAGGCCGCGAGACCGATCCCGAGAGCGATGTGCGTCTGCCCGTGCCGCTCGAGACAGCGACATGGCGCCGGTGTTCTGGCGGGTGAGGAGACGATCTCCTACGCGTTCCACCCGCTGGCGGGCAGGATGGTGGCCTAGTCCGCGACTTTTTCAACTCCACATGCTAAGTTGACTGACCGACGAAATGCGTTCCCATTCCGGAGGTTTCGCAATGCGCCTTCCTGCCTTGGCCGCCCTGGCTGTCGCGACCCTACTGTGCGCGCCGGCGGCGCGCGCGGCGGAGAACGATCCCACTGTGCCCGCCTACCACGCCGACGCGGCCCGCAGTGGGCATTACATTGTGCCCGGCCTGACCTGGACGAATACCGGAAATATGCGACTGGATGCGGCGTTCGACGGGCGCGTGTCGGGGAACATCTATGCGCAGCCGCTCTACTGGCGCCCGGCGGGGGCGGCGACCGGACTGGTGATCGTGGCGACCGAGGACAACGTGGTGGTGGCGCTGGACCCCGGTACTGGACGCACGGTCTGGCAGCGCAGCCTCGGCCCGGCAGTCACGGGCTCCGCACTGCCGTGCAGCAACATCGACCCCCTCGGCATTACCGGCACGCCGGTGATCGACGAGCGCAGCGGCGCGCTTTACCTCGACGCCATGGTCGATCGCGGCGACGGACCGCACCACCTTGTATTTGGCCTGTCGCTCGCCGACGGCGCGGTGCTGCCGGGCTGGCCGGTGGACGTGGTCGACGCGCTCCGCGCCATCGGCATGAGCTTCGATCCCCGCGTGCACAACCAGCGCGGGGCCCTTACGGTGGTAGGCGACCGGCTGTACGTGCCGTATGGCGGCCATGCGGGGGGCTGCGGCGACTTTCATGGCTGGGTGGTCGGGCTGCGCCTGAACCAGCCGGCGGTGTTCGGGGCTTGGCGGCCCAGGGCCGACCAGGGCGGCATCTGGGCGCCGGGCGGGATCGCCTATGACGGCCACCACTTGTTCGTCGCCACCAACTTTACCTCCGGCTCGGCCGACTGGAACGACGGCGCGGCCGTGATCCGCCTGCCGCCGGATCTGGACTGGAGGCCCACGCCGCAGAATTTCTTCGCGCCGTCTGACTGGGACTCGCACGCCATCGCCGAATTGGGCGGCGTCAATCCGGCTCCCGTCGACCTGCCGAACGGGGGCCCCAGGACGGCGCTGCTGATCGCGCTCGGACGTACCAAGGCGTATCTACTCGATCGCACCGAACTCGGCGGCATTGGCCACCCGCTCGCCGAGCAGAAAGTCGCTAACATCCTGACTAGCTCGCCTGCCGTGTATCGCGCCGGGCGCGACATACTGGTGGCGTTCCAGGCCAACTCCCCGATTTGCCCCGGCGAAACGCCGCGCGCCGCCGTGGTGGCGTTGCGCATTTCAGGCGGGCCGCCAGCGGCCATGCGCGCGGAATGGTGCGCTAAGGTGAACGCACAGGGGGAGCCGATCGTCACCACGAGCGACGAGACGGCTGACCCGATCGTGTGGATCGTCGGCGCGGAGGGCGACAAAAAGCTGCACGGTCTCCGCGGTGACAATGGACAGGAGCTGTTCACGGGCGACCCGCTCCCCGGCCTGCGTCATTTCGTGACCATCCTAGCCGCCGCGGGCCGGCTCTATGTCGCGGGCGACGGGCGGGTTTTCGCGTTCGGCCTCGCGCATTAGGCCCGCGTTCAGACCTAGGAACCGCGAACCCAGGTCTCATCGACCTCGACGCGAGTGCTTGGCTTACCGCCGATGCGGTCCGGAACGGGGCGCACCATGCCAGCCCGGAGCTTGTCGAGAATTTGGAAGGCTGTCTCGGGCCGCGACAGGCCAAGCTGCCGCTGGAACCGCACAGGGGAAATGCCGGGCGTCTGGCTAGACACCAAAAAGGCCGCCCAAAACCATGTGCTCGACTGTGTATGCGTCCGTCCCATCGCCGGGCCCGCCGTCAAGCTGATCTTCAACACCTTGAAACGCCAAGGCATTGATTAAAACCGCAGATCGGCGCTGGAAAAGCGCCTTGGCACTACATTTCGATTGATGGAGTGGGATCAGGCGTCGGCGAGCTGCTGCACGGTAGGCGGCAAGGCGACGCCAGCGGCGCGCAGGGCGAGACTGGCGGCAGGGCGCGTCGGCGGGCCGCTGCTGTTCGGCCGGATCTGGGAACGGCTCGGCATCGACGCGGTCCTGGACGAGCTGCTGAAGGACCGCGGCTTCGAGTTTGCGGTCGAGCGGGCGGCGTTCGCCGCCGTCCTGCATCGCCTGTTCGTTTCGGGTTCGGACCGCGACTGCGCCGCGTGGATGAAGGACTACGAGATCGCCGGCGTCGAGGCGCTCGAGCTGCATCGCTTCTACCGGGCGATGGGCTGGCTCGGCGAGGAGATCGAGGAGAAGGCGGAGGGCGCGCCCGCGCCGCGCTGCGTCAAGGACCTGATCGAGGAGAAGCTGTTCGAACGTCGTCGCGATCTCTTCACCGACCTCTCGGCGGTGTTCATGGACACCACCAGTCTGTCGTTCTACGGCGAGGGCGGCGAGACGCTCGGCGAGCGCGGCTACTCCAAGATCCTATGGGGAGGTGGATAGCGACCAACGCTCTGGCAGAGTGAGGTTGCGAAACCACCCACTCTGGAGACGACCATGCTGACCGCCGCCGACCGCGCCGAAGCGCCGACCGCCATCCAAACCCATCTTGCCGCAATATTCATCTCTTTGGAACTCAGCCGCTCTATCTAGCTGATCACATCGCTGTCGCCGGGGTGCGGCGAAAAGATGTCAAAGCATTCCGTACGAGCCGGGGACGTTGCGGCGCTGCTTGCGCGCTTTTTCGAACTGAAGCGGAAGGCTTCGCAGCGGACCGGAAGATCCTTTCCGATCGTCGTCAGGATCGCTTGGAGCTATGCCTGAATTTGGGTG
>PLSW01000378.1 GCA_003165275.1 Caulobacteraceae bacterium
CGAGTCTTCTCGACCGCACCAGTGAGCTCTTGGATGGGACGTCTACGGACGTCCCACTCCATCCCATAAGATCCCATTTCCAGAATAAAAACAGCGGATTGAGCGCAAACGGCGGGCAGATTGACGTCCCGTGGCGTGCCGGCGCTACCCATGACACCCCACAAAATTGGGGTTATGTTCGGGGGTATCGGCAAAACCTCAATTTGCGATACCCCCAATGGCCCTTACCGACGTCCAAATCCGCAACGCCAAGCCCGGTCCAAAAACCTACAAGCTGGCTGATTCGAACGGACTTTTTCTCCAGGTCATGGCCACGGGCTCCAAGCTCTGGCGCATGAAATTCCGCCATAACGGCAAGGAAGGCCTGCTAAGTTTCGGTCCTTATCCCCTGATCACCCTGGCCGAGGCGCGCGAGAAGCGCGACAGCGCCCGGCGTCAGATGCGTGACGGCTTGAACCCCTCGTTGGAGAAGCGGCGGGCTGCTGTTGCCGCCAAGGCGGCAGCGGCCTCAACTTTCGCGACTGTCGCCGAGGAAGTCGTGGCTAAGCGCGAGCGAGAAGGGCTCGCAGAGACCACTGCGGAGAAGCTCCGCTGGTACGCATCCCTGCTTGGCAAGATCGGCGGCCGGCCGGTGGGCGAAATCGAGGCGTTCGAGCTTCTGGAGCCTCTGCGGAAGATCGAGGCCTCTGGGCGCCACGAGACGGCGGTCAACACGCTCGCGTTCGCCGGACGGGTGTTTCGATATGCGGTGGCGACCGGGAGGGCTAAGCGGGACGTCGCGGCGGATCTGCGCGGGGCGCTGACGGCGCCGAAGGTGACCCATCATGCGGCCATCATCGATGCTGAAGGCGCCGGGCGGATTATGCGGTCGATCGATGGCTACACCGGACAGAGACTCACCCGGCTGGGGCTGACGATGTTGGCCCATACCTTTCCGCGCCCAGGCGAGCTCAGGCTCGCCGACTGGCCGGAGTTCGACCTGGAAGAGGCGACATGGCGCATCCCGGCCGCCCGGACCAAGATGCGCAAAGAGCACCTCATCCCTCTATCGCGGCAGGCTGTGGCGACCATGAAGGCTCTCTTCGCCATTACCGGCGGGGAGGGGCTTGTGCTCCGGTCATTTCGTAGCCCGGCCAAGCCGATCAGCGAGAACACGCTGAACATAGCCCTCCGCGCGATGGGCTACGGCGCAGACGAAATGACCTCGCATGGCTTTCGGGCTATGGCGTCAACGCTTCTGAACGAGTCCGGGCGCTGGAACCCCGACGCGATTGAGCGCGCGCTGGCGCACGGCGACAGCGATACAGTGCGCGGGGCCTATCACCGAGGGGCGCATTGGGCGGAGCGCGTCGAGATGATGCAGTGGTGGAGCGACTATCTGGATGCGCTTCGCGACGGCTCGAAGCTCAAGTCCTTCGAGCGCCGCCGCTCACGGCATGCCGCATAGCGCTCAGGTCGCCGCTCGCCCGATAGCTGGCAGGGTCTGCGATCCAGCGGCCCACATCCGTCTCGTGCCAGCCAGCGCTGCGGACACTGATTTTCGTCTGGCGTGGAAATGTCCCTTCGGAGATTTTGCGATAGAGGGTCGACCGTGAAAGTCCCGTTCGGGCCAGGACGGTCTTCAGGCGGATGATGCTGTCGGTATCGGCCACGGGACGCGCTCCCACACTCTGTTTCTCAGTCAGCTCCAGCGACATGGAATCACCCCCGATCGTCGCCGTTCAACGGGTAAACTTCCCCAATTGTTGGGCGGCCGTGTGCTTCACGGGCGTCCGAGGTCCTCCAGAACGGCGAGGAAGTTGTCGAGCTGGCCGGCGGCCATTGCTCGTTCAGCCTCTATGACGAGCCGGATGCGCCGAGCCAGGTTTCGCAGTTCAATCTCGTTCGCTTCGGCCAAGGTTTTTGCCGCAGCTGCTTTGTTGGCTTCGGCTTCCGCCAGGAGCTTCGCGGCGCGAGCCGCAAGCTCCTCGTTCTCAAGGCCCGGCCTGTTCAAACGGTCCTTCAAGTGCTGGATGGACTGCGCCAGCAACTCCTGCGCCTCTTGCCGGACGGTCGCCTGGGATTTCTGATCGACCACGCTGTCCAGCAGAGTCTCGAGGGCTTTTTGCAAGCGGGGAAGAAGGCCGATGCCGCCGCCGGCGCCCGATGGCACGAGCGCCCGGGCGTGGCGGTGGCCTTCGCGGACGAACACCTCGATCACCAACTTCATCGCGGCGATGGCCGCGTCGGAGTTCAGGACCGTCGCCGCCATGACGACACCGTGCTCGGTGAAGGCCCAGGGCGGATAGCGACGGCCACCCTGACCAGTGGCTGAGGTCGCAAATTGCGACCTCAGGGCCTTGTGCTCGTCGGCGGTCAGGCGGAAGGCGTAGCCGTCGAACCGGGCTTCGTTCCGGCGGACTTGCTCGTTGAGACGCTTAGTCTCGACCCCGAACAGCGCCGCCAGATCTTCGTCCAGCATCACGCGTCGGTCACGTACCAGATAGGTTCGGATGCCCGGCGCGGCGGGAAGGGCGACAAGCTCGGTCATCGGCAGTCACCGGCCGCGTTGGCGTTCAGGCGCGTGGCGTCGCCCCTGGACAGCAGGTTCGAAGGTCGCGCCACGCTCAAGCCAGTCCGCAATCCGGCTCCTGGCGCGATCTAGGACACGACGCTGGCTTTCATCGTCGGTGATCCGTGACCGCACGACTGCTTCGACGACACGCATCTGGGCGGCTCCACGGCGATCCTCACGCCGGGTCCGTGCGGCCGCCAACGTGTCTTCGGCTCCTTCCCGTCGCTCTTCACGCCGTTCCTGCTGAAGTTCACGGCGAAGCTCGCCGCGCTCGCGGCGCTCGCGACGACGGTCCAGTTCCTGGAGGTCGCGCTCGGTCGGCTGGTAGCCACGGACCTCCAGGCCAGCATGGCGGCCGGCGAGCCAGACCTCGCGGCGAAACTCCTCGGATCCACGAGTCTCGACGATCAACCATCCGCGATGTCGGGCGATCTCGGTCATGTCCCGGATGGCGTTGGGATCGGACCGATCGGCGGTGAGCCTGTGGCCATGGTCGCGGAACGCAGGCCGAACCACCGTCGCATCGACGTAGAAGCCGCGACCTGGTCCACCGCGGTCGTCGGTGTAGTAGCGCCGGTGCATGGCGTCGGGGACGTCGCCAACCTTGCCCCGGCGTTCGCGGCCGCCTGGTTCGACCACCTTTTCTGAAGGATCATCGGGCATGGTTCACCTCCCTGGGCTTTGCGGACGCGTCGATGAACTGTTCGACCCAGGCCTCGACCTCGGTTTCGGTGGCGCCGTCGCGCAGGGGCTCGACGCCTTCTGGCAGCGCGCTCAGGTCAAGATCCAGGGTCAGCGGATCGGGGGGCGAAGGCTTCGGGTTTGCGGCTGCGGGATCAGCGGTTGGCGGCGGCGGGACGATCGACGGCCGCGGCGTAACGACAGGCGCGGCGAACAGCCGACGCTTGAAGACGCGCTCACGCCAATAGACGATCTTTTCGCCGCGCACCGGCGGCATGCCGGCCTTCAGCACGATCAGCCGGTTCGCGGGCATCTGGATCAGCTCCTGCGGCAGCATCAGCGGCCTGCGCTGGTCCGACTCGGTCGTGCTCCAGTGGCCGCTCGACAACAGCGCCGGCCGGCTCTTGCTGCGACCCGCGTAGGTCCAGGTCCCCAGCCGCTCCGACAGATCCTGGGCGACCTTCAGCTCCTTGGGCGCGAAAGCGATCTCGACTCCGCAATTGGCCATGATCTCCTCGGCGAGGTCCGCGCCATATTCGGCCCGCAGCTGGGCCGGGCTTTGCAGGACGGGCAGGAGGCGCAGGCCGTAGCCGGCCACGTAAGAGAAGCCCTGGGCGATGACCGTGGCGTGGCCGAGCCTGGCGAATTCGTCGAGCAGGACCAGCACGGGCACGTCGTTGGCGCCTTTGGTCGGCAGGTCCCGCGTGTTGAGGTCGACCAGCTGCTGCAGGAGCAGGCTGTAAAGGGGCGCCACCCGCGCCAGGTTGTCGGGCGAGACGCACAGGTACAACGACATTCGCCGCCGGCGCAGGTCGCGCAGGTCGAAGTCGCTGGCGTCGGTCGCCGCGCAGATACGCGGATTGAGCCAGAGGTTCATGCGGGACGTGATGGTCTGTTTGATCCCGGCAAAGGTGTTTTCCGAGGTCGAGCAGAAGTCGGTCAGGGCGCTGACGCACCCGGACGACAGCGGCTGGCCGGCCGCGGCGCGCGCGGCCACCAGCGCTGGCAGCCGGGTCCGCGGATCGGCCGCCGTCAGCTCTCGGTAGATGACGCCCAGGCTGAAGGGCAGGGCAGGCGTCTCGGCCACGTAGGCGCCGACGCCCATGAACCCGGTCCGAGCCGCCTCGGCCCAGAACGGATCGGTGTTGGGCGGTGTCGGGAACAGCATGACCGACAGCTTCTGGAGTTCGTCCAGCACGATGATCGGGTCGGCACGATCGATGTGTCCGAGAGGATTGAACCGCGCCGTCCGGCCCGCCGGGTCCAACGGATCGAACAGAACGACGGTTTGGCCGTTCGCCGCACGGAAGCCAGCGGTCGAGTCCCAGTTCTCCCGCTTGATATCCAGCGCGACGATGGACTCTGGCCAGGTCAGCAGGTTTGGTATGACGACGCCGACGCCCTTGCCGGTACGCGTGGGGGCATAGAGCATGACGTGCTCGCCGCCGCCGAACACCAGAGGTTGGCCGCCCTTTCGGCCGAGCATGATGCCGGACTTGGCGCGCAGGCCTTCCCGACGAAGTTCGCGCTCGTGCGCCCAGCGGGCGGCCCCATGCAGCGGCGGCTTGAGGCCGCGAGCGATCGAAAGAGCGACCGCGACGCCGACGCCGGCGCTGACGAGTAGGCCGACGCCGAACCAGCGCTGCACCTTGGGGTCGGCGCGAAAGTACCAGAGCCAGGCCGGGACCGTCTCCGGGTGAAGGTGACCGCTGAGGCGGTGCAGACCCGCGAGCGTTACTAGGCTCGCCAGGGCAAGGGCGGAGCCGACGGCCAGGAGGCCAAGGGAACCGAAGGAGGCGACCTTAAGCGGCCAGCTGGCGCTTGCGAACCGGCTCATACCAGACCTCTGTGATGCGAAAACGCCCTTCGATGCGCTTCATCTGCACGACGATGTCGACGAGCAGATGCAGCAAAGCGCGGATGTCGTCGCGCGCGAGGTCCCGGCCGCCTTCACTTTCCTTGACCAGCAAGGTCATCTGCTCGAACGCCAGGGCCGCGCTGTCGGCATGGATCGTGGTGATCGAGCCCGGATGGCCCGAGTTGACGTTGCGCAGGTAGAAAAAGGCGGCGCCGTCGCGCAGTTCCTGCAGCAGAATGCGGTCGGGCCGCATGCGCAGGGCGCTTTCCAGAAGCTGCTTGGCCCCGACGTGGGCGAGGCCTTGGCCATCCTTGGCGTAGAGCAGATGGACGGCGTTGCGATGAGGCACGACAAGTTCGCGCGCATCCTCGATGGTGATCAGGCGCTCATGCGCCGGGATCAACTGGATCAGGCCCTTGGCGAAGGTGGTCTTGCCCGAGCCGGTTGCTCCCGAGATCAGGATGTTCTTCCGCGACTTGACCGCCGTCGTGAAGAAACCCGGCCAGTCGCCGGCGTCGCGCCGAGCCATCAGCTCGGCGTCTTCCGGCTTCATGGCGTCGTTGGCGAGGCTGACGGACTCGAACAGGCCGGCCTTGACGAAGTCCTCAAGCCCGAAAGTGACGGCCGAGGGCTTTCGCAACGTCAACGATACGTGCTCGGCGGCGGGTGGCAGGACGATCTGGCAGCGCTCGCCCGTCGGCAGGACGGTCGAGCAGATCGGGGTCTCGGCGGTCACGTCCTGGGCCGTCACCGCGGCGGCAGCGATCGCCAGCGGCCGGAGGCTCGCCTCGGACAGCTCGGGCGCCTCTCGCCACGACCAGCCGCCCAGGCGCTCGATGGCGAACTCGCCTGGGCGATTGACCACCAGTTCAGTGACGTCGCTCGGCTCAAGGTGCGCCATGAGCGGCGCCAGGTAGTGCTGCAGGACTGCCGTGTCGCCCGCCATCGGCTTAGCGCGCCTTCACCGCGTAGACCGTGGAGAAGTCGAGGTCCTGGGCCACAAAGATCGCCACTTGCGAACCCTGGTTCTTCTTCAGGCTCGGCGGGATGTTGATCGAGTTCTGCAAGGCGACTGCGGCGGCGTCCGAGGGGACGCGCAGGGTCTCGCCATTGGGGTCGGCGCGGGAGGCGACGGCGGCGGAGCTGTCGTCGATGATCGACAAGAGCAACGCCCCGCCGAAGCGATCCCAGAAATGGGTGTCGATCGTGCCGTCGAAACCCGAGCGCCCCAACGCATCGCTGGCGGGCGAGGCCAGCCCGATGGCCACGCCCTCGGGGGTGACCGCGCGGGTCCACAGGACGAACAACCGGCTCTGGCCCTGCTTCATGCCCGACCGATACTCGCCGAGCACCTTGGACCCTTTCTCCATCAAGATGACCGCGCCGTCGTCGGAGTAGACGTCCTGCCCGATGACGCAGCTGACGTAGCCAGGCGTCGCGGTGTCCATCGCAGTCTGCAGCGTGCAGGGGATCGAGGTGCCGGCGGTGATCAGGAAGCGGCGATCGGGCAGCCGGCTCGCCCGGGACAGGCCGATGGTCGATCCCTGGCGCAACTGGTCGAGCTCGGTCGGCGCATGTGCGGCCTCCGCCCCTACGGCCGTCGGCGCAGCGACGCTCGGGAGGCTCGGAGCGCCGCCGTTGGCCTGGTTGAACGCAAGGATCGGCGCCGAGCGGATGGCCTGGATCTGCGCAACCGCCGCGGCCTTGGCCTGGGCGAGCGTTTGGGCGGCGGTGCCGCCCGGCGAATATCCGCCCGGAGGAAGCGCGGGAACCTGGCCCGCGCCGGCGGCTCCCGGCGCCGACGGATCGAGCGAGGGCGCACCGGCGCCGGGGTTGGCGAGCGTCGGCAGTGTCGGCTTCTGGGCGTCCGGCTTCAACGCTTCGAAGGGGACGACCTGGGCGGCCGGTTCCACCAGCGCCTTGGTCTTGGTCGGGGTGTGGTGGCTCGTCGCCAGGACGAACACGCCGCAGCCGACGCCGAGCGCCGCCAGTGTCACGGCCTTGCCCGCCATGCCCGAACCGAAGCGGCCGGAGATAGGCGAGATGGTCCGATCGGCAATCGCGGGCTGGGCGGTTTCGGGGTGCGGCGCCTGGGGTTCGCCGGGCGCGCCTTCGGGCGCAACATCGGTCGTCGTCATGGCTGCTCTCCCTTCTGTGCGTTGGGCGCTGTCTGGCGGCCGGCCTTGTCGGTGCGATCGATGTCGGGCGAGGCCGTGTTCGTGCCAAGGTCGACGCCGTAGGGGGGCGGTCCTTCGTTGTAGATGCAGAGCACGTCGCGCCCGCGCCGGAGGCGGAACTGGCGAGCCACGTCGTGGATGACGACGAATTCGCCGCGAACGTCGAACGGCACCAGGCTCTCGGTCCCGTCCGGCGTCACCTCGTAGACAGCGGGTATCGGTTGCCCCGTCGGAAACCTGAGGATGGTGAAACNNCTCCGAGGCTTCGGAGGGCTGCAGCGCCGTCGAGCCCTGGACCGTGTACTTGAGATTGCGCGTGCCTTCGACCGCGCCCCGCTCCAGCTTCAGCGCCGTGAGCTTGGCTAGCAGCGCCTGCTCTTCGGCGGACAGAACGGCCTTGGCCATTGCCTTCTGGTCTTCGGGATAGCGGAAGCGCAGCACATAGAGGACCTGACCCTCCGTCGGCGCGTGGCTGTCGGTCGCCAGTTCGAAGGTGTAGTTGCGGGCTTGGCCGTCGGACCGGGTCGTGGTGACGATGAGGTTCGTCAGGCCGTGGGCCGCCTTCGGTTTGATGAAGAGGATGTTCTTCTCGGCCGCGACGTCCCAGGCCGTGGCGTCGCCAAGGGCCACATGCAGTATGGTCTCGTCGTCACCGAACAGAATCTGGGTGGCCGTGCGGTAGACCCCGGCGACATGGACCACCTGCAACGGATCATAGTCGATGGTTCTTACCCGCGGGTCGGCCTTTCCCGGCGGCGGCGTCTCCAGAGCCAGGGCGGGCGATGCGCCGGCCAGGACGAGAGCGAGTGAAACGAGGGCGAGACGTCTCATCGCACCACCTCCGGATCGGAGCGATAGGAAAGAACCTGGAAGCCAAGGGGGTTGCGCAGGCGGTCAGCCTCGGCCATCGGCGCCTTGGTGTAGGTGAAGGCGATCGTGGCAATCCAGTCCGACTCCGTGGCCTGCTGGGACAGGCGCAAGGTCCGGTGGAAGCGGACGTTGGCGACCTTCGGACTGACGAAGCTGATCGCCCGCACCTCGATCTGGCTCACGCCATTGTCGCCCCAGGCGACCTGCGGACTCTGCGGGTTGGTGGGGCGGAAATCGTCCGCCCATCGCTCCTGTTCCGGCGGCGCCGACATGATCGCCACTTGGCGGAAGTTCTGTTCGGCGGACTGGGGTAGCCAACCCTCCCGCGTACGCACGTACAGGCCCAGGAAGTATTTGCTGACCGCCTCCTCGTAGGTGACGCGATCCGTCCCCTTCAGGCCCGTCATCACGTCCACGGCGCCGGTGGATCGATCTACCCGGACGACGAAGGGCTCCACGGTTTTCAAGGGGGTCAGGGCCGCGACCGCCCCGACCGCGACGGCCGCGAGAACGCCGGCGCCGGCCGCCACGGTCCAGGCGAGACGCTTGGAGCGTTCGGCGGCCCTGAGCCGGTCCTGGTCCCATCGCTTGGCTTCTTCGAAGTAGACCTTGAGGTCGCCGCTCGTCACGCCGGTCATGCCGCGCCTCCGCATGGCGCGAAGGAGCTCGGATCAGCCGACGACAGCGGCCCGGGTGTCTTGTTCGCCGGCGGCGCTCCGGGCGCGGTGGGTGCGGGCGCGGCGTGGGCATCTCCGGGCATGCTCGGCAGCACCGAGCCGTACAGGTTGGCGGGGCGGCGGTGCTTGCCGTCGCAGACCGCCGGCTTCGGTTCTGAGTGGGTGGCGCAGCCGGTCAACGCGAGGACCGCCGCGGCCAGGGCTATGTTTCGGATCATGATCAAACCCTCGCGCCCAGCGGGCGAAGCGAGCCGCCACTTCGCGGCGCCTGGGTGCGGCCGCCCTGGGTGGCGTTGGTGGCGAAGCTCGGCGTTCCGCGGAAGGCCATGCCTGCGGCGTTGCCGAAATCCGCGAGACCGGCGCTGGCCCCGCCGGCGATCCCGGCGGCGATAGCGGGGGTCTGCAGGAAGAAGATCGCGCCAAGGATCGACAGGGCGATGAAGATAAGCCCGCCGGCCGCCGGATCCTGCCCGTCGATCTGGCTCCATTGGTCGCCGACGAGGCTCAGGATCATCTGGAACACGGCGATGATCAGCGCCATCAAGACGAGGTAGTTCACCGCCTGGCTGAGCCAGCCGAAGAAGAACCGGCGGCTGGCGTCGAACAGGGCGCAGGCGATGAAGGCCGGCCCGAGCGCGATGACCAGGGCCAAGCTGACCTTGGCCACGATCACCACGCCGAACCCGAGAGCGGCCGCCAGACCGCCGATGACATCGACGGCGCCGGCCTCCAGCCAGGGCGCCGGGTTGGTGATGTTGGCGGTCTGACTGATCTTTTCGCCGAGGTAGGCGGCCCGGGCGAAGAACTGGTCGAAGGCCGTGCCGGGATCGGTGGAGGCGGAGCCGCCGAGCGCCTGGGTCAGCGCATTTGGCAGGGTCTGGAACAGGGGCGTGGTGACCCAACTCGAATAGGCCACCGTGGTCGCCAGCATGTAGATGAAGGCCAGCTTCAGCGAGCGGATGGCGAAGTCGACCACCGGCTCGGAGATGGACCCGCGCAGGATCGCAAAACCATAGAGCAGGACATAGAGCACCAGCGCCGCGCGCATCGGGCCAGCGACCTGGGCGATGACGTTGGAGGCGTCGGTGTTGAGGAACCCGTCGAGCTTGCCGTCGATGAAGGTGTAGGCCGGCTCGAAGATCTGGAATGTGCCTGACATGACGGGCCTCAGAAGCTGTGCTTGTAGAGGGCGAGCCGCTGGTCGCTGTCGATCAGCGCCTTGGCCGCCCTGGCGTTGTCGCACTCCGGACCGCGATGGGAGCCGGCCGCGCAATCCGCCAGCACCTCGCCGATCTCTTCCGGGTGGGCCTTGAAGTAGCTCGCCGATCGGGCCGGAGGTGAGCAGCCGGCAAGGGCGGCCAGCGCGATGAGCAGGGCGGCGCGTCTCATTGGAAGGCTCCCTGATAGAGCGCGAGCCTCGCCTGACTGGCCGCGGCCGCCTGTTCCTGATTGCGCTGGGTCTGCACCTGCGCCTGTGCGGCCTGAGTCATGGCCAAGCCCTGGATGCGCATTTGGTCGTTGGCGATCATCGCCTGCTCCATCTGGGCGCGGGCTTGGAGATCGAGCACGGCGCGGGCGTTGGCGGCGGTGTCCAGTCCGGTCTCGAGCTGCTGCAGGCCGGTCAGGCGCGTTGCCCCGGCCTGGACAATGGCCTGACCGGTCGCGAGGTTGAGGGCCGCCTGGTTGCCGGTCACGGTCAGGCTTGCGCCGGCCGTGCTGCCGGCCGACGGCGTGAAGAGCTGGTTGGCGGTGCGGATCACCTGGGCGGCCTGGCCGATCACGCCAAGCGTCGACAGACTGCCGCTCTGGGCCGAGGCGGAGACGTAGGTGTTGGCGTCGGGAAGGAAACTGCGCAGCGCCGGCTGCTCCAGCACCGTGGCCAGGCCGTTGACGTTGGAGACCTGGTTCAGGCTGGTCAGCAGCTGCCCGCCCTGCGTCACCAGCTGTTCGCCTTGCGCCACCTGCTTTTCCAGCTGTTGCAGCTGGTTCAGCGTCGTCTGGGTCTCCTGTAACAGCTTGGCGTAGTTGGCGGAGTCGAACACCGCCATCTGGGCGTGGGCCGGCGCGGAGGCGCCGACGATCATCAACGCGCCCAGGGCGGCGCCCGCGAGTCTATGGCGGCGTGTCATGAGAGGCCTCGACGTTGCTGCTGGAAGGGAATCGCCCAGTCGGCGTAGGCGTCGCCGTGCTGGGCGCGCAGGCGGTCGAGGAGCTCGACCGTTTCAGTCCGGCCCGACAGGACGGCGAGTTGGTCGCCAAGGCCGTCGAGGTTGAGCTCGACGACGACGGAGTTCAGGCCCTGCTTGACTAGGAACTGACGCCGCTCGACGGCGAGGTCCTCCCGCACCAGATGGAATTCGCGTTCTGTGAGGCCGAAACCATCGACGTAGTCGCGCGCCTGGGCATGCGGGTTGGGCAGGAACACCTTGGTCGCGCACTGCTCAAGGATGGTGTGCGAAATTTCGGAGCGGAGCACGTCGGCCGGGCTCTGCGTGCCGAACACCATGAAGGCGTTCTGCTTGCGATAAGTCTTGAGGCCGTCCTGGGCGAGGCCCCGGAAGGCCTCGTCGCCGAGCGCTTTCCAGAACTCGTCTATGTCCACCACCAGCCGCCGGCCGTCCACGAGGGCGGCCAGGCGGTGGAACAGGTACATCATGATCGGCGTGCGGACCTCGGCCTGGTCCAGGAAGTGGGTCATGTCGAAGCCGAGGAAGCGGGCGTCCAGGCTGAGTGCGTCGGCGTCATTGTCGAGGACCCAGCCGAGCGGGCCGCTCTTGCACCAGCGTTCCAGGCGGGCGCCGATCCCGCCGGCGTCACGCTGCCCGAGCAGGGCGCGCAGGGCCGAGAGGGATCGGCGCTCCGGCGGCAGCGGCGCGAGGGCGGCGACGGCCTCCTCGATGGCACGCTCTTCCTGCGGAGTCAGAGCGCGCCCTTGCGGCGTCGCCAGCTGACGGACCAGCCTGGACAGGAAGGCTCGGTTCGCCGGCGCCGCGTAGTCGAGCGCCTTGAATGGCGCGAAGCCGGTCGGGACGCCGGTTTTCAGCGCGAGATAGGTTCCCCCGCAGGCGCGCACGAAAATCTCCGCGCCGCAGTCCTTGTCGATGAACACCTGCTGGGGCCCGAGCTTCTCCAGCTCCGCCAACATGAAGTTCTGCACCACCGTCTTGCCGGAGCCCGTTGGGCCGCAGATGAAGGTGTGGCCGATGTCGCCGACGTGGAAGTTGAAGAAGAACGGCGAGCCGGCCGAGGTCCGCAGAAGGGCTACCGCGGGGCCCCAATGGTTGCCTTGGGCTTTGCCTGCCGGGTGGGTGTGGAAGGGCGCGAGCGCCGCGAAGTTGCGGCTGTTGATCGCCGCCGGCCGCGCCCGGAGCTTGAAGTTGCCGGGAAACTGCGCCCAGAACGCCGCCTCCAGCGCCAGGTCCTCACGCGCCACGACCAAGCCGGAATCGGCCAGGAGCGCGCGCGCCTTCGACATGTGATCGGCGAGCTGGCGCGGGCTGTCGCCGAACACCATCAGCGAGGCTTGATGATCGCCCATGACGAAGCGGTTCGACATCAGGTCGTCTAGCGCCTCGTCCAGCCCCAGGATCTGCGAGGCCGCGCGGTCGCGGGCGCTGGTCATCTGGTTCTGCTTGCGCTCCATCACCGCTCGCGCCGACGGCTTGGACAGGAAGGTGAAGGACTGGCTGCAGACGAAGGCGAAGCGGGCGGACAGCAGACCGTCCCAGAGGCCCGGCCGTGTGACGGCCGGGTATTCCTTCACGCCGTAAAGGCCGGCATAGCGCGCCTCGGCCGCGTCGCGGATTTCCAGCGCCTCGCGACCGAAGATCAGGCGCGAGGTGTAAAGCGCCGAGCCCAGGTGGCCGCGAACCAGGGGGACCGGCTCGGGGCGGCCGGTCAGCACAAGCCTCAGAAGGCCCATGGGCTCGGAGAACCACAGGCCGTCCTTGTCCACGAGACCCAGCGGCTGAGCGCCGTAGCGGCTCAGGTATTGGGTAAGGTCGCGTCCGGCGTCTGCGATCGCCTTGACGGCATCCTCTTCCGCCACGCTCGCCAGCGCGGCGGCGCCGCGTCCGAACTTCTGGCCGAGCCGGGCCATTATCGCCTGGGCCTGGTCGCTTACGTCCCGGCCGGGGTGCAGGACGAGCGTCACGTAGAGTTCGTTGACGTACATCTGCTCGCGGGCGATCCGCGCGCGGTAGGCGGCGTCGAGATCGCGGGCGAAGGCAGAGCGGAACTGGCCGCCGGGATAGCCGTCCTCATGCCGGCGCACGAGATGGTGCCAGATGGCGAGCCTGTCCGAGGCGAGGTTGCGCCATGCGCCGTTGAGCTTGCCGTGCAGGTCGTTCAAATCGCGGACGTCGGCGGTCTCGAAGCTCGCGCCGTCGAGCCGGAAGCTCATCAGCAAGGCGCCGTTATCCAGCCGCACGATCCGGTCGGTCAGGTGCCGCGCGTACGGGAGCCGCTCACGGGATTCCAGTTCGCGCGCGAGGTGTTGCGGCTTGGCGCGCGCCGCGGAAAAAGCCAGGGCGTCAGCCACGGTCCGCCTCCTGCAACGTGAACCTGCGGCGAAGGGGGAGGGGCGCGGTCGAGCTGCCGCCCCAGATCGCGCTATTCCGCGCCCGACCCTTGGTCTCGACGTAGAGCCACAGCACGCGGAACGCATTGTGGTCGGACTTGCAAATCGCCCGGAACACCACGTGCAGCGCTGGCGCGATGAGCAGGTAGAGCAGGCTGTGGCCGGCGAGGAAGGCGATGGCGGTGAGGATGATGTTGATCCCCATCGCCTCCATCGGTGCGCCCAGCACCATCGCTGGGCGCGTGCAGGCCAGGAACAGAGTGTCCTCGGCCAGACGCTCTTCGGGTTCGCGGGCCATGATCAGCTGCTCGACGCGCCGGTGATGAGGTCGACGATCGTGGAGGCGCCGAAGATGACGATGATGCCGAGGATCACCGCACCCGCGCGGCGCAGGTCCAGATGGCCGAACATCCACATCACGCCGACGAAGATGATGGCGATGATCGCCAGCCCGCGCGTGACGTTGTTGTTGAGGAGGTTGATGGCGTTCTGGATGAAGGTGCCGATGTTCCCGGCGTTGCCGCTGGTCGTAGTTGTCTGGGCCAGCGCGGGGTCGGCAACCATCAGAAAGGCGAACACCAGTCCCGTCATGAGGACGGTGCAGACAAGGGGGGGCAGTCTCATGGCGCATCTCCAGGCGCTGCGGTGAAGACGAAGCTTGGATCCACGCGCCGGCCGGCTTGGCCGAACACGTCCCAAGCGGGCGTTGCTGGCGGCGGAGGCGCCGCGGCGATGGGAAGGTCGGGGAGGGCGGCCGCGGCGGCAGTGACCTTGGCCACGTAGCCATTGCGGAAGCCGCGATCAGTCCGGCCGGTGTTGTAGACGGAGAGGGCTTGCAGGACCGCGAGGCCGCCGCTGCGCGCCGGGGCCGCCGAATACGCCGCCAGAAGCACCCGGCCGGACGCCTCAAGGTTGGCGCAGGCATCGAACGCGCGCTCGATCGTCAGGCCGAGCTGGGCAAGATTGCCGCTATTGATCTGCGCCAAGCCCAGGTCGATGTTCCGGCCGGCTGCCAGAAGCTGGCTCGCGGTCGCTACAGCGTCGTCCCGGGTTGTAGGATGAATTTGCTGTCCCCGGCCGCCGTTGACGCCGATGGCCAGCGGATCGAAGCCGCTCTCGACCTTGGCTAGCGCTGCCAGGGTCGAGGGCGCCACCGCAGGCGAACAGGCTGCGGCGAGGGCGGTGACGGCGACCCAGGTCAGCGGCATGGCGAAGACCTCGTGGACTGATTGAATGCGGAAGGGCGTAAGAATTGCATCGGCCATCTCTAAGGCGGATGCTCACTCTGAAAACGCTCGGGAAAAATGGGAAAGCTTCCCCCCGTTCAGAGGGTAATTGTCCCTAGGTGCGTCCGATCAGGCCCAGGTCACGAGCCTTCAGGACCGCCTGGAACCGCGTCCTGACTTCAAGGCGAGGGGCCCCGAGGATCGCGCGACGGCGAACACATCCCAGGTCGGTGGAGGCGGCAGGGAACGACTGGCTTCAGAGGGCGCCAGCGCAGGCACGGCGATCCCCGCGGCGATACTGACTTTCGCCACGTAGCCGTTGCGGAAGCCGCGGTCGGTGCGGCCAGTGTTGTAGATCGACAGCGCCGTGCGCAGCGCGGCCTGTTCCCGGCCGGGCGCCGGCCACTGGCTTTGGTATGCTTGCTGCAGCACGACGCCGGCGGCGTGGAGGTTGCGCCAAGGACTGAACGCGTCGGCGACAGTCAGACCGAGGCGAGCAAGATTGGCTGAGTTGATCTGACCGACTCCGAGATCAATGTTTGCGCCGCTGCCGATGAGGCGCGTTGCAATCGCCACGGCCTCGGTCTGGGATTTCGGATGAATGCGGCCTGCAACCGGACTATTCACGCCGATGGCGAGGGGATCGAAACCGCTTTCCACTCGCGCCACGGAAACGAGCGTCGCTGGCGCTAATGTCGAGGCGCAGTGGCTGGCCAGGGCCAGCATGAGAGCCGGACTTAGCGGCATGACGACCGCCTTGGCTGTTGGTTTGGGCTAGTTCGTTGCATCGGCCACCTCCACGGCTGATGCTGATCCGGCGGCCCTTCACGAGCCATCGGTAAGCCTATCCCCAAAACGGGGGTAATTTTACAACGGCTTCAGTTAAGTACACCGAAGTCTCGCACCCTGAGCACGGCCTGGAAGCGCGTTCTTACGCCAAGGTTTTCGCAGACCTTCTCAAGCTGATGCTCCACAGTTCGCGGCGAGATGCCTAGGATGCTCCCGATGTCTCGGGCGCTCTTGCCGTGCTGGACCCAACTCAGGATCTCGAGCTGTCGTTCGGTGATGTAGAGACGCGAAAAACTTCGTTCTTCTGGCGCTTTGGCTTGCATTGCGCCAAGCGGCGGCGCCTGAACGAGGATGCTTGATCGTTGCCTTGGCACTGGACGCTCCTTTACGCGCCGCGCCCCCAGCTTTTCATGTCCCGAGCACCCCAAACCCAGGGCGCAACAGCCAAGCTATTGATTTCTCGGCAGTTCGCGCTACAATCATGTGGATGATCTGTGGATAACTCGCAATCCCAGAGAATCACTACCAGGAATTTATGGGGTCGCATTTCAAAGCCGACCGAGCCTAGTCACCAGAGCCACCGCCTGAGTACGATTGCGAACACCCAGCCTGCGGCAAGCATCGGCGATGTACTCATCAACCGTTCGAGCCGTAATGCCGAGCGTATGCCCGATTTCGATGGAGGTCTTCCCGAGCGCTGCGAGGCGAAGGCAGTCTAACTGCCGCGGGCTAAGTTGGATCTCGGATTCGTTCGGCACGGATTCGAAATTGCTCCCTTGGGCAGGCTGGAGTCCGGCGACCGTGCGGTAATAGCGAAAGCGGCAGGGCCGGGGGCGCGCATCCCAAAGTGAGGGTAAACGAAACCCAAACTGACTTCTTCATCATCACCACGAGTTGGGTGAAACTCCTTTGAGCAGTTGAAATGGCGGAAGGGTTGGCCGTCTTTGTCGTTGTCACGACCTAGAGTCGCGGTATTACTGGTAAAATAATTTTGCTCTAGCAAGTCCCGCCGCTACTGAATGTCCTCAAGCTGCAAGAAATCGCGGATTGCGCTTCGGCTTGGTATCGGCCGGATCTGCATAGCCATTCGTCGATGCGCTGCCTGGCTTTACTAACGAATCCACGAGCGCCTCATCATCCGGAGTGATTTTATAGTCGAGAGCGCGCAAATAACTGTTCCACTGGTCTTCGGTGCGAGGCCCGGCAATGGCTGCGGTTACGGAGCTGTTGTTGAGCACCCAGGCGAAAGCGAATTCGCCTGCGCTGATCCCCTTGGCTTCGGCATGCTGCTTGATGGCCTGGGCGATATCGAGGGATTCCGGTCGCCATTCCGTCTGGTACATCTTGCGATCCTTGCGACCTGCCCGCGTGTCTGACGGCGGCTCGGCGCCGGGCTGGTATTTTCCGGTCAATACGCCGCGCGCCAGGGTGCTGTAGACTACGGCGCCGAGGCCGTAATAGTCGGTGATGTGGAAGTGTTCTTTCTCCGGCCGGCGGTCGACGGCGTTATAGCAAAGCTGGCTGGCGGCTGGCCGATCCACGCCCAACCGATCCGCGAGGTTGCTGAATTCGCCAAGCTTCCAGCTCTGGTGATTGGAGATGCCGTAATATCGAATCTTGCCTTGGCGAACCAGATCCGCCAGGGCGTGCAGGCTTTCTGCGATCGGCGTTTGGGGGTCTTCGCGGTGCAGGTAATAGAGATCGATATAGTCGGTGTTGAGCCGTTTGAGGCTCTTTTCGACCTGCTGGAACAGGCCCTTGCGCGATAGGCCTTGCCGCACCGGCCAGTCTTCCGACCTGGCCGGCCCAATCTTGGTGGCGATCACCCAATCGTCGCGCTGACCTTCGATGGCCCGCCCTACGATTTCCTCAGAGAGCCCGGCGGCGTAGGCCTCCGCCGAATCGATGAAATTGACGCCGTTATCCTTGGCCGAGGCGATGATGTTTCGCGATGTGGCCTCGTCCGCGAAGCTGCCGAACAGCATCGTGCCAAGGCACAGTTCGGAAACCTTCAATCCGCTTTGTCCAAGCCTACGGTATTTCATGATGTCTCCGATGATCCAGACCACTCGCCGAGCGCGGCAATCTGACCGAAAGCGTCCTGGCCGGAAATCAATCTCTCCCGCTATCGATAGCGCGTTTTGTCATAAGGCGGCTGAGGCCTTATCGCCCAGGTCACGCGCCGGGCGGATTCGGCGAGAACCTCCAAATCCAAGGCGCGCCAATCCTCAGGCGTAGTGCGGCATCGGAATAAATCGCTAATACTTAGAATATTTTTTGCTAAGGCCTGGATTCGTTCGCCGTATTTGCCAGATCGTCCTTATGCATTTTCACGTACTACTTAGGTGGATTTGTTCGTTCGTGGCGACTTGAGCCCTGTTTACCCTGAATTGGGCCTCGCTTTTCGTGGGTCCCGTCCATTCGTGGTTGTCAGGCGGATGGGAGATGAGGGCTGCGGGAGAAGTTCATGTCCACTGACCAGGCCGCCGCGCCGGATGGTTCTGATCAGCCGGCGCCCGGCGCCAAGGGTGATCGTCCGCTGCGCGGCTTTGTTAAAACGGCCTCGGGTTGCCTTGCCGCCATCCTCGTGAGTGGCGTCCTTTCGACCGGCGTCGCCTGGTCCCACCATTCCTTCGCCATGTTCGACCGCAGGCCGGACAAGGAGACGGCCCTGACGGGCGCCTTGAAGGAGCTCGAATTCGTCAATCCGCATAGCTGGCTGCGCATCTATGCGGTCGATGGTCCGAGCAAGGGGACGCTTTGGTCCTTCGAAATGACCAGCGTGAGTCAACTGAAAACCTATGGCTGGAGTGTGGACACGGTGAAGCCTGGCGATCTGGTCACTGTGTCCTATTATCCCCTGCGGTTCGGCAGCAATGGCGGGGAGCTGGTTTCCGTGAAACTGGCCGACGGGCGGGTGCTCAAGGGCCTTACGGAGGGGGACCGCGGCTTCCCGACGAGTCGCTAGCCATGCGGCGGTTGTTCGCTTCGCTGATGGTTTTTGGAACCCTCGCCGGGACGGCGCAGGCGCAGGACGACTGGCGCGTCTACACCTTTGACCAGGCTGGTTTCGCCGTCGAATTTCCTGGCGCGCCGCAGGTCAAGGCGGTGGATTACGCGGCGCCTGTGGGCCCCTCCAAGGCCCAGACGGCGCCGGCGACGCTCTATACCGCCCAAAGCGGCGGCGCCCGCTACAGCGTCTTGGTCGCCGACCTGTCCAAGGCCGAGGTCGACTGGGACGGACTGGCGGACCATGCCGCGATGGTCCTGCGCCGCGAGGGCGAAGTGCAGCTCGATGAGGTCGTCACCTTGGGCGGCGGCAAGGGCTGTGGATACGATATCGGCCTGCAGTCGTCGGACGGCGTCCAGGCCCTGGCGGCGGTCTTCGCCTCCAAGGAGAAGCGAAAACTCTACATCCTCAAGGCCGCGGTGCCGGCGGCGGACCTGGCTGCTCAAGGGGCCGACGCCATACGCTTTCAGCAATCGCTCAACTTCCTCGACGAAATCAAATCGGCGCCGACGCCCTTTAATGCGGTCCGCTGGAAGGAGTTCGCCTATCTGGATTCCGCCGGCTTCGCCGCGCGCTTCCCTCAGGCGCCCGAGGTTCAGACAGGCCAATACCTGACGAACGATGGCGAGGTCGTCCCGGCCGTTCGCTACGCCGTACGCAACGGCCGGCTGCTTTTTCGGGTCACTGTGGTCGACCTTTGGAAGACGCCGGCGGATAGAGACCATGTGCTGGACACCGCCGTGGACAAGCTGCGCCGCTATGGCGACGTGCGCTCGGATCGTGTGGAAAGCATTCAGTTCGGCCAGTGCGGGCGCGACCTCGTGCTGGACCAGCCGGGCGATGAATATGTCAGCGCCGGGGTCTATTTCCCAACCTCCCAGCACAAGCTGTTCATCGTGGAGGCTCAAGGCCCCGCGTCCGCGGTCAAGGACAGCGCCGACGACCTAGCCCTGTTCCGACAATCCTTCCGTCTGGCACCCTATCCGGAGAACACGCCATGACCGACGGCGGGACCTTGGCGTGCCGCATGGCCCTGACCGACGCCAGCCTTGTGGCCTGACCCGGAGAGAGCCTTCATGTCGAACCTGATTAGTCCGGACCTCTTTGGCTCCTGGCTCAAGGACGATTCAGAGCTTGCGGTATTGGATATCCGCGAGGCCGAGGCATACGGCAAGGGGGCTCCGCTCTACGCGGCCAACCTGCCGTCCGGGCGCGTGGCGGCGGAGGTGGAGCGGCTCTTGCCGCGCAAGAGCATCCGCACGGTTCTGGTGGACGGCGGCGATGGATCGGCGGCGCGGCTGGTCGAACGGTTGCGCGCAGAAGGCTGGAGCGGCCTGGTCGCCCTTGCCGGTGGCCTGCCGGCTTGGTTGGCGCAAGTGAGAGAACCCAGGCCGACCTTCGACGCCTCGGGCTTGGATTTCTCCCTGGCCGTCCTGTACCGCACGAACACGCCGTGGATCACGCTTCAGGAGCTGAGGGCGCTTCGAGCCAAAGGACAGCCGGTCGTGCTGCTGGACGCCCGTTCCCCGGCCGAGTTCGAGCGTGGTCATGTGCCGGGCGCGATCAATGTTTCGGGCGCCGACTTGATCGCGACGTTCGACGCGGTTGTCCCGTCACCCGACGCACAGGTTGTGGTGGCCTGCGCGGGCCTGCCGCGAGCGATATTGGGCGCCCAGACCCTGATCGAAGCGGGCGTCCCTAACCCGGTCAGTTATCTGCATAACGCAAAGGGCGAGGGGCTGGTCGAGGCCGGAAGGCGAGGGGCCCCAGCCGTGGCGGACGCGGCCGATCCAGCGTCCGCCGAAGCCCGCCTCGTCAAGCTGACGGAGGGCGACGGGTTCGCGCGGATCGACCGGGCCACAGCCCTGGCCTGGAGGGATGATCCCGACCGCACCACCTACCTGATCGACGTGCGCCCGGCCGACGACTTCGCGGCCGGGCATGTGCCCGGTTCGGTCTCGCTGCTGGGCGGGCAGCTGTTTGCAGTCTCCTACCGCAACATCCCCGTCCGCGGCGCCCGGGTCGTGTTGATCGACGATGAACGCGGTTTGCGCGCGGGGGTTACGGCCCATTGGCTTAAGCAGCAAAGGCGAACCTTCGAAATCGCCCTGCTGCTGCATTCCTTTGGCCGCCAGACACAGTCGTTGGAAATGACGCGCCTGCAACAAAAGGCTCCCGTCGCGGCGGGGTGAATGGCGAACCTATCATGGATGTCGGTCCGCGCCGGGTTGACGCTGGAGGCTCTTTTAGTCCGCTTCTAGAGCCGCCAGCTGGCTATCCCGGAACAGTGCCTCGATGAAGCCGAACTGGGTCATGTCGGTGATGCGCTGGGGGTAGAGCACGCCGTTCAGGTGATCGAATTCATGCTGAAAGACCCGGGCGTGGAAGCCTTGGACCTCGCGCTCGAGCACGCCGCCATCCTCGAGCACGCCTCCATAGCGGATATAGCTCGCGCGGGGCACCAGGCCGCGCATGCCCGGCACGGAAAGGCAGCCTTCCCAGCCTTCCTCGGTTTCGTCCGTGAGCCGCTCGAGCCAAGGGTTGATGAGCGTGGTGGCGGGGAGCGGCGGCTCGTCGGGGTAGCGCGGGCTCGCCTCGAAGCCGAAGATCATCAGCCGCAGATCGACGCCGATCTGCGGCGCCGCTAGGCCCACGCCCTTGGCGGCGTGCATGGTCTCGAACATGTCGGCGATGATCGTCTTCAGCGCCGGGTCGCGGATGTCTTCGACCGGCTTGGCCACCCGCAGCAGCCGCGGGTCGCCCATCTTCAGAATCTCGTGGATCATCTCCGCCTCTTCGCCGGTTCCCCGAACTTATGCCGGACGCTCATAAGCAGCGCTGGATTTGTCGTTTTTCCCGCGGGCCCCTCGGGTCGTACCATCCATGCCTTTCTTCTCGGCGCCTCAAAGTGAACACCGCAATTGACAAACAGGCCCTGCGCGATCGTGTGCTGTCCGAAGCGGAAGCAGCGTTCCTCGAGCAAGGCTTCTTCGGCTTCTCCGTCCGCCAGGTGGCGATAGCTGTCGGCGTGCCGCCGGGCACGGTGGCCTCCCTGTTTGGCAGCAAACGCGATCTGCTGCGCCTTGTTGAAGCGCGGCTACAGGCAAAACAAGCCAACGCGATGCCTCCACCGGTCGAGTGTCATCGAGATAGCTGAAGCCTGCGCCCTTCAGGCGGGCAGGCCCAGGGCCGTTCGCAATTCCACACGTGAGGCGGCGAAATCGGTCTTGAACGACGGGTTCTGCATCATGACGGCCACTGTGGCGGTCGCCAAAATACGTCCCGCCTCGAGATCCGAGGGAAAGTGGCCGCCGAGGATCAAGGGGCTCTGACCAAGTTCCCAGCCGCGCGCGAAGATCTCGTCTCGCTTCTCGGGGATCATGGCGGCCAGCAGGATCGCCACGGTTGCCCCAAAATTGGAGGTTCCGCTCGGATAGGAATAGCTGAATACGGGCTTGTCCAACGGCTTGCAGGGCGAACCGGCGTCATGCGGCGCCGTGTTCTTCGTGGGTGCGTCCGGTGTCGGCGGTTGAATCGGATGCACGTCGTGGCTGGCCACAAAGGGGCGCGGCCGTTCCCAGCAATCCTTGGCAAGCCGCACCTGGGCCCAGGTCTCCTTTGTCACCTTGTGCAGGAAGGCGGCTGTGGCGGGAACGTTCTTTTCAGTGAATTTCGGGCCGAGCACCGTCGCGAACGCGGAAAGATCGGTGGTGTCTTCGCTCGCACGCTTCAGCAGCGCCGGCGTGCGGGCTGCCTGAGCGGCGAGGACGCCTTTCAAATCCTGCCCCAGCTGTTCTGGGCTTGTCGGCGGCGGGGACAGCAGCACGAGCGGATCGAACTGGCCCGGCGCCAGATAGGGCTTGTCGGCCAAGGCGTGCGCCGGCGCCGCGATGCTCGCGGCCGCCAATGCCCCTGCGAGCCAACCCAGCCTCAAACCAGCTCCTCGGTCGGAATCACCGCGCCAAGGCGCGAGCGCAGGCCATTCACCCCGACGCGCGGTTCGCCCTTGACCCCAACATTGTGCACCACCCGCAGATCGTCGTCATAGTCGTCAACCGCGTAATGCTGCGTGATGCGGTTGTCCCAGAGCACCAAGGCACCCGGCTCCCAGATGATGCGCACCTGATGCTCGGGCAAGGCGATGTGGTTGAACAACACCTTCAGCAGGTCGGCGCTTTCGTTGGGCCGCAGTCCAACGATTTCCGGCGTATAGCGCGGGCTGACGAACAGCGCCTTGCGCCCCGTCACCGGATGGACCGTCACCACGGGGTGTTCGGACCAGATGAACTTGCCGCCGAAACCCTGCGGCCAATCCTGCGCCCTGAGCGGCGTGGTGGCGTGAATCGCCGTCAGCTTTTCGGCAAGGCGCTGGAGCGGCGGGGAAAGCCGATCATAGGCGGCGCTGGTCGAAGCCCAGATGGTGTCGCCGCCGCCGCCGTCCGGAAGCACCACCGGATTGATGGTGTTGATCGTCGCCGGCGCCTCCAGATGGGTGCCGTCGGCATGCCAGCGGGCGACACGGCCGTGAATGCCCTTGCGGCTGTCCCACACGGCCGGACGCGGCGCGCCCCCGTCATAGCCCCGGACTTCGCCGAAATGGCTGGTGAAGGCGATCTGTTGTTCCGTGTCCAAATGCTGGTTGCGGAAGTACAACACCCCACGATCGAACAGGCGCGCCTTCAGCGCTTCCACGATTTCCGGCGCGAGCGGCTGTTTCAGGTCGAGCCCGGAAATCTCGCTGCCGATCAGCCGGCCCAGCCGGCGTTCCGCAAAGGGAGCCTGAGCCTCCGACGGGGCGGGAGCTTGTGGAGAGGGGGCGATGGCGTTCATGGCAAATTCTTCGCAAGGACAAGGAGATGGCTGGGCGGGGGCGCGCGTCGGCGCACGCCCCCTCTAATCCCTGCCGCTATTCCGCCGCGATGGCGCTCGGCTGCGCATCCGCGTCCAGGCTGGCGTGAGCCCGTTCGAGGAAGCTGGCATCGACCCAGTCGGCGATGTCGAAGTCGTTCTTGATATAGCCGAACTCCTTCAGGAACCGCTTTTGAACTTCCAGTCCGCCCAAGGCCTGCGGATCGAGCTTGGGCACGAAGTCCTTGGAGGCCAGGTCCTTGGCCAGCACATCGATATCGAGATGCGGGCCCGACTTGCTGGCGAAGAGTTCAGCCGCGGCGCGCGGATTCTGGTTCACCCAGCGCCCGCCGCGGATCGCGGCGCGCAGATAGGCGATGATCTGTTCCGGATGCTCGCGGGCAAGCTTGCCGCTGACGGTGATCACGGGCGTGCTGGCGCCGGTGAGGGTCCAGTCGGGATAGCGGCCCAGGTCGTCGATGGCCTTGTACTGGCCCGTGGCTTCCAGCGCCCGCGTCTTGGCCCGGTTGGAGAAGATGGCGTCCACCTTGCCTTCGGCCAGCGCCTTCACGTCATGCGCTTCCAGCGCCTTGTTGGCGGTGTAGCGCCCGGCGCGTTCCGCCGGCGTCGACGAGGGCTTCTCCACCGCCCAGTCGTCATGGAACAGATCGACGATTTCGACCTCGTCCAGAGCAACACCGTTGACCCGCAGCGTGTCGATCACGCCGCGATGCAGCGGCACGCGGCCGAAATCGAGCTTCTTGTTGTTCCGCCCCTTGGGCACGCCGATCTTCTTGCCGCGCAGTCCGGCGACGCTATAAATCCCGGAATCGACGCGCACCACGATCTGACCGCCCTCGGGGCTGGGGGCGAGCGTGGCCACCAGAAGGGTGTCGCTGACATCGGCGCGCGACCAGATCGGCGGCCAGTTGCCGCCTTCGCGGATCAAGCTCTCCGAACGGTGCCCGACATGCGGCCAGATTTCCTCGATGTCGGGGATTGCGCGCAGATAGGTGAGCCGCGCCCCCACCTTGGCCAGCTCTTCCTGAGTCCAGCCGTGCGCCACGGAGAAATAGGAGGCCTGCGGGCCGGGGCAGAGGGTGTGCAGAACTTCGCCCTCTTCGGCGACGATGAATTTGGTGCGATCCACAACATCGCTGGGATGATCGGACATGGCTTGTCTCCTGGCTGTGGCTGGATGGACGAAACGATAGTCCCGATGAATTAAGCTCCGCGGGCGCCGATCCCAACGAACTGTTTCGTCTTAGAGTCCATCCCGAGATCATAAGCAGGGGACAAAAATCCGCGCGGTATGTGCTTATGCGAAAATCCGCATTGGTTAGCAGATATGCTTGGTTCCCTGCGGATCGAGCGCGCGAATAGGAAAATACTCGCCTTTCCGCAACGCGAGTTTGCGCTCCCATGACAATCGCCAATCGTATCGCCCACGAATACGCTCCGCTGCTCACGCAGCGCGTCGAGCCGGATGGGTTTCTCGCCCATCACCTTTCGCCCTTTATCGGCACGGAGGTGATCGGCATCGACCTCAAGCAAACGCAAAGCGAGGCGGTCGCGGAACAACTGCGTCAGTTGCTCCGCGACCGCGGGGTTCTGTTCTTCCGCGATCAGCATCTGTCCGCCGAGCAACAACTGGCCGCCACCGCCATCTGGGGGCCGCCGCGTATCAATGATTCCTATCGAGAGGGCTCGCCGCATCCGGGCGTCGGCATCGTGGACAGCATCCAGGAAATCGCCGGGCGGGTTTCTCGCTGGCACGCGGATGTGACGGCGGCGCAGGCGCCGTCGACCATTCGCCTATTGCAGGCGATCGAGCTGCCGCCCCACGGCGGAGACACCCACTGGGCCTCGACCGAGGCGGCCTATGAGCGGCTTTCGCCCGCCCTGAAGGAACTGGCCGACGATCTGACGGCGATCCACAACATCACCCCCGTCACGCTCGAGGATTTTCGTAAGCCGCGCTCGAAATTCCAATGGGCCGAGCATCCGGTCGTCCGCGTCCATCCCGAAACCGGTCGGCGCTCGCTCTTCGTCAATCCGCGCTTCACTCGTGAGATCGTCGGATTGAAGCCGCACGAAAGCGCCGATTTGCTTGAGCTGTTCTATAACCATATCGTCCTGCCCGAACACACGACCCGTATCCAATGGCGGCTCGGCTCGCTGGCGGTATGGGACAACCGCAGCAGCCTGCATTATGCTGCGGACGACTATGGCTCAGCGCGCCGGCGGCTTCAGAGCACCAGCGTGGAGCTCAATGACCGGCCTGTCGGCGTGCGAAGCTGACGCCAAATGCTGTTTTCGCGACGTGGCTTCAATCTTTCCGCACTCGGCGCGCTCGGCCTGACGGCGGGTGGATTGGAGGCCTGCGCCAGGCGCCAGGGGTTCGCCGGCAAGACCCTGATCTTCGCCCAGGCGATGGAGCCCACCTTCATCAATATGGCCATTACTTCGGCGGCGCCGGCCAATTTTGTGTCCTCCAAGGTCTATGAAGGCCTTTTGGAATACGATTCAAACGGCAATCCCCTGCCGCAATTGGCGACGAGCTGGGAGGTCAGCCAGGATGGGCTGACCTATCGTTTCGGACTGCGGCCGAACGTGCGCTGGCATGATGGCCAGCCCTTCACCTCGAAGGATGTCGCCTTTTCCGTGTTGCAGGCCTGGAAGAAACATCATTCGCGCGGGCGGACGGTCTTTGGCAATGTTCAGCATGTGGATTTCAGCGATCCGCTGACGGCGGTGTGGCGTCTATCGAAGCCCGCGCCATATATTTTGAAAACGCTGCCGGTTTCGGAATATCCGGTGTTGCCGGCGCATCTTTTCGAAGGCGGGGACATTCTCAGCAGCCCCTATAATATGAGACCGGTTGGAACGGGCCCGTTTCGATTTGTCCGTTGGGAGCGCGATGCGCAGATTATTGTCGAGCGCAATCCGGACTACTGGGACAGGCCTAAGCCCTATCTGGACCGGATCGTCGTTCGCTTCCTGCCCGATCCGACATCGACCGTGACAGCGCTCGAAGCCGCCACCGTCGATCTGGCCCTCGTGCCGTTTGCCGAGGTGGGGCGATTGAAGACAAACGACAAGATCAACCTGCTCAAGGCGGCCTCGACTTTCCTCAGCTATTTCAACATCGAGTTCAATCTCGATCGGCCCTATTTCAAGGACGTGCGTGTCCGCCACGCCATCGCCCATGCCATTGACCGGGAGTTCCTGGCGAAACACATCGTGGGCGACGCCGTGGTGGCGACAGGCATAGTTCCCCCCGGGATCAAGGACTTCTTTGAAGCGGATTTGCCCGCCTATCCGTTCGATTTGGACAAGGCGAAGGCCCTGCTGGACGATGCGGGCCTGCTGCCCGGCCCTGACGGCGTTCGGCTGCGGATATTCCTCGATTCCGCCAATGGAATCGCCAATACCCGGATCGGCAGCGCTATTCGCTCCACTCTGGCGAAAGCGGGCATAGCGCTGCAGCCGCGCGTCGCCGACCAGGGGGAATATATAAGCCGGGTCTATACCCGCCGCGATTTCGACCTTTCGATGACCGGCGGCGGGACCGGTCGAGATCCGGCCATCGGCATTCAGCGGCTCTATTGGTCCAAGAATATCACCAAGGGCGTCGCCTTCTCCAATGGCGCGGGATATTCCAATCCCAGGGTCGATCACCTCTTGGAAGCGGCGCAGGTCGAACTGGATCCGGCCAAGCGCAAGGCCTATTATCGCGAATTCCAAATGATCGTGATGCAGGATCTGCCGCTCATCCCGCTCTATTGGACGACGGGCGGCTATCTCGGCGCGAGCAAGAAGGTCAAGGGGCTGGCGTTGGGACTTGGCGGAACCAATGTCGGCTTCGCCGGAGTTTCGATCTAGACGCAGGGCTCGTTCGAAATCCGTTCCGTGAGCGCAGGGCGCATCCCAGCGGATCTCAGTCTTGCGCGTTTCCGTCGAAAGCCGGCGTGCAGAGCGAAACTGTCAGCGTCGATAGGACATCTTCATTGAAGCGCATTTATTTCCTATCAATATAATGGGAATTCAAACTGCGCTTGAGAAGTCGATTCCCCATGAATTTTCAACAGCTTAAGTACGTGCGCGAGGCGGTCCGCAACGATTTCAACCTGACCGAGGTCGCGAACGTGCTGCTGACCTCCCAATCGGGAGTCAGCAAGCAGATCAAGGAGCTGGAAGCCGAATTGGGCGTCGAGATTTTCGTGCGCAAGGGGAAGCGCCTGATCGGGCTCACGCGCGCGGGCGGCGATGTCGCCTCCCAGATCGAACGCGTGCTGCTCGAAACGGACAACCTCCGACGCTATGCGGCGCAGTTCTCCAAGCAAGATCGAGGCCGTCTGGTCATTGCGACCACGCATAACCAGGCGCGCTACACACTGCCGGCGGTGGTGAGCAAGTTTTCTGAACGCTACCCGGACGTGGAATTGGAGCTGCGGCAAGGCACGCCGAAATATGTCGCGGGCACCGTGATCCGCGGGGTGGCGGACATCGCCGTCGCCACGGAGGCCTTGGACGAATACCCGGAGTTAAGCGTCTTCCCCTGCTTTTCGTGGGTGCATGTGGCGATCGTTCGAACCGGTCATCCCCTGACAAAGCTGGCCCGTCCGACACTGGCGGATATCGCTCAGTACTCGGTGATCACCTACAATTCGGAGTTCTCAGGCCGTTCCAAGATCGACGCCGCCTTCGAGCGGGAGGGATTGAAACCCGACATCCGCCTTACCGCCATGGATGCCGACGTGATCAAGACCTATGTCGAGTTGGGCTTGGGCGTGGGGATTATCTCGGAGATGGCCTACGCGCCGAACGCCTGCAGCCCGATCCAAAAGCTGGAAGGGTCAGAGTCGCTGTTCGATCCCAGCGTAACCAAGGTCGCCCTGTTGAAGGGCGCCTTGCTGCGAACCTATGCGTACCATTTTGTGGAGATGTTGGCCCCGCACCTGACCGAGCAGCAGCTCAAGGGGCTCGATCGACGCGGCCGTCCCACACCGGCCCGACTCGTTTTGGCGGAAGGCCTGCCGGCCTTTTCGGCGCAGGAGACCCTGCGTTCCGCGGCCCAGTCTTTTTAGAACTTCGAGTGGAATGGAAAGCTGAAATGGTTGGTTCCTCCTTGGAACGACCGGCAGCTAGTTAGTTTGCGCGAAAGGGCCGAGCTGAAAGCTAGAAAGCCCTCGCTCGCCGGGAACGATTGTTATGACCAAGCCTCATTTCCACTGGTTCACGCCGCTGAAGCAGGACAATCGAGACTTGGTCACGCCGCAGGGCAAGGAGCGCCTGGTCACGCCCCGCTACCGCGCCGACGTGGTTCGCGCGGCTGAGCGTTTGGGTTTCGAGTCGGTGCTTTGCATGGTCGGCGCCTATTGTAACGATCCCTGGCTGGCGGCGGCGGCCCTTATCCCGGAAACCAGTCGCATCAAGTTCATTGTCGCGGTGCGCACAGGCTACACCCACCCGGCCGTGGTGGCCCATCAGGTGCAGAGCTTCCAGGACCTTTCGGACAATCGGCTTTGGCTCAACATCGTCACGGCGAGCCATGAATCGGAACTGCGCGCCTACGGCGATTTCCTGGATAAGGACCAACGCTATCAGCGCACCGACGAGTTTATGCAGGTGCTCAAGCGCAGCCTGGCCGGTGAGAAATTCGACTTCGAAGGGCAGTTCTATAAGGTCGAGGGGGCAGGCCTGGGCAAGCCGCTGGCGGTGCAGCCGACCATCTTCACCGGGGGCTCCTCGCCGCTGGGTCTGGAGATCGGGGCCAAACACGCTGAAATTCACCTCTCCTACGGCGAGACCCCGCCGCTCGCTCGCGAGCGAGTTCAGACGCTCAGTGAGCTGGCTGACAAGCAGGGCCGCCATGTCGAATTCGGCATCAAGATCGATGTAATCGCGCGCGAGACGGCTGAGGAAGCATGGGCTGAGACCGATCGGTTGCTCGCCGGCCTGGATCCGGCGCACATCGAGCGCCAGCAGAAGATCATTCAGGCGCGCGCTTCGGTCGGCCAGGCCCGGGTGCAGGCTCTGAACCCGGGTCGCAAGGACGATCCCGAGGCCCTGAAGCCCTATCCCAATATCTGGTCCGGCGGCGGATTGGTGGGCATGGGCGGCGGCTCGACCTCGCTCGTAGGCAGCTACGCGGAAGTGGCCGAACGCATCGAGGAATATCGCTCGATCGGCGTTAAGCACTTCCTGGTGTCGGGCCACCCGCTGCTGGAGTCAGCCTATGCTTTCGCGGAAGGGGTGATGCCCTATTTCGCCCAGCGCGACGTCGCGCAGGATTCGCGCGGGGAGGCCGCGTGATGCGTCTAGCGCCCTTGCTCGCGTCCGGAGCGCGCCATCTGGGGAATATCGTCCTCACCATGGCTGGGGTGCTGCTGCTCAATTTCTTCCTGCTGCACCTGATTCCAGGCGACGCGGCCGACGTGCTCGCCGCTGAATCCGGCGGAGGCACAAGCGAGACCATGGCTCTGCTGCGCCATCACATGGGGCTCGATATCCCGCTGCTGCAGCAGCTGGCCGTCTATATCGGCAATCTCGTCCACCTGAATCTCGGCTTTTCCCTGCGCTACAATGCGCCCGTCTTCGACGTGATCATGAGCCGGCTGCCGGCGACCCTGGTCCTGGCGACGGCGAGCTATGTCCTGGGCATCGTCTTGGGCGCGGTGGTCGGCGCGGTCATGGCGGCCTGGCGCGGCCGCTGGCCCGATCGCGTACTGTCGGGCCTCGTGGTGGTGCTCTATTCGACGCCGTCCTTTCTGGTCGGCGTTCTGCTGATCATCCTGTTTTCGGTGCAACTCGGCTGGCTGCCGAGCGACGGCACGTCGTCTGTCGGGCTCACCCTGACGGGTTTCCAGGCCCTGGCTGATCAGGCCGCGCATTTGGTCCTGCCAACACTTGCCCTGTCGGCTCATTTCGTCGCGGTCTATGCTCGGCTGACACGGGCGGCGATGATCGAGATCGAAGGCCTGGATTTCGTGCGCACCGCCCGCGCCAAGGGGGTGCACCCCTTCTTCGTCACGGTCCGACACGTCCTGCGTAACGCGCTCATCCCCCTGTCGACCATGGCCGGCGCTCAACTTGCCGCCCTGCTGGGCGGGGCGGCCACCGTCGAGATGGTGTTCAGCTGGCCGGGAATCGGCCGCCTGGCCTTGGATGCGGTGCAGTCGCGAGATTTCGCCACCCTGCTCGGCATCCTGCTGATCTCATCGATCGTGGTGGTTCTGTCGAACCTGCTGGTCGATGCGCTGCAGGCCTTGCTCGATCCACGCATCCGTCGCCGCCAGACTGCGGCCTGAGCACCCCCGGCAGTTTCAAGTCTCATGACCCTCGCGTCCTTCCCAAAGACCATCGAGTCCTCGACCCCTTCGTCGACGGTCGATAGCGCCGATTGGCCTGGCATCCGGGAGTGGCAGAGCCAGGCCCTGGCGCCGGAGTCCCTGCGCCGCGGCGGACGATACGGCGCGATCAAGGCCTTCCTGGGAAAGCCGCGCGGCGTGATTGGTTTTGCAATGCTGGGGACGGTGCTCGCCATGGCCCTGGGGGCGCATTGGCTCTTTCCGGGCGATCCGCTGGGAAGCGTCGCCCAGCCACTTCTGACCCCGGGGCAGGACCTTGCGCATCTCCTGGGAACGGATTCTTTGGGGCGGGACGTTGCGGCGGCCCTGTTCCATGGCGCAGGCGCATCGCTCAGCGTGGGATTCGCCGCCGCCGCCGTCGGCACCTCTCTCGGGGTGCTGATCGGCAGCCTCGCCGGCTACTTCGGCGGCTGGGTCGATACGGTGCTGATGCGTGTAACCGAGCTCTTCCAGACCACGCCGCCCTTCCTGTTCATCGTTGTGCTGGTGGCCATGCTTCAGCCAAGCCTAAGCATTGAGGCCCTCGCCATCGGCCTCACAAGCTGGCAGCCGCTGGCGCGCATGGTGCGGGCCGAGTTCCGCCAATTGCTCCACAGCGATTTCGTCTTGGCGGCGCGGGCGACAGGTTTGAGCGACGCCCGCATCATCGTCGAGGAAATATTGCCCAACGTCACGCCGACGATCGTGGTGATGGCTTCGTTCAAGGTGGCCACGGCCATATTTCTGGAGTCTAGCCTGGCGTTTCTGGGATTGGGCGATCCCAACCGCGCCAGCTGGGGCGGCATGATCGAGGAAGGCCGCGACTTCATTCGGTCTGACGGTTGGCTGGTGCTTGTGCCGGGCGTCGCGATCCTCGCGGCGGTGTTGTCGCTCAACTTGATCGGCGACGCCCTCAACGATGCCTTGAATCCCCGTTTGAGGCGGGCGTCATGAGCCCGCTGTTGGACATTAGGGGGCTGAAGGTCCGGTATGGCGAGATCGAAGCCGTACGCCAGCTTGACCTCGTGGTGGCCCGCGGAGAGACTGTGGCCCTCGCCGGGGAGTCCGGCTGCGGCAAGTCCACCTCAGCCCTGGCCGTTTTGGGGCTGCTGTCCGCCGAAGCCGACATTTCCGGCGAAGCACGGTTCGAAGGCCAGGATCTTCTCGCCTTGGATCCAAAGGCTCTGCGACGCCTGCGGGGCGGGTCGATTTCAATGGTGTTCCAGGACTCCGCAGCCGCCCTGAACCCCGTTCAGACGATCGGAGCTCAGATCGGCGAGACCTTGCGCATCCACGATGGCTTGAGGGGCGCGGCGGCGCGGCGGCGAGCGATCGAGTTGCTGTCTCTGGTTGAAATTCCAGATCCTGAGCGCCGGATTGACGAGTATCCTCACCAGTTCTCCGGCGGCCAGCGCCAGCGCGTGGCCATCGCCATGGCGGTAGCCAGCCGGCCCAAGCTGTTGATCGCCGACGAGCCGACCACGGCCCTCGATGCCGCCGTGCAGTCCCGTATCCTGGAGTTGCTGGATCGCCTCAAGCGCGAATTCGGCATGGGCCTGCTTTTGATCACTCACGACCTCGGTCTTGTCGGTCAATGGGCTGATCGCACGGTGGTCATGCTTCGTGGGCTGAAGGTTGAGGATGGGCCGACCCGGACTGTGCTGACCCGTCCCCGCCATCCCTATACCCGCCTGCTTCTGGGGGCGGTCCAGGGACTGGAAGAAGGTCGGCATTACAGCCAAGGGCGTCTTCCCGAAGCAGGCGCGCCCGGAGTCCTTTTGCCCGTGCGCCCGTCGTCCGGGCATGAAGCGGCGCCGCAGGCTAAGCGGGAAGGTCAGCTTCTGTCCGTAAGGGACCTGCATGTTCGCTACGCCGGCAAACATGGGTCGGTCGAGGCGGTCGACGGCGTCAGTTTCAACATCGCGCGGGGCGAGACGGTTGGTCTGGTCGGCGAGTCCGGCTGCGGCAAGTCCTCACTGTCGCGCGCGATCCTCCGGCTGGCGCCGGTCGCTTCGGGACAGATCATTTTTGAGGACGCAGACATCGCTCGTGTCACCGGCGCAGGACTTAAGCCGCTGCGTCGGCACATGCAGATGGTGTTCCAGGACCCTAACGGTTCGCTCAATCCGCGGCGCACCGTCGGCCAGATCATGCACAGCGTGTTGAAGGCGCAGGGTGTGGAGAGCGAAATGGAGCGGGTGGGGCGTATCCTGCAGCTGCTGGACCGGGTGCGCTTGCCTTCCGCGGCGCTCGAGAGCTATCCGCATGAGTTCTCTGGCGGCCAGCGCCAGCGCATCGCCATCGCCCGGGCCCTGCTGCCCGGGCCCTCGCTTCTGATCTGCGATGAGCCGGCCTCGTCCCTCGACCTGCCGGTGCGGGCCCAGGTGCTGAACCTCTTGGCCGACCTCAAACAGGAGTTTGGCCTGTCCTACCTATTCATCTCCCATGACCTTTCCGTGGTCCGCTACATGGCTGATCGCGTGCTGGTCATGCAGAAGGGCCGGATCGTCGAAGAGGGTGGCCATGCGGAAATCTGGTCGCGTCCGCGCCACAGCTATACCCAGTCCCTGATCGACGCGGCGCCGGGTTGGGCGTTCGCCCAATCGAGCGCGGCTTCGGTCCTGTAGTCCAGGGACTGGCGCCATGCATGACCGAAGGCTCGACCGTGGCGGCACGATCCCCAGCGAACTCGGCCTGTTGACGCAAGGCCACGCCTCAAAGCCGGAATTCAACCTTCCGGCTACGTCTCCGCCGCGGCGCCGGCCAGGCTCGCGGGCTTCCGCGGGCGCCGCGCACGCTCGCGCCGTCTAGGGGCACGGGACAGTGGCCGATATTGTCCGCGCGCTCGGGCATCGCAACTACCGGCTCTATTTCAGCGGGCAGCTGCTATCGCTGGCCGGCACGGCCATGCAGCAGATCGCCCTGAGCTGGCTGGTCTTTAGCCTGACCGGCTCGACCGCCATGCTGGGCCTGATCACCTTCGTCGGCCAAATTCCCTCTCTGGTGCTGGCCCCCTTCGCCGGCGTGCTGTCCGACCGATTTCCCCGGCGATCGCTGCTTCTATGGACTCAGTTGCTGTCGACTGTGCACGCTGCAATCCTGGCCGGATTGACCTTTACCGGCCAGATCAACACCCCGATCCTTTTGACCATGGCCTTGGCCCTGGGCCTGATCAATTCCGTCGATCAGCCTGTGCGCCAGTCCTTCGTGGCCGAATTGGTGGATGACCGCGCGGATATACCCAACGCCGTCGCCTTGTCGTCCTTCACCATCCATGCGGCGCGGTTCATCGGCCCGTCGATCGGCGGATTCCTGATTGCGGGGGTCGGCGAAGCCTCCTGTTTCGCCCTGAACGCCCTATCGTTCCTGGGAGCGATCTTCGCCCTGGCGGCCATGAGCGGACTGCATGCGGCGCCGGCGCGCAAGCGAACACCGGGCGCCCTGCGCGAAGGATTCCAATATGTCATCACCCACCGAGAGATCCGGCTCTTGCTGGCCATAGTCGCCACGGTCAGTTTCTTCGGGTCGTCGTACGGCGCCTTGCTCCCTTACTTCGCCAAGGAAATCTATCACGGCGACGCCAGGTCCTATGGTCTGCTGGCCACCGCTGGCGGCGTCGGCGCCTGCCTGGGCACGGTGTTCCTGGCGTCGCGCCGTTCGGCCCAGGCCATCAGCCGAACGGTGCTCAAGGCCATGGTGCTGGTAAGCCTCGCCTTGGCGGCCTTCGCGCTGTCCCATGTCTTCTGGGTGTCGATGGTCGCGCTGGCCGTTATGGGCTTCGCTTCGATCAATGCCGTCGCCGCCAGCAGCGCCGTGATCCAAAACACGGTGCATGATGGCGTGCGCGGCCGGGTCATGGCCATCTACACCATGGCGTTCTTCGGCGTGTCGCCCCTCGGATCATTGGCGACCGGCTATCTGGCCCGTGTGTTTGGCGCATCCAGGACCCTGCTGGTGAGCGCCGCCGTAATCCTCTGTTTCGCCGCGGTGGCGCAATGGGTCCGGCGCGGTCAGGTCTCGGCGGTCCCGACCGAAGTCCAGCCGGAGGCGGCGATCTGAGGGCTGCGCCATGGGGCCGATCAAGTCCGCAGCCGAGCCTATCAGGCCAGATCGACGCCGGCGAAATTGCCGTTGAGCCCGGCGAGGTCTGACAACACGTTCTTGACCCTTCGGTTTGAAGCGACCCGGTTGTGTGTCCAGGCCAGCGGCAGATAGGGCAGGTCGGTCATGGCGATCCGCTGAAACCGGTAATAGAGATCACGGCGTTTGGCTGGGTCCAATTCGACCTGAGCGGTTTCCAGCAGTCGATCCACTTCCGGGTTGGCGTAGTGGGCGCCGTTGGAGAAGGCTACGCCGCGCTTGAAGTTCTTCGACCAATAGTAGCGCTGCACGCCCACGGCGGGATCGCGGCCGGCGCCGCTGCCCGTCATGCAGGTGTCGAAATCGCGGCGGCTGTAGACGCGGTTGATGTATTCGCCCTGGTCCTGTGGTCGCGGACTGAGATCGATGCCCGCCCTGGCGAGAGTCGAGCGGATATAGGCCGCGATGCGCGTATTCTGGACCGAGTCGGCGTAATCGAGGTGCAGCCTGAGGCGCACCCCATCCTTGGCGCGGACCAGACCGGACTGGTCTAGTAGGGCGTTGGCCTTGTCCAGATCGAAGGCATAGCGGGGCAGGTCGGGGGCGTGGAATTGGGTCAGCTCCAACGGCACCGGCGAGTCCGCTGCCTCGGCCGAACCAATGATCGATTGGGCGATGAAATCGCGGTCAATGGCGTGCGCAAAGGCTTGGCGAACGCGGACATCCTTGAGGAAAGGACGGTCGAGATTGAATTCGAATTGAGTCGAAAGGGGCGACAGGCTGGGCGTTTCGGATTGCACCACCAGCGATGGGTTGGCCTGCAGCCGGGCCGCTTCGCTGCGGGATATCTGACCGATCAGATCGACCGTGCCGGACTCCAGGGCGACGGCGGCGGCTGTGGAATCGGGCATGAATCGCACGACGATCCCATCCAGTTTCGGCGTTCCCGCCGCCCAGTAGCTCCGGTTGCGTTCCAGCACGATTTCTGCGCCGCGTTGCCAGCGCACGAAGCGGAAGGGCCCTGACCCAACCGGCGAAACATTGTGCGGATTGGTCAGTATGTCCGTGCCGGCGTAGAGATGCTTGGGCAGAACGGTAGATTCCGATGCTGACAGGCAACTCAGCAGGTAGGGCGCCGGCTGGGATAGCTTCAACACGACGGTCGACGGGGAGGGGGTCTGAACGTCCACCACATTGGCGAAGGTTGTTCGGCCTCGACTGTGGAACACCTTCCAGACCTGGGTCAGGGTGTAGGCTACGTCGTCTGAGGTGAAGGGCGTTCCATCATGCCAGGTGACGCCAGGTTGAAGCTGGAACCTGTAGGTCAAGCCATCAGGGCTGATATCCCAGCTTTGCGCGAGTTGCGGTTTAGGCCTTCCCTGCAGATCGAAGGCCAGAAGACCGTCGAAAATCTTGCTCGCAACGAAGCTCGCCGGGGAGGCCGTTGAGAGGGCCGTGTTGAGTTGCGTCGGCTCCATGGACTGACCGAATATCAACAGACGGCCATGGCTTTGGCCGCCGCCGCGCGGGCTGCAGGCAGACGCCGCGGACGCGCCGCCGAGGGCGAGCAGCATCTGGTTGAAACGGCGGCGCGAGGACTGCACGGGGTTCGTTTTTCGGAATGAAGGGCAGCTAGGCTGCGGCGCTGGCGTTCGAAGCCTTGCGGAAATAGGGCATCACGCCTTCGCCGAACTCATAGATGGACTCCAGCGCCGGTCGCCCGCCGATGATGAAGTGCTCCACGCCGACCGAGACATATTCCTCGATGCGTTCAGCGACCTCCGCATAGCTGCCGACCAGCGTGGTCCGGTTCGCGCCCACCCAGATGTTCGGATAGATCTTCAGGGACTCGCGGTCGCGAAGGTCCGTTCCGGCGGCCAGGGATTGCACCCGCGCCTCGCCCACCGAATTGCGGGTCTTGATGAACTTGCGGTGGGCCTCGGCCTTTTCGATGTCCAGGCTGTCCAGGAAGCGATCGGTTTCACGCCAGGCCGCCGCCGAGGTCTCGCGCGCGATGGCCGAGATCAGCATGCCGAACTTGACCGTCCGGCCTTCCTTGTCTGCGAGCTCCTTTACCCTGTCGATGGTCTCTTTGATCAGCGGCGGGGTTTCGCTGTAGGACAGGTGCACGTCAGCGTGCTTGGCCCCGACCGCCCGGCCAGTCTCCGACGAGCCGCCGATGAACAATTTGGGCAAGGTCTTGAGCGGACGGCCCTGGCCGCCTTTCTCGATGTCGTAGAACTCGCCCTTATGGTCGAACGGCCCGCCGGCCCAGGCCTTCTTCAACACCTCGAAGAATTCGGCGGTGCGGGCATAGCGGCGCTCCTTGTCGAGCGTCTCGCCCAGGCTGCGCAGCTCGGCTTCCTGGCTGCCGGTGACGATGTTCAGATAAAGGCGGTCGCCTGATAGCTGTTGGAAGGTCGCCGCCTGCTGAGCCACCAGCATGGGCGCAGCGAAGCCGGGGCGCAGGGCCACGATGAACTTGATCTTGGAGGTGTGCGCCGCCAAGAACGAGGTCGCTATCCACGGATCGTAGTTGCGGTGGGTGGTGATGGACAGGATGGAGTCATAGCCGTTCGCCTCGGCGGCGCGGGCAAGTTCGACCCGGTACTCCTCAGTGACAACGCGCTCGCGGCCGCCCGAGCCATTGGGCGAGCGGATGAAGCCCCACTGGCGCTCCTCGTTGACTTCAGGCAGGCCGGCGCGGTGAAAAACGGGGGTGGCCATGGTCTTCTCTCAGCTTTTCACACCGACGGGGCGTTCGCCCTCGACGCTCGTTCCGTGCATGACGCGCCGGCCCTCGCCGTAGTCGTTGACCGCGTAATGAAGGCAGCTGCGATTGTCCCAAATCGCCAGCGAGCCCGGCTCCCATTGGAAACGAACCTGATGCTCGGGCTGAATAATGTGCTCGAAGAACACCTTGAGGACGGCGGCGCTTTCATGCGGTCGCAGACCGACGATCTCGGGCGTGAAGCGGGGGCTGACATAGAGTGAGCGGCGGCCGGTCTCAGGATGCACACGCACCACCGGGTGCTCGGTCCAATGGAAGTTGGAGCGGCGCGCGTCCCACTCCGAAATGGAAATCGGCGTCACCGCGTGGATGGCCTTGAGCTCTTCAGCCAGGCGCTTGAGCGGCTCCGCCAGTCGGTCATAGGCGGCCTCGGTCGAGGCCCAGATGGTGTCGCCGCCGAGGTCCGGGAGGGTCACCGCCTGCAACAGGCGCACCGTGATCGGCTCGTCGGCGGAGGTCAGGTCGGCGTGCCAGCGGTCCACCCGGCCGGATATCTCGTGAATGCTGTCGATGAGGCCGACGCCGGGGTAAGGCGACCCCATCCGCGCTTCGCCATAGACCTTGGGCCTCCCGAAATATTCGGTGACCTTGAGCTGCTGCTCAGGGCTCAGATGCTGGTCACGGAAGAAGAGCACGGCGCGTTCGAACAAGAGCTTGCGCAGGGCGGCGATGGTCGCCTCGCTCTGCGGCTTCTTCAGGTCGATGCCGCTGACTTCCGACCCGATGAAGGGAGACGCATGCTTGACCGTGGACGCGATCGACGCGCCCTGCTTGGGCGGCTCCAAGGTCGAAAGGTCGGACATGTGCAAAGGGCTCCGGCGGGTCGAGGGCCGGCAGCATCGGCGGATCGCGCCGCAACGGAACCAAGAAATTGTTCTGTGCTTCGAAGGTATTGGAATTAGCGTCGCGGGACGGAATCCGCACCGCCAGTTGCGTGCAGGCTTATGATCGATCGAGCGATGCTTAGGTCAATTTATTCGTTCTCGCTTGGATAAGCGCTGGCTAGCCTGAAATCCGTTCGCGCCCCGAAGGGCTGCGACGTGTCGTTGTCGGCTCCTGGCGAGCGGACCTCTCGTCAAGATTTCAGGAGAACTCCATGTCGACTAAGCAATCCGCGCCCGATTATTCCGAACAGGTCGTCGCCGCCGATGACGAAGTGTTTCACACCCTGTGCCCCGGGCCCCAGGCCTCCTACTTCTCTGTGGCGCATGGCTGGACTCAGGACGAGCTGGCCAAGGTCGGCGCCCGGCTGACCTATCTGCGATCGATCCCCGACGACAAGGAACTGTGGCCGCACGTTGGCCACCGTTCGGAAAGCCTGATCCGCGAAGGCGGCAACCATCCGCCCATCTGGGCTCGCGCCGACGTGACGGATACGCGACTGGTCGCCACGCTGGCGCCTGCTTCGGCGGGCGGTCAGGTGCTGGTGCGGGTCGATTCCGGCTTCTACCGGGTTGCCGATCTGGCCGGCAAGAAGATCGGCATCCCCAAAGGCCGTAATACGCGCAAGCTCGATTTTGGCCGCGTACCCCTGCATCGCGGCGTGATCAACGCCCTGGCCTTGAACGGCCTGTCCGACAAGGATGTCCAGATCGTCGACATCGAACATGACGACTTCGCCGTCGAGAAGCCCTCCAGCACGCCCGCCGAGCGCGCCGGCCGCTTCACGTCTCAGAAGGCCGAAGGAGCGGCCGACGTCGTCGCTCTGGCCGAAGGCCGCGTGGACGCCATCTTCACCACCCGTGAAAAGACGCGCGTGTTGGAGCAGACCGGCAAATACAAGGTCATCGAGGACCTCGGCCGCCACCCTGACTGGACGCTCACCGGCGCGAGCACGCCGGTGATCACCGTCAGCGCCAAGTTGGCTGAGAAACATCCGGACTGGATTGTCGCCTATCTGCGTGCGGCCATCCGCGGCGGCCGTTGGGTCAATGCGAACCCGCGCGCGGCGGCGGACCTGTTCTCCGGCAAGTCGGGCGGCGACGTGGATCGCCTGGCCAAGTCCCTGGCTGAGCAAGACTTCGTTCCCAAGCTCGATCCCTTGGCCCTGGCCGGCCTGGGCGTGCAGAAGGCGTTCCTGCTGAAATATGGCTACATCAAGAACGACTTCGACATCGGGTCCTGGGTCGATCGCCGCTTCCTCGATGAGGCGCTCGCCACGGTGGACGCCAGCGCCAGCGTCAGCGCGGTCGCTGCCGAATAGACGGTTTCCTCCCCTCGGCCGGGGCGGCAGGCGCCGCTCCGGCCGTCTTTCGAAAATGAAGGTTTGCGCCGATGAGTGGCAGCATCAGGACAGAGGCCGTCCAGGCCGCGTCCGAAATTCAACTTCAGTCGCGCGCCTTGTCGCCTTTCATCGGCAGCGAAGTTGTTGGCCTGGATCTCAAGAAGCCGCTGGGAGAGGCGACCATCGCCGCTGTCCGCGCGCTGCTGCTGAAGCGCGGGGTTCTGTTCTTTGACGACCAGCACCTCAGTCCCGAGCAGCAAGTGGCCTTCACCGCCCAGTTCGGCTTCGTGAACACGTCCGGCGCTCGCAGGCCGGGCTCTCCCGCGCCGGGCGTGGGCGTGTTCGACAGCCGCGATGAACTCTATGGCCGCGTATCGCGCTGGCACGCCGACGGCACCCACGCCGAAGAACCGTCCACCATCAAGAGCCTGCAGGCCATTGTTACCCCGGAGATCGGCGGCGACACCATATGGGCGTCCACGGAGGCGGCCTATGATCGCCTGTCAGAGCCCCTGAAGCGTCTGGCGGAAGCCCTGACGGCGATCCACGCCACGACGCCGCTGCGAACCACCGAATGGGGAAGTGCGCGCAGTTTCGGCGGCGATTTCATTTGGTCGGAACATCCGGTTGTCGCCGTGCACCCGGAAACCGGCCGCAAGTCCCTGTTCGTCAGCCCGCGTTACACGCCGGAACTGGTGGGTCTTCGGCCGCATGAGAGCGTCGCTGTGCTCAAGGTGTTCTTCGACCACATCATCCAGCCGGAGCATCAAGTGCGCTTCCGTTGGACGCCGGGCGCGATCGCCCTGTGGGACAACCGCAGCGCCCTGCATTACGCCGTGGACGACTACGGCCAAGGCCTGCGCATCGTTCATAGCGTCAGCGTCCGCGGCGAGGCGCGCGTCGGCGTGAACGGCGAACGCTCAAGGCTCGGGTCCATTTCCCGGGCTGCGGCGGAATAGGCGCGCCGCCATGAGCGTTGCTTTTTTCCGGAGCGTCGCCGTGGGCGCTGCGATCATCGTCCTGATCGCCGGCCCTGCTTCAGCGCATCACTCGTTCGCCATGTTCGATCGTGGGCCGGGCAAGGAATTGAGCCTGTCCGGCACGGTGAAGGAGTTCGATCTCTCCAACCCGCATGGCTGGATCAGGGTCTATGCTCAGGAGGGGCAGGGCGGGCTCTGGTCGTTCGAGATGGCGAGCGTGGCCCAGCTCAAGGCCTATGGCTGGTCCAACGACGCCATCAAGCCTGGCGACAAGGTGGTGGTGAGCTACTATCCGCTGCGATTTGGCTCCAACGGCGGGGAGTTCATTTCGGTCACCCTGGCGGGCGGCAAGGTGCTGAAGGGATTGGCGGAGGGCGATCGCGGCTTTCCGACGAGCCGTTGATCGCATGATGCTGCGTTCAGTTTTTGGCGCCCTGGTCCTGTTCGCGCTGTGCTGGCGCGCCGCCGATGCGCAGGACTGGCGGTCCTACGCCCTGGGCGATGCCGGCATCACCGTCGATTTTCCGGGCGAGCCGCACAAGACAAACGGCGCCTATCCAACGCCGGTCAGTGTCGACCAGACCGTCAGCGCGCCATCGACGACATATTCCATCCGGCAGGGCGGCAGTCTCTACACGGCGCTGGTCGCCGATGTTTCCAAAGCGGGCGTGGATGGGCCCCGCCTAATGCAATCCGTGGCCATGGCCCTGCGCACGGAAGGCGAAGTTCAGCTGGATGAGCCCGTCAGCATCAGCGGCGGCCAGTGCGGGCGCTATCTGGGCATTGTCGGCCCCGACCACAGCCAGGTCTTCTTGGCGATCCTGATGTCGAGCGACGCCGGTCGCCTGTTTGTCCTGAAGGCCGAGGTGCAGCCGGGGGATGTGGCGAGCGATGGGCCCAACGCCTTGCGCTTCCAGCAATCGGCCAATCTGACCAGTATCGAAAAGCCGCGATCCGCGCCGACCCCCGCCGACGCCCGGGCGTGGACGCAATATGATTACGACGATGTGGGCTTCGGCGTGAAATTTCCCGCCGCGCCCAGCATCGAATCCGGCCGCTATTGGACCGACGACGGACTATCGGTTCCCGCCTTGCGCTATACGGTACGCAGCGGGCGAAGCCTGTATCGGGTGACGGTGGCCGACCTGTGGCGCACGCCTGCCGACAGGAATGGCGCTATCGACCAGGCGGTGGACGTCCTTCGCCGGTATGGCGAAATTCGGTCTGATCGCGCTGTATCGATTCCGTTCGGACAGTGCGGGCGCGATCTGTCCTTGGCCAAACCCGCCGGCGACTATGCCTCGGTGGGGGTCTATTTTCCGACCTCGCAACACAAGCTCTTCATCGTTGAAGCGACCGGTTCCGAGGCGGACCGGCAAGCCCAGGCGCAGGATGTGGATATGTTCCGGCAGTCCTTCCGCCTGGCCAAATATCCCGAAAGCAAGCCATGAACCCGGTCGAATTTTCGCGCCGGACGGCCCTGGCCGGGGCCGCCGCCGCGGCGGCGTCGGGCATGGCGCCGACCGCGTTCGCCCAGGCCCGCCGCGGAGGCGTGCTGGTGGTCGGCCTCGACCCCGAGCCCTTGGCCCTGGCCAGCGCCGGCTCGATCGACGCCGGCGCATCACAGATCTCGCCCAAGCTGTTCGACCGGCTGTTCAATCAGGACCTGGACGGCCGGCCCGTGCCCCAGCTGGCGCTGTCAGCCCAGGTCAGTCACGACGGGCTAGGCGTCAGGATCAATCTGCGCCCCGGGGTTAAGTGGCATGACGGCCAGCCGCTGACCTCCGCCGACGTGGCCTATTCCATCGCCGAGGTGTGGACGCGCTTGAACGCCCGTCTCCAATTGGCCTTCGCCAATCTGGCGGGCGTGGATACGCCCGCGCCCTTGGTGGCGCTGATCCGCTTCAGCCGGCCCGCGCCCTACATCTTCAGCGCCCTGGCAGACGGCGGCGCCCAGGTCGTCCCCCGCCACATCTACGGCGGCAAGGATGTGCTCTCCAATCCCAATAATCGGGCGCCGATCGGCAGCGGTCCCTTCATCTTCGAGAGCTGGGAGCGGGGCGGCCATATCGTCCTGAGGCGAAATCCCAACTACTGGGACGCGCCCAGGCCCTATCTGGACAAGGTGATCTTCCGTCTGATTTCCGCCGGCGCCCCGACGGTGGCCGCGTTGGAGACAGGCGAGGTGCAGTATGTTGGACAGCAGGGCGTCCCCCTCAGCGAGGTGGAGCGCATTCGCGCCAACAAGAACCTCTGGGTCTACAATCGCAGTCCTTCGTTCCTGGCGAGCTTCGCCGGCCTTGCCTTCAACGTCGAAAGGCCAGTGTTGCGCGATGTGCGCGTGCGCCAGGCCTTCGCCCACGCCATCGACAAGGCCTTTCTCTTGAAGAATGTCTGGCTTGGCCACGGGGCGCTGGCCGATTCCCCTATATCGCCGGGTTCCCCTTTTCACGCTGCGGGGTTGCCGCAGTACCCGCTCGACTTGAAGCGGTCGGAGGCTCTGCTCGATGCGGCCGGCTTCCCGCGCAAGGCGGACGGCGTGCGTCTGACTCTGCACAACGACATCATGCCGCCGTCGCAACTCAATGCCTTGGCGGCCGAGTTCATTCGTTCGAGCCTGGCCAAGGTCGGGGTTCGGTTGGAGCTGCGTCGGGAAGAGTTGGGAACCTACCTGCGCCGCGTTTTCACGACACGGGATTTCGACGTGGAAACCTACGGCACGGCGGCGGATTTCGATCCTGCGCTTGGCATCCAGCGTTTCTACTGGTCCAAATCCATCCAGATTGGCGTGCCCTACACCAATCCCACCCATTACGCATCGCCACAGGCCGACCGGTTGCTGGAGGCCGCGCAGGTCGAGTTGGATCCAGCCCGCCGACGCGAACTCTATTTCGAGATTCAGCGCCTGGTGCAGCAGGACCTGCCGCTGATTCCCATCCTGTTCCCCGACGAGCTGGCCTTCGGCAGTCGGCGCCTGAACCATCCTTTCTCGAGCCGGGTCGATAACCTGGCGGATGCAAGCCTAGTGGCATGAAAGCAATGTCGTCCCGTCTTCTCCACAGCATGGCCGCGTTCCTAGTCTCCCTGGCCCTGGGGTTCAGCCTTTGTGGGCCCGTGCAAGCCAAGCCTGCGTTCCGCATCGAAGAGGCCAGCATCACCGATCTGCAACGCGCCATACTGGCCCATCGGCTGACGACAGTGGACATCGTCGAGCTCTATCTGCAGCGGATAAAGGCCTACAACGGATCCTGCGTGGACCAGCCTGACGGGCTGCTTGGACCGATCACGCCCAAGGCGCATGCAGGCCAGCTTAACGCCTTTAGCACGCTCAATCTGCGCCCGGCGACCCGGCGCCGCTTGGGCTTCGACGACCATCACGCCCGCAGCCTGACGGACTTGCGGGACGATGATCCGGCCCTGCCCGACGCCCTTCAGGTCGCGGCGGCGCAGGACCGCCAGTTCGCGCGTACGGGCAAGCTGGTCGGCCCATTGCAGGGCGTCGTGATGGCGGTGAAGGACCAGTACGACACGGTCGATATGCGCACCACCAATGGCGCGGACGCCGCTTTTGCTAACGACCGACCGCCGCGTGACGCCACCCCGGTGGGGCGCCTGCGCCAGGCCGGAGCAATCATCCTGGCCAAGGCGAACCGCGGAAACTATCAGGGTCGCACGCCTTTCGGCGGAACGGTTTGCAACGCCTACGACACCGAACGGACTCCGAGGGGATCGAGCGCCGGGTCGGCCGTGGGCGTTGCGGCCAACCTGGTCACCTGCGCCATCGGCGAGGAGACGGGCACCTCCATTCGCGGGCCGTCCAGCGCCAGCAATGTCGTGGGTCTGTCGCCCACCCAGGAACTGATCAGCCGCACCGGCATGAACGGTCCGGGCATATCCGTGCGCGAAGGCCCAATCTGCCGAACCGCAGCAGACGCCGCGCGCCTGCTCCAGGCGGTGGTCGGCTATGACGCCAAGGATCCGCTGACCGCCTTCAGCATAGGCCGGCTGCCGCTCAAGCCCTACGCTGACTACGCCCGACCCGGCAGCCTGAAGGGCCTGCGCATCGGCGTGGTGCGCGAATATATGGACAAGCGCCTGTTCACCAAGCGCGATGAAGCTGCCATCGACGTGGTCGACCGCGCCGTCGCTGATCTGCGCAAGACCGGCGCGACGATTGTTGATCCGGGGCAGGGCGGCGCCTTGTTCGACCGCTGTTTCAAGCAGTACGGCCCGCTGGCTTTCGGTGAACTGTTCACCCGGGCCCATCCGGACCTGTTCCCGGTGGACGCCCAGGGCCGGCCCGTGGGCGACCACATCGCCACCCTGTTGCGGTTCGCGGAGAACCCCGACCTTGTCCCGGAAGGGCTTTCGGTGCGCGACGCTGGTTCGGCGCCCGCCGTGGGCGACAGCGCCTACTGGAAGGAGAAATACCTTCACGATCGGGGCGATGCAGCCATCAAGACGGCGCAGGACCTGGACGCCAAATCGAACCCGATCAGAGACCCCCAGTTCTGGGCGTCCAGCGGCAACATCACCGCGAGCACTCCCTACGGTTCAGTCAAGGGACCGACGCCCTACGCCAATCCGCGCGAGCTCAAGCTGGCCGACCACATGCTGCAGCGGTTTGCTTTCCAGCAGGTTGTGCTGTCTTGCATGGCCGACCAGAAATTGGACGCCCTGGTCTATCCAACCATGAATATCCCGCCTGTGAAGATCCAAGCGCCCGAAGAGCCGGCCGTGAATGGCCGCAATCAGGCGCACTGGGTGATCTTTGGCCAGGAGGGGTTTCCGGCCATAACCGTGCCGGCTGGCTTCACCCGCGAGGTCTATGACCGCGTCCCTGATGCATCTTCGCCGGATGGCACGCGCTTGGTCGGCCCAGTGCCAGCGCACCTACCGATCGGGGTGGACTTCGCCGCCAGACCGTTCGACGAGCACCTGCTCCTGCGCATCGCCGCTGCTTTCCAGGCCGTCGCGCCACATCGCGAACCGCCGCGGGAATTTGTCGGCCTGCCAACCCCTTAGCGTTCAAGCTGAGAGGCGCGGCGATTTCGCTTATGCGAAAAGCTGCAATGCAAATGAGAAATAAATCGTTCAATTCCTTGTCAGGCTTTCTAGAATGCAGTCATCAAAGCGCGATGTCGACTTTCGTCGAACTCAACGGAAGTTGAAATCGCAAATGATCGAAAATACGATCGCGCAATAGATAAAATAGGAGGGCTAATAGACCTTCTTAAAACTCAAGAGGCGGATAGTGATGACCAAGAACAACGGATCTGAACTTAATGGATTGGCCACCGCTCGCCGGTCGATTGGTCCGGCCCACCGCGCGCTGATGTTGAGCTCGGCCCTGGCCGGCGTCCTGGCGGCACAGGGCGCCTGGGCGGCCGATTCTACGGCGACGGCCGCAGCGGCCGACAGCGCAGCGGGCGCCATCGAATCGATTGTTGTAACCGGATCACGCTATTCGACGTCCGAGTACACCAGCCCGGCGCCGGTGCAGGTGGTGGGCGGCGCGGTGCTGGCCAAGACCGGCTATCCGGACCTTCGCACCCAACTCGGCGACGTTGTCCCCGCCTACCTGGCCAGTCAGACCAGCAATGGCTCCAGCTCATCCAAGCCGGTGCGCACGGCGACCCTATTCGGCCTGGGTGGCGACGAGGTGCTGGTGCTCGTGAATGGTCACCGCCAGCACAATACGTCCTTGCTCAACAACACCGGCGGCAGCACAGCGGGCGCTCCGGTCGATCTGTCATTCATTCCCACGGCCTCGATCGGACATGTGGAAGTGCTGACCGATGGGGCCTCGGCCCAATACGGCTCGGACGCTATCGCGGGGGTCATCAATGTCATCCTGAAGAAGAACAGTTCCGGGGGAGGCTTGTCGGTTCAAACCGGTCAATACGGTTCAGCCTCTGACGTCGGCGGCCAGGGTCACAACGGCCTCACCACCGTGGTGTCTGGCGACCAGGGCTTCAACCTGGGTGCAAACGGGGGCTTCCTCAACATCAGCGCTGAATACCGTGACGTGCTGAGCTCAAATGTCGACGGCGCCGAAGGCGCGCCTACAGTTGCGTCGCAAACCATTTTCGCCACCTCGGTGAAGGGGAAATCCACCAACCCGTTGGAGTCCACAGCTAGCCGTTATCGGGCCCTCAATGAAGTGGCGCCGTGGGGACAGGCGGTGACCGGATCCTTCAACGCGGAATATCCTCTGGGGGATGCGGCCACACTCTATTCGAATGGCCATATCGGTTGGAACTCCTTAAGTTCCGCTGGCACGTATCGCGACGAAAACAACCCCGCCACGATCGTCGCCTCGTCCAGCAACCTTGGGCCCTACACATCGCCGGCTGGCGGCTATGTGCCGTTCCTCAGGACCCAACAGAACGACTATCAGGGCGCATTTGGCGCGCGGGGCGACAACCTACTCGGATGGAAGTGGGACGCCAGCGTTTCGGGTGGCTACAATCAGGCCAAGATGTATGTGAACGGGATCAATGCGTCCTTCGGCGGCGCATCCCCGTACCACAACTTCTTCATTGGCACGTTGTCGGCGGGTGAGATCCTGGCGGATCTCGACCTGACGCGTTCGTTCCAGACGTCCTGGTTCGCCACGCCCCTTAATGTCGCTGCGGGCGTCGAGTATCGCTACAATGCCTTCGGTGAAGGCGCTGGCGAACCCTTGTCCTATGAGAACGGCGGGTTTGTTTACCCGGCGAACTACCCGTCAGCCTATCTGCGCGGCACCGGCGCGGGCATAGGCTCGCCCTTCATGACCGGCTTTACCCCGGCGGAATCGGGCAATTGGAGTCGCAACAACCAGGCCATCTACATCGATCTGGCCCAGGCGGTCACCGATGCTTTTAAGGTCGATCTGGCTGGTCGATACGAGCACTACTCCGACTCCGGCGACGCTCTTTCGGGCAAAATCTCCGCGCGCTATGCCTTCAACCGGGCCTTCGCCGTACGGGGCACTGTCAGCAACGGCTTCCGTGCGCCGTCCCTGGCCGAGCAATACACCACCGTGGCCAATCAGGGCCCGCAGTCGATCAACGGCGTGATCTCCCAGGTCAACGCCTATAACTCGATCGCCGTAAGCAACCCGGCGGCCATCGCCCTTGGCGCCACCCCGCTCAAACCTGAAACGTCGGTCAACTATAGCGTCGGCTTCGTTGCGCGGCCCATCGACAAGTTGGAGCTATCGGCCGACGCCTTCGATATTGACATCACCAACCGTATCGGACTGACCGGAAGCTTCAGCGGTCTGGCCAGCCCCGCCGTGGCGGCAGCACTCGCCAAAGCAGGGTATGCGTCCACCAACACGCTCGAATACTTCACTAATATCGGCAATACGCGGACCTACGGGCTGCAAGCCAAGGCTAGCTATGCCACCGATTTCGGGAATTGGGGTTCGGTTGACTGGGGCCTGTCCTATGTGCTGAACCGTCAGGTGGTCACCAGCGCAAGGAACGCCCCGGCCTCTTTGGGCGGCGGCTCTCTGTTGCAATATTCCGCCCGCGTCATCCTGGAACACGGCACGCCCGCGCACATACTTAAGGGAACAGCGGAGTGGTCCTATAACAAATTCAGGTTGAATCTGGTCGAAACCTATTACTCACAGACCTACTCTGTATCAACGATCAGCAATAACGCCTATATCTACAACTCCGCTTATAACAGTGTCTCGCCGCCGGCCTTTATCGCTGATTTGGCGGCGTCCTACGACGTCACCAAGCATGTGACCGTTTCGCTCGGCGCCAATAACATCACGGACCGTCGCGCGCCCAATATTCCGCCGCCGACCTTGTCGTCGAACACCTCCGGTTTCGTCTATCCGGCGCCAGTGGCCACGCCCTACGGCATCGGCGGCATCTTCTACTATGCACGGGTGGGCCTAACCTGGTGAAGCTGGCGAGGGGCGGGGCTGGGCCGGCCAGCGCAACTGCAGGCGTGAAGGCGGAGCTAGCCACAGTTTTCGATGTTGACGCCATGCCGAAGGTCCTTCGTCGGATCGTCGGCCTGGCGCTGCGCCACCGGCTGTTGGTGGCGGGGGCCATCGGATCCTCGCTGCTGGCCGCTATTGCCGGTCTGACCCTGCCCAAGCTCTATGGCCACGCGGTGGATCAGGCTCAGCATCTGATCGTTCACGGCGCCCTGGGCGGCGAGGCGGCGCGCCAAGCGTTGGTGACCTCGGCCGTGCTCGTGGCGGTGACGGCAGCGACGCGCGGGGTGCTGACCGGATTGAGCGGCTTTCTTGCGGAGGCTTGCAGCCAAAAAGTCGCTTACGAACTGCGCCTGCAGTTCTTTCGCCAACTGCAGCGTTTATCGTTCTCGTTCCACGATCGAATGCATTCGGGTGAGTTGATCACGCGAGGCATGCTGGATCTGGAGGCCACGCGCGGCTTCATCCAGGGCGGCATGATGCAGAGCCTTACATTGCTGCTGCTCATCGTCTCGTCGGCGACTTTGATGGTCGCCACTGACGCTCGCATGGCGGCGCTGGCTCTGGCGTTCGTGCCGATTGCCGGCTTTGCATTGACGCGCATGGGCATGCTGCTACGCCTCGCCTGGTTGAAGGTGCAGCAGACCATGTCGGCATTGACTTTGACCATTGAGGAGAACCTGCAGGGTGTGCGCGTGGTGCGCGCCTTCGCTGGCAAGGCCTTCGAGATGGCGAAGTTCGACAAGGCCGCAGACGAGACGCTGCTGGAGTCGTTCAAACGGATCAAATTGCGTTTGCGTGCCTCAGCGACGATGAACCTCAGCTTCTACGGCTCCATGGCCCTGTTGCTGTGGTACGGTGGCCATCAGGTAATCGCCCACCGGATCACAGTAGGGCGGCTGACCGAATTTCTCACCTACATGACCATGCTGCAGGCGCCGATCCGTCAGATCACATTGATCGTTTCGGCGGCGTCGCGCACCACGTCCTCGGGCGGCCGGCTATTCGAGATTCTCGACCTTCAGCCCATAATCTTCGACCCGCCGGCCGCCAAGCCGTTAGTGTCCAAACCCGGGGGGGTGCGCTTCGAAGACGTCGATTTCGCCTATGAGCCTGGCAAGCCCGTTCTGAGGGGTATCAGCTTCCAGGTGGGACCTGGGCAGACTCTGGGAATCGTGGGGCCGCCAGGCAGTGGCAAGTCGACGATCGCCAACCTGATCCCGCGCTTCTATGACGTGACGAGCGGGCGCATTACGATCAACGATCAGGATGTGCGCTCGGTGACTCTGGCCTCGCTGCGCACCCATGTCGGCTTGGTGCAGCAAGACGCCTTCCTGTTCGATGAGACGGTGCGCAGCAATGTCGCCTATGCCGATCCTGTGGCCGAAGACGAACGGGTTCATGAGTCTGCCCGGGCTGCGCAGATACATGACTACATTGAGGATCTGCCGCTGGGGTACGGCAGTCGGGTGGGTGAACGGGGGGTGGCCCTGTCCGGCGGACAGCGCCAGAGGATGTCCATAGCCCGCGGGCTGACGCCCCGACCCGGCGTGCTGGTGTTCGACGATTCCACCGCCGCGGTGGATGGGGTCACGGAACGCAAGGTCCGCGAAGCCATCGCCGCCGTCGGCGCGACCCGCACGGTCGTCATCATCTCGCACCGGCTGAGCGCCCTGATGCATGCCGATGAAATACTCGTGCTGAGCGAAGGGCGTATCGCCGAGCGAGGAACCCACGCGTCGCTCGTGAAGCTCGGCGGCGTCTACAGCGAGCTCTATGCGTTGCAGTCTCGCTCTACAGCGGTAACTTCCAGCGCCTTGGCGCGGGCATGAGTCTTTACACCGTCAGCCGAGCCGGAGGCTCGCGCCATTCTTCCGACGGCCCAAGCGTCGGAGGAGACGACGTTTTCGTCACCTTCGACAGTCGCCGGCTATCACGCATCTTCAAGTATATCAGGCCCTATCGCGCGCTGTTCCTCACAGCCATCATCTCGGTGCTGGCCTCGGCCAGTTGCGCCGTTGAGATTCCCGACATGATGCGGCGGGCCGTGAACGCGGCGGTCAAGGCGCATGATCCCCAATTGTTGAACAGGGTGCTGATCGCCTTCCTCATCCTAATAGCGGCCAGCATCGTTGCAGCCTTCATGGAGCAGCGAACAACTTCGCGCCTGGGCCAAAGGGTGATCTTCGACATTCGGCGCGAGATGTTTTCGCATCTGCAGGCTCTGTCTTTGTCGTTCATGGACAAAACCCATGTCGGCCACATCATGTCCCGGATCCAGAGCGACGTGAATGTGCTGCAGGAGTTCCTGGAAAGCTCCATCAGCTCATTCGGCGACCTGACGGTTCTGATCGGCATCACCGTCGTGCTGCTGTCGCTGGACTGGAAGCTCGGGCTGTTGACCCTGATCGTCATTCCCATGTTGGTGGGCGCGCGTGCGGTGTGGCTGCCCTACTCCAAGCGCGCTTTCCGCCACGCGCGGGAAACCTCTTCGATTGCCAACAGCGAGCTCGCCGAGAACATCAACGGTATCCGGACTGTGCAGGAGAGTCGTCGCGAGTCGGTGAACTACCGCATCTACGAGCAGAAGGCGCGAGCCAACGAGCAGGCTCAGATCGCAGCCTCGGGCTTGGCGCAGATTATGGTGCCTACGGTGGACGGCCTGACTGGCGTGGCCATGGCGATCGTCATCGTGTTCGGCGGTCAGGTGGTATTGGGCGGGCGTCTTGATGTGGGCGTCATGATCGCCTTCATCTTCTACGTGCAGCGTTTTTTCGAGCCTGTGCGCACCCTGTCGGTGCAGTACACCAACCTGCAGCAGGCCATGGCCGCGGCCCGCCGCATCTTCGAGGTGCTGGATGCGCCGGTGACCATTACCGACAAGCCCGGCGCGCATGTGCTGGGCCGCATCGAGCCAATAGTGGAGTTCCGCGGCGTCACATTTGGCTACGCGCCCGGACGGCCGGTCCTGCATGACATCAGCTTCACGGTCGCGCCGTGCGAGGTGGTGGCGCTGGTCGGACCTACCGGTTCGGGCAAGACCTCGATCACCGCCCTGTTGCATCGCTTCTATGAGGTCGATCAGGGTCAGGTGCTGGTGGGCGGGCATGACGTGCGCGACGTCACTCAGGAGTCCTTGGGGCAGCGGATTGGCATGGTGCTGCAGGACCCGTTCCTGTTCACAGGATCCATTGAGGACAACATCCGCTACAATAGCGCCGCATCACGCGAACAGGTGATCGCCGCAGGCAAGGCGGTTTCGGCGCACGATTTCATCATGCGTCTGCCCAAGGGCTACGACACCTTTCTTGGGCAGAGGGGCCGCAATCTGTCGGGCGGCCAGCGCCAGTTGATCTCCTTTGCCCGCGCCCTGGCGGCCAATCCCCAGATACTGATCCTCGACGAAGCCACCGCCAATATCGACTCCTTCACCGAGCGCGACATCCAAAGGGCGTTGAAGGTTCTGTTCCAGGGCCGCACCTGCATCGTCATAGCCCACCGCCTGGCGACGATCCGCGAGGCGGACCGCATCATCGTGCTGCAGCGAGGCCGGATCGAGGAGCAGGGGAACCACGCTCAATTGATGGCTCGCCAGGGTCTGTACGCGCACCTCTACACGTCTAGCCACGGCTCCTTCGACGACGCCCTGGTCGTCGCCACGGGTGACGCCGAATTCGCCATGCGGACCTAGATCATGCCCGATATAGCCCTTGCCGCCGAAATCCCGGACAGCCTGGACGACGGGACTGGCGGTCGTCTTGAAGCGCGCTACGGCCAGGCCTTCGGGGGCCTGGGCGTTCAGGCGGCCCGGCAGGCTGGGGCCCATTGGAACCCTGTGCTTGACACGTTGCTGGACCACCGCTCGGTGCGCAACTTCTTGTCGCGTCCGCTCCCGCTCGGAGCTCTGCAAGTCGTGGTCGCCGCAGCCCAGTCCGCCCCCAGTTCCTCCAACATGCAGGCCTGGAGCGTTGTGGCCGTCGAATTGCCCGAACGCAAGGCTGAGCTTGCGCAGCTATGCGGCGGGCAGAAGCACATCGCCCAGGCGCCGATCTTCTTGGTCTGGGTTGCCGACCTGGCCCGCCATGCCGCCATCGCCCAGGCGCAAGGCGCGCCCACCGAAGGACTCGACTATCTGGAGACCTTCCTGACCGCGGCGATCGATGTCGGGCTGGCGGCGCAGAATGCTGTGGGCGCTCTGGAGGCTCTAGGGCTCGGCTGCGTCTATATCGGCGCGGTTCGCAACCGCCCGGAGGCGGTGGCCGAGTTTCTTCAACTCCCGCCGCACGCCGCCCCGATCCTTGGGCTCTGCGTCGGTTGGCCGAATCCCGAGACACCGACGGCCGTCAAACCTCGTTTACCGCAGTCGGCGGTGCTGCATAGCGAGACCTATGACCGCGATCAGCTAGGGCGCGTGAACGGCTATGATGAGACTCTGCGCGCATTCCAAAACGGTCAGGGGCTGAAGGCCGCCGGTTGGACGCCTTCGGTCATGGCCAAGGTCGCCAACGGCGAGGTGCTGAATGGCCGTGACCGTCTGAGCGCGGCCCTGAAGCGACTGGGTTTCCCCTTGCGCTGATCCAGACTGACATCGCTAACGACGCCGATCGCCTGGGGGACCCGCGACGACGCGTGTTCATGCGGTAGCCAACCCGCGTATGGAAGTCTGCTCGACCGTCTCCTTCGCCATCCCGCCTCGGACCCAACAGCGTAACCTCAAATGCCAGAATCTCCGCACCTGCGGCGCGGAGGGGGATTTCTCACGCCGCTTCACTGAAAAACACATCGAGGGGCTCCGCCCCCGCGCACTTCGGAGCGGCTTCCGCCCAGCTTCGGGCTGGGCAAGGACCCGCAGTATCGCAAGACTTGAAGCCCTGCAGCCGGTTCCCCGCGAAGCCGCCCCTCCGTTTGCACCCCCGGTCTCGCCGACGGGCAAGGCTGCAGGCGCGCCTTGCGCCTGCAACCCATGCCTCAAGGAGAGAGCCATGACGGAGCAGTCTGTCATCATCCATCAGAGCGGCGACGTCATCGACGTGCCGCTGACCAAGTTGAAGAAGTCGCCGCGCAATGCGCGCAAGACGCCTCACCCGTCCGAGGCCATCGAAGAGCGCGCGGCCAGCATTCGGGCCAAAGGGGTGATCCAGCCCCTCGTGGTCGAGCCGGAGACGGACGAGGGCGGCGCGACCGGCTTCTACTTCGTCACCGTCGGCGAAGGGCGGCGTCTTGCCCTGCTGCTGCTGGCGCAGCGCAAGGCGATCAAGAAGACCCACCCCGTTCGCTGCGTGGTCGATACCGTCAACGACCCGTTGGAAATCAGCCTGGACGAAAACGTCAGTCGGATCGCCATGCACCCGGCGGACGAGTTCGAGGCGTTCCGGCGCCTGTCCGAGGAGCGTGGCCTGAGTGCGGAGGAGATCGGCGTCCGCTTTGGCGCCTCGGCGCAGAAGGTGCGTCAGCGCCTTCGCCTGGGCGCCGTCAGCCCTGTGCTGATGGCGCTTTATCGAGATGGCGAGCTGCATCTGGATCAGATGATGGCCTTCGCCGTCAGCGAGGACCATGCCCGCCAGGAGCAGGTGCTGGAACAGTTGGGCGTCCATCGTCCGCCCTATCTGATCCGCCGCACCATGACCGAGGCCAAGGTAACGGCCACGGATCGACGGGCGGTGTTCGTCGGCGCCGAGGCCTACGGGGAGGCGGGCGGGACCATCCTGCGCGATCTGTTCACGGAGGACGGCGGCGGCTGGTTCGAGGACGTGCCCATGCTGGACCGGTTGGTCGCCGAGAAGCTGGCGGGCGTCGCCACGGAGGTTCAGGAACGCGAGGGGTGGAAGTGGGCCGAGGCCCACATCGATTACCCGCGCGCCCTGGGTCTGGCGCGGGTCTACCCGCATCCGGTCGAGCGGTCGGAAGAGGAGGCGGCCCGCATGGCGGTCCTGGGTGAAGAATACGACGCCCTGGTCAGCCAATGGGATGCGGTCGAGGAGGTCCCGCCTGAGGTCGAACAGCGATTTGCCGAGATTGACGCGGCCCTGGAAGCCTTCGGCGACGGCACGGCTTACGAGCCCGCGGAGATCGCCCGCGCGGGGGTGGTCGTGATCCTTGGGCACGACGGTCTGGCCCGCATCGAGCGCGGTTTTGTCCGCCCTGAGGACGAAGCTGTCGTGGAGCCCGAAGCGGAGGACGAGGAGGAGCCCGGCGGGGGTGACGCCTCCGACGCGGAGCCGGACGAGGCCGATGAGGACGCAAGCGCGCCCCTGTCGGAGCGCTTGGTGCTGGACCTGACGGCGCAGCGGACCATGGCCCTGCGCGATGCGCTGGGGACCAACCCGACCGTGGCGCTGTCGGCGGTGGTCCACGCCCTGGCGGCGTCCACCTTCTATCCGACCGGCGGGCGCGTCAGTTGCCTGGAGATCAAGCCGTCTTCGGCCTATCTCGATAGCCACGCGCCGGGCATCGCCGACACCCGCGCCGGACGCAGCATCGATGAGCGTCATGAGCGTTGGGCGGTGCGCTTGCCCAAGGAGCCGGGGGACCTGTGGGCTTTTGTCGAAGCGCTCCCGGCGTCGGACCTGCTGGACCTTCTGGCGCACTGCGCGAGCCTGACGGTCAACGCGGTGCGCATGACCTGGGATCGCAGGCCCCAGGCCCTGGCCCAGGCTGACCGGCTGGCCGAGGCGGTGGGCCTGGATATGTCGGGGTACTGGACGCCGACCGTCGGCAGTTACCTGGGCCGCGTCACCAAGGCCCGGATCGGCGAGGCGGTGCACGAGGCGGTGTCGGACGAGGCGGCCGGGCGCATCGGCAGTCTCAAGAAGCCCGACATGGCGTCGGAAGCCGAGGCGTTGCTGGCCGGGAAGGGCTGGCTGCCCAGCCTGCTGAGGACGCCGGTCCGCACGGAGGACGGTGTTCAACCTGAGGCGCCGGGGGTGGGCCAGGAAGCCGCCTAACGGCGGGGTCTTCGTCCTTCTCTAGTCTGAAAACTTGGGCCGCGTGTCGATCTGGCGCGCGGCCCTTTCTTGCGTCCGACGTTTCCAACGCCGCTGTGAGTGGGACGGGCCGCCAAGCCGATCTCCTTAAATTTCGTCCCGACCCATGCCGCCTCTCATGGCCTGATAGGGCCGAAGGGTGCGGGCCGTTCCGGCCCCGCTGGCCGTCGCAACGCCTCTGCCGACTTCTTTCCCCTGAGGCCTGCGGCCTCATTCCTCGCGCGGCAAACAAGTCGGCGCCGGCGTCCTCCGCTCCGCTGCGGGCCTGCGGCTGCGACGCCCAGCGCCCCTCGTCCTGAAATCGCCATCGAGGCCGCGATGGGCGGTCCGAAAAACCTCAGGAGATTTCACCATGGCGACCATCGGCACTTTCACCAAGGACGATGCCGGCAACTACAACGGCGCGATCAAGACCCTGACCCTCAACGTCAAGAGCGCGGTCCTGCGCAAGGTCGATAAGGACAACGACAAAGCCCCCGACTACCGCATCTTCTCCGGCTCCACCGAATTCGGCGCCGCCTGGATGAAGACCTCCCGCGAAGACCGGTCCTACCTCTCCGTCAAGCTGGACGACCCGAGCTTTCCCGCTCCGATCTACGCCAGCCTGGTCGACGCCGACGATGGCTACAGCCTGATCTGGGCACGCCCCTCCAGCGCCAACTGACCCCGCCGCAGCGCCCCGCCAACCCGGCGGGGCGCTGCTCTCCCTCAAATTCCAATCGTCAGGAGGCCGCCATGTCGCGTCCCAACGAACCCGCACGCCCCGATCCCAGGCCAGACCTCTATAGCCGGGTCACCAACGCCATCATCGCCGAGCTCGAAACCGGGGTGCGCCCCTGGACCAAGCCCTGGTCCGCCGAGCATCTGGCTGGCAAGATCACCCGGCCGCTCCGTTCCACCGGCGAACCCTACAGCGGCATTAATGTCATCCTGCTCTGGGCGGAGTCCGTCGCCCGCGGTTTCACGGCGCCGATCTGGATCACCTTCCGCCAGGCCCTGGCGCTGGGCGGCCACGTCCGTAAGGGCGAGCACGGCGCCACGGTGGTCTACGCCAACCGGATCACCCGTACCGATACCGGCGACAACGGCCAGGACGTCGAGCGCGAGATCCCGTTCCTCAAGGCCTACACGGTGTTCAACGTCGATCAGGTGGAGGGTCTGCCGGCGCACTTCTACGCCGTCGCCGAGCCCCGCCTCGACGCCGCCAAGCGGATCGATCACGCGGAGCGCTTCTTCGCGGCCACTGGCGCGGACGTTCGTCATGGCGGCAACCAGGCCTACTACGCCCTGACGCCGGACTATGTGCAGATGCCGCCGTTCGAATGCTTCGAGGACCCGGAGAGCTACTATGCGACCCTGGCGCACGAGACGACGCACTGGACCCGCCATCCCACACGTCTCGACCGCGACTTCGGCCGCACCCGTTGGGGCGACGAAGGATATGCCCGCGAAGAGCTGGTGGCCGAACTTGGCGCGGCGTTCCTGTGCGCCGACCTAGGCCTGGAACTGGAGCCTCGGCCCGACCACGCCAGTTATATCGACAGCTGGTTGCAGGTGCTGAAGGACGACCGGAGGTTCATCTTCACGGCCGCCGCCCACGCCCAGCGGGCGGCCGACTGCCTGCACGGGCGACAGCCAGGGTGATGGCGAGAGGCGCGGATACGCCGTGGAGGCGGTCCGCGCCGATTGCCTATCGCTCGTTGGCCGGGCCAGCGAGCGCCAGCAGCCGCGCCCAGGTTTCCAGGATTTCGCGTTGCCCTGGGGTACTCGCATCGGAGGCCGCCGCGAGCAACGCTAAGCAGCGGCCGAGCTCACCTTTGGGGACAGGCGCATCGCGTTCGATCAGCGACGCGATGGTCGCCAGCGCCAGACCCATTGCCTCGACCAGTTCGTTGTCGCCAGGCTGAGCCATGGTCTGATCGACGCTCCGAGGAAAATATAGAGAATACTCCGTGGTAAAATACTCTACATCGACCCTGTCTCCTACTCATGGAGATCAGGGACATCCTTGCGCAGAATCTGAAGCGCCTGCGAACCGACCGCGGGCTGTCCCAGGAAGATTTGGCGGATCGTGCTGATATTGACCGCACCTATGTCAGCAGCCTCGAACGGTCCGTTTATGCGGCGGGCATCGACGTGGTCGACCGGTTGGCCAAGGCTTTGGGTGTGACCGCAGCGGATTTGTTGCAAGCGCCGGACAGCCGCTGAGGCACCGCTTCGTCCAGCTGGTTGGCTCGGCTGGGGCGCCTCGTAGAGGCGGCGGGCGAGCGCGGTCGAGGGGATTCTTACCCATCGAACGCGCCGAGGGGAGGAGCCAATCTAAGGGCGTCGCTGTCTAGGGCAGGATAGGCCTAGCGGCGGCGGGTGTGCACAGAGGCGTCGCCATGGCGGACTTCAAGCTGCGTTTACCCGATGATCTGGCGCGCCGGTTCGATGCCTGGGCGGCTGACCGCGGCGGCCGCTCGCCGGCCCTACGCCGCCTGATCGATCAGGCCTGCACCGGCGAGGACGGCGGCGAGCCGGCGGCATCGCCGCTCGGCTTCAGGCCCGTGAAGCTGACGGTTCGGCTGGCGGCTGAAGACGGGCTGGGCCTGGCGCGGGAAGCGCGGGCCATGGGGCTGACCCGCAACGCCTGGGCCGCCGCGCTCATCCGCCATCGGCTCACGGGGCGGCCGACCTTCCGACGCGAGGAGGAGGTGGCGCTGATCGCCCTCCAGGCCGAGGTCCGGCGCGTCGGGGTCAACGTCAACCAGATCGCCCGGGCCCTGAACACGGCCGTGCTGGAGGGCCGCGTGCTGGACCTCGAACTGACCTACCTCGACGAGTTGCGTACAGAGCTACGCGTACACCTGTCCACACTGCGCCAGGCCTTCGCCGGCAATGCCGCCTACTGGGGTGACGCCGCGTGAGCGACTTCCAGATGGTCCACGGATTCGAAGACGTGTGGCGGCCGCCGGTCCGGCCGCGGCGCAGGACGCCCGTGGCGCTGCTTGGCGGGCTGGGCGCCGGCCAGGCCGCCCGGGCAAAGCTGGCGCGCCTCGCCGCCCGGACGCCGGAAGTGATGGTCAAGGTGACGGGGCGTACGCGCGATCCGGCCCACCTGAAGGCTCACCTCGACTACATCAGCCGCAACGGTCAGCTGGATCTCGAAACCCCTGACGGCGCGGTCCTCGCCGGCCGCGCCGAGGTGCGCGACCTAGCCGCCGACTGGAGCGCCGTGCAGCTGGCGGACCGGCGGACCCGGACGGGTGCGCCCTTCAGCCATAACCTGGTGCTGTCGATGCCGGCCGGGACGGACCCGGAGCGCCTGCGCGACGCCGCCCGCGCTTTCGCCACGGCGTTATTCGAGGGCCGCCACGACTATGTCTTCACGCTGCACACCGACACGCCGCGTCCACATGTGCATCTGTCCATCTGTACACGCGCATACACCGGCGAGCGCCTGAACCCGCGCAAGGCCGACCTGGAGCTTTGGCGTCAGACCTTCGCCCAGGCCCTGCGCGACCGCGGCGTAGCCGCCGAGGCGACGCCGCGCCGGGCCAGGGGCGTGACCCGCAAGCCCGAGCGCCAGGCCCTGCGCAAGATCCGTGAGCGCCATGAGACGCGGGGAGGGGACATCAGCCAAGTGCGTCGCGCCGCCTACCAAGACGCGGCCAAGGCGGCATTCGGCGGCCCGCCGGTGACGACGCCCTGGGAACAGCGCATGGCCGAGCGCCAGGCCCAGGTGCGCGCCCTCTACCTGGCCCAGGCCCAGGTATTGGCGGGATCAGCCGACCGGGAAGACCGGGCGCTCGCGGCCAAGGTCGCCGCCTTCGTGGCCACCATGCCGCAGCCGGACAGCCAGCGCCTGGCCCTGGCCCGCGAGCTGCGGGCAGCGGCCCTGCTTACCAACCGAGAGCCCGGACCGGAGCGGAGGCGCTGATGAGCGGGTTAGCGCTCGCCGAACGGATGCTTGCCGTATTTGCGCATCAGGTCATCGAACGCCTCGCCCATCAGGGCCTGCAGGGTCACGTCCTGCTCAAGCGCCAAAACGTGCAGCGCCCGGCTCATCTCCGCGCTGAAGTGGCCGCTGACCAGCTTCTTGCCTGACCGGGCGCTGCGCTTGGCGGCGGCGGTGTCTTCAGCCGCCGCCTCGGCCAATGGTCGCTTGGCCGCTTGGCTGGTCTTGATGGCTGCGAACCGGCTCATACGGCCGAGCGGGCCGGTATACGGGTGGACAGGTGCAGCTGTGTACGGGTCCACGCCCACAGGGCGGCGATCTCGTTGGCGGCCTTGCTGCCAGCGGCCAGCTCGGGGGCGCTCCGTCCCGACGCGGTCGCGTGGTGGAAGGCGGCGCGCTCCGACAGCACGACTGGCGCGATCGGCAGCTGGAACGTGTTCGAGATCACCTCGGCCGCATCGCGGTAGACGAGGGGCGCGTGTGGCGGTCCGGCGTTGAACACGACGAAGGCCGGCTTGCCGCTGGAGCGGACCAGCTCGCCGGTCGCCTCGATGGCGGCCAGATCGAAAGCGCGCGGGCGGCAGGGAATCAGGATCAGGTCCGCCAGCTTTGCCGCCTGGCGGGCCATCGCGTCGGCGTGAGGCGGGGTGTCGATCAGCACCACCTCGGCTCCCAACTCGCGGGACTTGGCCAGCTTGCCCGCCAGCAGGGACGGCGCCCCGCAGTCGACCACTTCAGGATCGCCGCCGCCGCGCCAGTGGCTCCATTGGCTGGCCGTGGCCTGGGGGTCGGTGTCCAGCAGTAGGGACACGTGCTCGGCCGCGGCGGCGGTTGCGAGGTGCACCGCCAGGGTGGTCTTTCCGGCCCCGCCCTTCTGGCTGATGACGGCGATAGTGTGCATGTGGAACTCCGCACCCGTCCCCGCGTGTACACAAAGCCTTCAGGGGCTCGGGCGGGACCGCGGTAACTTGCGCCCGGTCAATCGGCGGATCGATGGGTAGATTGCCCAGCAAATCCTGGCCCGGTTTTGACCCCTTTCTTCCGTCCGGGGGTCGACTGCCATGCCCAGCTTCACCGTACGTGCGGCACGCGCCGACCGGACCTTTTGGTGATCGGAAAGGGGCGCGTAGCGCCGAAGCGCATAATGCGAGCCTGGGCTTGATCTGCTTGGCGCTGCTGGCGCCCAAGCCCAGCCCCAGTCGGCGTAACCCTGTCGAATTTCGCCGCGCTCGGCCTTAGTGTTCCAGCTGAACTTACGCTGCTGCCTGAGTCGGAAGCCTCTTGATTGAGCTCTACGAGATGGACCTGGAGGCGATGGCCGACGCCCTGCAGCGGTCCGGCGACTACGTCGTGCTGCGACGTCTCGCGGCGTTCGAGAAACGACCCCTACCGCCAGGAGCGCAGACCCGGCTCGGTCTGTTCGTCGATGTCGAGACGACCGGGTTGGACCCGGCCCACGATGAGATCATCGAACTGGCGATGGTCCCGTTTACCTACGACGTCGATGGCGAAATCTATGAGGTGGGCGAGCCTTTCCAGGCGCTCCGCGAACCGTCCCGCCCTATTCCACCAGAGGTGACCGCGATCACTGGGATCGATGCCGCGATGGTCGAGGGCAAGTCCATTAGTCCTGACGGCGTCACCGCCTTCGCCGCGCCGGCGGCTCTGGTGGTGGCGCACAATGCCGCCTTCGACCGGAAATTCTTGGAGAGGTTCTGCCCGACCTTCACCACCAAAGCCTGGGCCTGTTCGATGAGTCAGATTGATTGGGCCGCCGAGGGCTTCGAGGGCGCCAAGCTCAGCTATCTGGCGACCGGCGCGGGCTTTTCTACGAGCGCCACCGGGCGACACACGACTGCCTGGCCGCCATAGCGCTTCTGGCTGGGGTGCAGCCGGTAAGCGGCCGCACTGGCCTGGCCCAACTGCTGGAGCGGGCGCGGATGCCCAGCTGGCGGATTTGGGCGGAGAATTCACCGTTTGAGTTCAAGGACGTCTTGAAGGCGCGCGGCTATCGCTGGAACGGCGAGGGCAATGGGGCGCCCCGCGCCTGGTACGTCGACGTGGCCGACGCCGAGCGCGAGGCCGAGCTGACCTTCCTCAAGTCCGAGATCTATCGCGGAGAGATCGACCTCCTCGTCCGCCGTGTAACCGCCTATGATCGCTTCTCGGAGCGGTGCTGACCATGGCCGGTCGATCTCGCCTCAACGATCGAGATCGAGCATGACCGCGCTTCGGCATCTGCACATTCAGCGCTTTCGCGGTGTCGCCCAGGCCCAATGGGCGCCGCGCGATGGCGTCAACGGCCTGATCGGCGCTGGGGACAGCGGCAAGTCCACGCTGCTCGATGCCATCGACCTGGTGCTGGCCCAACGGCGCAATCTCACCTTCACCGATGCGGATTTCTTCAGTCTGGACGTCTCCGCGCCGATCCAAATCAGCGCGACGCTCGGGGATTTGCCGGACAGCCTGCAGGACTTGGACGCCTACGGCCAGTACCTGCGGGGGTGGGACGCCGCCGCCAAGACGATCACCGACGAGCCGGCCGACGGCCTCGAAGTGGTGCTGACGCTGCGGCTGGCCGTGGACAGCGACTTGGAGCCTCACTGGGCGCTCTACTCCGACCGGGCCGCCACGGACGGCCACAGCCGGGACCTGCCCCTTCGCCGACCGCGGGCGGATCGCGCCCACCCGGCTCGGGGCTTTCGCTACGCACCACTTTTCGTGGGGAGCGCGCTCGGTCCTCAACCGGATTTCCGAGGAGCGGGCCTCTGCGAACCAGGCTCTGGCCGAAGCGGCGCGAGAAGCTCGCAAGACTTTCGGCGACCGGGCTTCGGCGCAGGTCGAGGAAACGTTGAGGATCGTCGAGGAGGTCGCCAGCGCGGCCGGGGTACGGGGCGCGGCAGAGGTGCAGGCGCTTCTCGACGCCCATGGCGTCAGTTTCAGCGGCGGGGCCATCGCGCTGCATGACGGGGCCGGCATCCCACTGCGCAACTTGGGCGTCGGCAGTTCTCGGCTGCTGGTCGCCAACCTGCAGGCGGTGGCCGCTGAGGACTCCGCCATCAGCCTGATCGATGAGTTGGAGCACGGCCTGGAGCCCTACCGGATCGCACGCCTGCTTCACACCCTGGGCAGCAAGGACGCGACGCCGAGGGGGCAGGTGTTCCTTACCACCCACTCTCCGATCTGCGTCCGCGAATTGGCGGCGCGACAGCTGTGGAAGGTCCACCGCGACGTGGCGGGCACCCTCAGCGTGGTGGAGCTCGGCGTTGGCGAAGATGACCAGGGGACACTGCGGGCATGCGCGGAAGCCTTCCTCGCCCCGCATGTCTTGGTCTGCGAAGGCGCTACCGAGGTGGGGCTGGTGCGCGGCCTGGACCTGTACTGGGCCGAACACGAGGGCGAAACGCTGGCCCGGCACGGCGTGACGCCAGCGGACGGCGGTGGCAGCAACTTTGTCGCTCGCGCCCTGTGCTTCGCGAACCTCGGCTATCGCACAGGCCTGCTGCGGGACTCGGACGTGGTCCTGACAAAGGCTCAGCTTGATGCGTTGAACGCAGCCGGCGTCACCCAATTCGCTTGGACCGCGCCCTTGTCCACCGACCAGCAGTTGTTCGCCTCGCTGCCGGACGCTGCCCTGGAAAAGATGCTCGCCATCGCCATCGACCATTGCGGGCAGGACAGCGTCGCCAAGCACGTCACCAACCTCGACCCCAATTGCGACATCAGCCTACTCGATTTGCTGGGGTTCGACGCCCCGACGCGGGCGACGCTCGGCACGGCCGCGAAAAACGGGAAGTGGTTCAAGACCATCGACCAGGGCGAGCGGGTCGGCCGTGAGGTCTTAGGGCCCTTCCTCGACAGAGCCGATGCGCCAGTGCCGGCAGTAGTCGCCGCCCTGCGCGCTTGGATCGCCGGCCTACCACCGGAAGAGGACGATGACTTTTAGGCTGTTCGATCACGACCGCGGGTCGGTGGTCGCACCGGCGGGCTGCGGCAAGACCCAGGCCATCGTCGACGCCCTGCTGGCGCACGCAGGTCCGCCGGCGCTGATCCTCACACACACCAACGCGGGCGTTGCTGCGCTCAAGGGCCGGCTGGCCCGGGCTAAAGTTCCGAGTCAGGCCTTTCGCCTGAGCACCATCGACGGATGGTCGATGCGGCTGGCCGCCACCTTCCCGGCGCTCTCGTCGGCACCGGTGCTGACGGGCAAGGTCGACTATCCTGCGGTGCAGCGGGCGGCGCTCCGCGCCGTGGCCAGCGGCGCCATCGACGGCCCGATATGCGCGACCTACAGCCGCCTGGTGGTCGACGAATACCAGGACTGCTCGCATGGTCAGCACGCCATTATCCTCGCGCTGGCCGCTCGACTTAAGACCTGCGTCCTGGGCGATCCCTTGCAACGGATCTTCGACTTCCGGCCCACCGACCATCCGGATTGGGACCGCGATGTGGAAAGCGCCTTTGCGCGCGTCGGCGAGTTCGCCACTCCGTGGCGCTGGGTCAACGCCGGGCAGGGGGTGTTCGGGGAATGGGTGCTATCGGTGCGGCCGGCGCTGTTATGCGGGGGCGCGATCGATCTGCGCCAGGCGCCGGTCAATGTGACCTGGATCCAACTCCCGACCGATCCGGGGCAGCTGCACGCCGCGCACTCGCGGGCGGTCAACGCGGTGCGGCCCGCGGCTGGCCACGGACTGCTGATTCTCGGCGACTCCAAGAACCGTAAGTCGCGGGCGGACTTCGCTCGCAAGATGCCCGGCCTGAACGTGGTCGAACCTGTCGACCTGACCGACCTCGTTGAGGCGGCGGAGCTGATCGACAAAGCCGCCGGGCTTCACCGCCTGCGCGCGACGCTAGAGTTCGCCTCCATGGTCATGACAGAGATCGACATCGAGGGCATGGGCAAGCGCTTGACGAGCCTGTCGAAGGGTACGGCGCGAAATCCGGCAGACACCGTAGAGACGGCCTGCCTGCGCTTCGCCGAGGAAGACGGGTTCGCCGTCGTCAACGCGGTCCTGCGGGCTCTGGCGGCGTCATCCCGGCGGACGTTCCGCAACCACCTCTTGGCGGCGATGTTCGATTCCCTCAGCCGCGTGCTGCGGCGGCCCGACCTCACCCTGGCCGAGGCAGCGGTCGCTGCGCGCGAACAACGCCGGGTGGTCGGCCGGGCGATGCCGCCACGAGCCGTCACCAGCACCCTGCTGGCGAAGGGGCTGGAGTCCGAGCATGCGATCGTGCTCAATGCGGATGAGATGAACGGCCGCCACTTTTACGTCGCGATCAGCCGGGCCTCGCACTCCCTGACGATCTTCTCGCGATCGCCGGTGGTGCGCTTCGCTTAGGGTCGCCCCCCGGCCGCGGCGATGGCCCGTTGGATCATGGCGCTGACCGCTGCGAATTCGGCCTGCGCGTCGTAGTCGCGCTCGGACTCTGGCGGCAGGGCGGCAATGAACCGGGCCATCTCGAGCGCCGAGAAATCGTGGAACGGGTTAAGGCCCATAACGTTGCCCGCCGTCAGGTCGTCGGGCAGAGGGGCGCCGTGGATCCTGGCAAACCGGGCGAAGGCCGCCGCGAGGTCCCAGTTGGACACAAACAACAGGGTGGCGCTCAAGGCGGTCAGCGCCGAGGGGGCGTTCTGCTTGAAATAGTCGAAGCGCGACTTCGGCAGCTTCAGCGCCCCATAGTCCACCATCAAGGTGCCCAAGGTGACGGTCTTGTCGAACAGCGGGCGCAGTGGTTCCATGGCGATCAATCGGCCGCCTCGGTGCGAGGACAGTAGCCGCTTGACCCGATCGCGCACCGGGGCGTCGAACGCCGCGCGAGGCACGCCAGCCAACAAGTCCTTGTGGAGAAAGGCCAGATGGCGGCGGGCGGCGGCCTTGGCATCGAAGCCGGGCAGGCCGACGTGGATCGGGTCGAAAGCCAAGGCCTCGTAGGTGGGCAGGCCCCGGATCGTGAAGAGCCAATCGACCATGGCCGATGTGCCGGCGACCACGAAACTGTTCGTGTCCCGTTGCGTCAGGAACCAAGCGCGCATGTTGAAGATGTCAGTCCGGCTCAGCGCGCCGATCGCCATCGCCTTGCACACCAGCTCGCGGACCACCCGGGTGTCCCGGTCATCGGCGGTGAACAGGACGTCGACGCCGCGCGTTAATCCCGGCTCGTCGTCCAGGGGATAGAAGTCGCAGCCGAGCGTATGGGCGGTTCGGCCGTCACTGTTGAGGAAGCGAAAATGCGCCTGTCGGGTGTTGCCGCCCCTTGGCTTGACGACATCTGACAGCACCACGCTTGCGCCTGTGCATCGGCATGAAGGGCACAGCAGATCCGCGCGCACCCAATCGCGCTCGCCCGGCGACAGGTCGAAATCGCTCTGGGCGATGGAGGCGGTCACCCCCCGCAGCTTGAGCAGCTGCTTGACGTCCAGCTCCCGACCGAACTGCTGTGAGTAGGCCGTTTGGGACATCGCGAATCCATCTGCGCCTGTCGCTGTCCGACAAGGCTATACCTGTCCGCTGTGTTCGAGGCCTACATCGACAACAGAGCGCTTTCACGGTCTGCGTTCACGGTCTGGGCGACGACCTTGACCACGAGCGACTGCTGTACGGTGAGACCGCCGTCTTGTCCTCATGTTGCGCCTGTAAGCCGGTGACGGTCATGGGGGCGGGGCGCTATCGGTCGTCGGGGAAGAGGGGCGTGCCTTTGTCGGGCTTCTTGGTGGCGTCGGCCTTCTGGGCCGCCTTTCGTTTGGCCTTGACCGCGCTGTATTCGTCGAAGGCGGCCAGCAGGATGCGCATGTATTCGACGAGGTTGGCGCGGCTCACCACGCCCATCTCGTCGCCCGTCAGGACCTCGATCTCGCGGCCCTGGCCCTTCCTGTGCTCACGCAGGTCGAGCCACTCCAGGGGCGCATCCTTGAAGTCGCCGACGAAGAAGGTCTCGCGTAGGACCGTATTGAGGATCGCCTTCTGCAGCGGATCGAGGGTGCGGCCCTTCCAAGACTGCACCCATAACACCTTGAGCTTGCCCTCCTCCGCCCAGTAGCCGGCGGGCTGGACCGGCACCACCACCCCGCTACTGATGGGGTAGAAGTGCTTTTCGCATGCATTGAACCAGGGGACGGCCTTGCCTGCGGCGTAGGGCGCGAACGCCTCGATCAGCCCGATATTGGGATCGACGTTGTGCGCCTTCTCGAGTTTGCACATCCGCACGGCCCAATCGAGAGGCTGGCCTTCCATCAGCGGTTTAAACAGCCGCCGGCCGGGATTGAGCGAGATGGAGATCTGAGCGGCGTCCAGGCGCTCGAGGTTGCGGACGGTCCCGGCAACTGTGTCGGCGATCAGGGCGACCGCATGCTGCAGCGACGGCGTCTTTCGGAGATCGACCATCTATGACCTACGAGGGCTTGGCGAATTGCCCTCTATAAAACGATTCGGTCACGCTGTCTGGGATCTGCATGCCCGGGCAGGGCGCGGCCTCAGCGGAGCACCACACCTGGTCCCACGGGGCGCCGGGCTGGTGGGAAATTTCGACCAGCTTGGCGGCGGTGAAGCGGCCGTAGAACAGGGTGATCCGCTCGATCAGCTCAGCTTCACGCGAGGGTAGGCTCACGCGGTACGGGACCTGGGCCCCCGTGGCCAAGTCGATCTTGGTCAGTCTGGACCGGATCGGCTGGTCTTTGTAGGATTTGAACTGGCGGTAGATCTGCGGGTGAACCGGCCCGTACTGCCAAGCCTCGAACGCGGAGTCGACAAGCGGTTCGCCGTACTGGGCAAGAAACCAGCCGTGCGCGAAGTAGACAATCTTGTTGAGCGACATGTTCGACAGCGCGAAGCCGCCCTTTGCCGCGGCCTCTAAGACGGCATTGCCGACCTCCCGGACGTCATAGGCCATCGCGCACACTCGCATCCGCAGACCGCCTCCCCAAGGGGTAGGCTATCATGTTCCGTGTTTGTTCCAATCTCTTTCGAGGGCCTGGCAACGCGGCCCGACCGCTAAAACTCATCGAAGTCAGAAGGTTCGTCGCTGAGGTCAAGGGCGTCCGAGCGTCTGGACCATAGGCCACCTTCGTGTTGGATTTTGGTTGCCCGCGCAACCACCAGGCCGCGTTGCGGGGGAAAGCCCTTCTTGGTCAGCATCCGCGCCGCTGCGATCATCTGCGAGCCGGAGGTCAGCACGTCGTCGAACAGCACGATGGGCGCCTGAGGCTGCGCCATCAACTGCATGTGCGGCTCGTAGAGATCGGGGTGGCGATAGTCATGACTCTGATGGGCCTTTTGGCGCGGGGCATCCCATCGGATAGCGGGGCAGACCGTGGCGCCGATCCCAAAGCCGTGGGCGACCTTCTGAGCCAGCTCAACCGCACGGAATGGGCCGTTCGCGCCGACTGCCATGCCGCTGTTGGGGATCGGCACGATTGAGATTGGGCTGGCGATATCGTTCCTGAGCTTCCGCCCGATCGCCGGCAGGATTAGGTCGATCAGCTCATTAATGTTGTCGCTATCGATGCGACGGGGAGCTCCCCCGATCTTGACCTCCATATAGCCGTTGAAAGGCTCCGCCTTGAGGCCTTTGACGACGATGCGGCTGTTCCAATCGACCGTGCGCCACTGGCAATCGACGTCGGTTAGATGGTGGCACCAGAAGTCGTAGGGCAGATGCGTCATCGGGCGCCGATGGCGTCGATGATCTCTTGCGTGGCCGACAACACCGCCACCTTCGGCTTGCCCACGAATTTTGTCGGCCAAGTCAGACTCTTGTCAGCGATTACGGATTTCATGATGAACAGCCAGCGATTGCTGCGCAGGCATTCCGCAGCCTGGTGCAGCGAGCCTGAGGTGTCCGACGCTTCCACGATCACCGTGGCGTCGCTGAGCAGCGCCATGACCCGATTGCGCTTCGGGAAGTTCGCCTTGAACACCCGCTCGTCCGGCCCGAACGGCGAGAGCAGCAGATGCTGCTCGTAGATCTCTTCCTGCAGCCCGGCGTTCTCGGCCGGGTAGGCCTTGTTCAGCGGCGTGCCAATCACGGCAATGGTGCGGCCTCCGTTCTGGATCGCGCCATAGTGGGCGGCTGTATCGACGCCCTTGGCCAGGCCGCTCACCACTACGATCCCGGCTTGGGCCAACTCCCGCGCCACCTTGTAGGCGCGGCTCTTGCCGTCCGCTGACACGTCACGGGCGCCGACGATAGCCACGCTGGGTTGCCCCAGCAGTTCGGCGTCGCCGGCGTGATGGACGAACACGGTCCGGTCGCTGGCTGAGCGCAAAAGGTCGAGCTGCTTGTCGGCGGGCGCCTCACGGCCGCCGGCGAGGATCGCTTGTTGCAGGGGGGTTCGCGCGACAGCCGCCGGCGCGCGATAACGGGCCGGCCGCGAATCGTCCTGACGAAGGTCAATGGCAAGCGTCATTGGACGAACGTCTTTAGGCTGATTCTTGATGGAACGCTGTGACCTTGCCATGCGCCCATAAGATCGCCCCTTGATCCGCCCCTCGCAAGCTTGTGACGATTCCGGGCGCAGCTTGGTCTTGGCCTGGCGCGAAACGTCGCGCAGCGGAACTCGTCGATAGCTGGGCAGCGTGGCTAGCGGACTTTGCCTCCACCGTGCTTTCTGGACATCCTCAATTGGAGGGCATCGGGTGGGTGAATCCTTTCGCGCTTCACGAAACGCGATGGTTCGGCGGAGCGCATTCGACCTTCCGTAATCGATCGACTTCGAGGTATATGCCACGACCTCCCGAGACTCGAACTTCGGAAAAAATTTTCCTTGGGGGTAGTTTTGGGGGTGTTGGTGTTCAGCCGATATCGAAAATTCGAGTATTATCAGATTGATAGGCTCTGATCTTCGAGTCTTCTCGACGCACCAGTGATATTCGCAAGATAC
>PLSW01000110.1 GCA_003165275.1 Caulobacteraceae bacterium
TCGGTCATCGAGAGCGAGCAGATTGCGGGAGTGGTCTCGGATATCCGCCAGCATGGATTCGATGTCCTGCTCATGCTGGAAGCCACCATCGGCCTGAACGAGGTGGCCGTCAAGGAAGCCGAGGCCGCCGACGGCGAGGAGAGCGGGGTAGAACCGCCCTTTACCCAGAACGATCTTCACTTCCTCCGCTCGCTGCGCATCTCCATAGAGGGCGAAGAAGAAGAGGACGGCGAGCCAAAGGAAGGCTAGGTCAATCCCACAGTTCCATCCTTCCACGCGCTTGGGCTGAAGCTACTGCGCGCGGCTGGCCTTGCGGGCGGCTTCGAACTCGTCGCCGGGCAGCCACTCCACCGGCTTGGCTTGGGCGCTGGCCAGCCAGCCCAGCACAAAGCCGAACCGCGCCAGCTTCGCGTTTCCCCTGAAATCCCAATCCGCGCGGTATTCGTCGCTGGGCTGATGGTAACGATGGGCTACATATTCCGCGTCCTGTTGCCGGCCCCATGCCTCGTCGCGCCCTTCGAAGAGTTCGCCCTGATCCACCGAAAAGGCGGGAATGCCGACCCTGGCAAGAGAGAAATGGTCGGAACGAAAGTAATGGCCGGCGGAGGGCGTTGGATCGGGTTCCAGCGCCAGATCGAAAGCTTTGGCGACAGATTGGACCGTGGGCAAGAAGTCGAGGCGCTCGGCGCCGCCCAGATTCACGGAGCGGGGAATGCCGATGGGCAGCAGCATGTCGTAGTTCAGGTCCAGCGCGATCTGGCCGGCCGCAACGGGCGGATGTAGCCCCAAGTACTGCGAGCCCAGCAGACCCTGCTCCTCGGCCGTCACCGCGGCAAAATAAACCGCGTGCGGCGGCCGCGCGGCAGACTGTGCAAAGGCCCGCGCCATCTCCAGCAGAATGCCGCAGCCCGTGCCGTTGTCGGCTGCGCCGTTGTAGATGTTGTCGCCCTTCGCGTCGGGATCTAGCCCCAAGTGATCGTAGTGCGCGGTATACAGCACCGCCTGATCCGCCGTGGTGGCGCCCGGCACGCGCCCCACCACATTCGAGCTCACATAGCGGCGCACGCGGCTCTCGATATGCGCGCGCAGCCTGACCGAAAGCTCAACCGGATGGAACGCCCCCGGCACGCCTGCGCGGTCAATGGCCTGGTCCAGGTCACCGAGGCCGGCCAACGTCAACAACCGCTGGGCCACGCCGTGCTGAATCCAGGCCGCCGCGCGCAGCGTCGCGCTGGGGTCGCCCGCAAGGTAGCTCTTCTCCACGGCCTGCGAGTTCCGCACCACCTCCCAGCCATAACTCGCCAGATCCGTCCGGTGAACAATCAGAACGCCGGCCGCGCCGCGCCGCGCGGCCTCCTCGTACTTGTAGGTCCAGCGGCCGTAGTAGGTCATGGCCTTGCCGCCGAACTTTCCGGCCACCGGCTCGCCCGCCTCGGCCTCGAAATCCGGATCGTTGACCAGGAAGACGGCGACCTTGCCCTTCAGGTCCACGCCCTTGAAATCGTCCCAGCCGCGCTCGGGCGCCGAGACCCCGTAGCCGACGAACACAAGGGGCGCCTTGTCTATGGCCACCCGGTCCACCGGCCGGACCGTGCTGACATAGATTCCCTCGCCCTGGCCGAGGCTGACCGGGCCGCCGGCGCCGTCCACCACCAGCCGCGGCGCCGGCCCCACCCGGGTGCGCACCAGCGGCGCCGCCTGGGTCCAGGCGCCGTCCGGCCCGCCCGGCTGCAGGCCGAGCTTGCGGAAGCGCTCGATCAGATAGGCGACGGTCGTGGCCTCCCCTGGCGTGCCCGGGGCGCGGCCCTCGAACGCGTCCGAGGCCAGCACCTTGACCGTGGCCGAGAGCTCGGCCGGGCTGATCGGGTTCGGCGCGGCGCCCGCGGCGGCCGCAGCCAGGCTGGTCGCCAGCCCCAGCGCGATCACACCGGCCAAACGCCGCCCCGAACGTTGCACTGACCGTCGCATGGGATCGCCGCCTCCTTCGAGCCTGATGGGAGGCGGACCATGCTTTGGAAGGCGCCTGACGTCCAGCATCGCCCGTCAATCGGCGTCTCACGGGGAAATGACGCGGCGGTTCGCGGCCCTGATCGACAAGATACCGGCGCTCTGCCAACCTGCGGGCGACTTGGCGGAGCAGGGCGTGATCCTCAGGGCGATATTGGCGGTGATGGCGGCCGTGCTCGTCAACCTTGCCGTGGTGGCCGCGGCGGAGGCGGGATTGAGCCTGCTCTTTCCACCGCCGCACGGAATCAATCTCAGCGACCCGGCCCAGCGGGACGCCTTCATGGCCGCCCTGCCGGCCCTGGCCTATCTCGGCCTGCTCGCCGGCTGGGCCGTCGGCGCCTTCGCGGCCTCGACGAGCGCCTATTTCATCGCCGGCCGCCAGGTCTGGGCCGCCTTCGCCGGGGCGGGGGTCAACCTGTTCGGGGTGCTGATCACCGTCGCCACCCTGCCGCACCCGCTCTGGGTCGCGGCGGTGGGCCTGTTCGTGCCCCTGATCGCCGCCGTCACCGTCCCCCGCTTCGGCGGCGCCGCGGCGGTGTGAGGGGTGTCAAGCTCCTCCCCCATTTATGGGGGAGGAGTTACGCCCGCCGCTCCTACAGCGACAGCGTGAAACTGGCCCCCGGCCCCTCGCCGACCCGCAGGTCCCCCTCGATCTGCTTGACCAGGGCGCCGAGGATGCGGTGGCCCAGGCCGTTGCCCGATCGGTAGTCCGCCGGCAGGCCCCGGCCGTTGTCGCTGACGGTCAGGGCGCAGCGACCGCCGGCCGCGGGCCGCAGGGAGACGCGGACCTGGCCCGGGCCGCCGGGCTCGAAGGCGTGCTTGAGGGCGTTGGTCACCAGTTCGTTGACGATCGTCCCCGCCGCCACCGCCCGGTCCTGGGACAGGGAAAACTCGGCCAGGTCGCTCTCGAAGGTCACCGAACGGCCGAAGGAGGCCGCGTCGTCCAGATCCTCGCACAGGCCGCGCAGGTAGCCGACGAGGTTCACCGCCTGCAGACCCATCTCCGCCCCGTGCAGCCGCCGGTGCGCCCGGGCGAAGCCGGAGATCCGCGCGGCGGTGTCGGCCAGGGCGGCCTTGAGTTCCGGGTCCGCCGCGCGGGCGGCCTGCATCTCGATCAGACCCAGGATCATCTGGAAGTTGTTCTTCACCCGATGGTCGACCTCGTGCCGCATCACCGCATAGTCGGCGATCCGCGCCCGAAGCTCCGACATCACCACGGCCGCCAGCAGGACCATGCACCCGCCGGTGGCGAAGAAGGCGGCGATGTTGACCCCGGTCTGGAAGTCCGGGACGGCGAAGCTCATCCGGGGCGACATGACGAAGAACCAGGAGCCGAAACCCGATATCAGCAGCGTCAGCACCCCCGACCGCCAACCGGCGATCAGGGTCGCCAGCAGCACGATCGGATAGACGAGACCGAAGGCCAGGGCGCCCGGGGAAATCAGGTCGAGCAGCGCCCGGCAGAGCACCGAAAGCCCCACGCAGGTGAAGGCCACGACGACCTCGACGACCCACGTCGGCGCGACCGTCCGCAGTCGGTCGATATAGCCGCCGCCCACCAGCCTTCGCAGTCCCCCCGACAACCGTCTCTCCTCGCCGCCTAGGCTCTATTCTGACGCACGCTGTCGCGCGGCGCGAATGATTTTCGAAGACGCAAGCAGGGGACGAGCGGCAAGGTCACCACGGCTGACGCGGATCGGCGTAGCGCGGGTCCGGATCGGGCGCCGCGTAGCGATCCGGGTCCGGATCGGCGTCGCGATACCGGTCGTCCTGCGGCGCCGGATAGCGGTCCTGCGCGGAACCGCCCTGGGGCGGCCCGCCATAGGCCCGGGCATAGGCCTGGCCATAGGGCTGCGCATAGGCCTGGGTGTAGGTGTGGGCGTAGCCGCGCGCATAGGCCGGGGCGTTGTCGGCGGGCGGACCGCCGCGGTCGTAGGCGTCCTCGGCCTCGCCGCCGCGGCGCCGGTCATAGCCGGCGGGGGCGGCGGCGGCGGGGGGCGGGGCCTGGTCCTCATCGTCCGCCCGCGGCGCCGGATAGCCGTAGCTGGCCGCGGCCTCCGGACCGTAGCGCTCCACCGAGGCGGTCTGCAGGCGCGGCCGGGGGGGCTGCGCCGGGGCGCCGTCGGCGGTCGCGGCCGCGGACACGCACTTGGCGGTCTCGCCGACGGCGTGGCGGCCGACGCAGAACACATGCTCATAGTGCGGGCCCGCCGCCGCGAGGCACTGGTCGAGGTTCATCTTGACCATGTTCAGGCAGGCGGCGCTGATCTCGTCGTGCATCAGCCCCTGGAACCGGGCCTCCTCGCGATCGCCGGTGCGGCCGCGGATCGCGAGCGCCGCCAAGGCCAGACCGCGCAGGACCTGCGGCGAGACCTGGCCGTCAGATGACGCCCCGCCCTGCGGCGACGTCAGCACGGTGTGCAGCAACAGCTTCTCGGAGTCCTCCGACGCCGACCGGGCCGAGACGGCCGCGGCCTTTTCCGCGGCCAGGGCCTGGGCGGAATCGGCGACCGGCTGCCGCGACCAGGGATGGGCCTGCACGTCGTAGGCCGCCTGGGTGATCGCCGCGCCCCGCGCCTCCAGCGCCGCGCCCTGGGCCCGCAACACCGCCGTCACGTCGGCGCCGGCCCGGTCCGCGCCGGGAATGGCCAGCACCGACCGCGGGTCGGCGGTCAGTCGCTCGGCGAGGTTCGGATCGTCCTGCGCCCGCACCCCGTCGACAAAGGCCTCGTCGCGCAGGGCCAACAGGGCGGCGAAGGCGACGATGCCCTCCTGGAACTGCCGCGGTTGATAGTCCGAACCCGTCTGCAGCGCGGCCCGCACCCCGGCGGCGTCGTGGAAGGCCGGATCGATGGCCCCGGCCCGGCGCACGAAGGATTCGTAGGCGCTGGCGGAATCGGTGATGCGGCGGCCGAGGGAGGCGAAGAAGGTCGTCTCGTCCTGCGAAAGCGCCGCGCCAGGCGCCGTCGGCGCCGGGGCGACGGGTGAGCTGTCGGCGACAGCCGCGGCGGGCGCCGTATCCGGCGCGGACTCAGGGCGGGCCATCGGGCCGGGCCGGGCGTCGTCTCCGGCGGCGGACTCGTTGGGAACCGCGTGGATCGGCGAATCCTTCACCTCGACCTGGGCGACCGCCCCGCCGGCCAGCCCCACGCACAGCGCCATGGCGGCGCCCCCGCACAACAACAGCTTCATGATCCACCCCATTCGCGGCCGTACACAGGGCCACAATATTCAGTAAATAGCGCCTAAACTACATCGACAAGCGCCACCGTTACGGTGGTCTCATCTGTTCTGAGCAGCAACAATGAATCCGCCGTTTGTAATCACGTGTTGGTGAGCGTGACAAATAGTATCAATTTGGATTTATTATGAAATCCCGTTGACGATAGCGGTGTTTTCGACCCCTCGCGGCGGCGATCAGGCCCCTCCGTCGAGCAGGCTTCGGGCTGGCGGGCGCATCTTTTTCCGTGCGGACCCGTTGCTTCCCGCAGCCCTTAGACTGCGTTGGAGATCGACATGCCCAGAACCCCCGTCTGGATCGCCGCCCTGGCGACCTCGGCGCTCACCGTCCTCGCCGCCGGCGCCGCGAACGCCGACGACACCACCATCATCCGCGAGCACAAGGTCGTGCCCGAGGCCGCGCCCGCCCCGCAACCCGCCCCCCCGCCGGTGACCACCACGGTTCACCGCACCACCTCGGTGCGCACCACCTCCGCGACCCGCGACGAGGTCCCGGCGCGCCGCCACGTCGTGCATCGCCACCACGTCGTCCATCACGCCGCGACCATGGCGGCGCAGCGTCCGGCCGACATCCCGCCGCCCCCGGTCGCGCCGGCCGCCGACCAGTCCGCCGAACCCGCCTCGGCCACCATCGACCGCAATACGGTCATCCACCGGGACGACAACGGCGACGTCAGCCGCCACACGGTGATCGAGAAGCAGGGGTCCGACGGCAGCCAGACCACCGTCGAGCACCACTCGACCACGCCCCCGGACGACGTGCCGCCGCACCCCTAGGCGGCCCGCCGCAATAACAGGCGCCGGCGCGTGCGGCGGACATTGATCCGTCCTCGCCCCGCCGGTCGCTTGTCGGCGCGAGGCGCCTCCGCCATGGTCGCTGAAGACTTAGGCGGGAGACGCGATGACGGACGCGACCACGGTCGGGGCGCTCAAGCGCACCATGCACGGCGTCGGGGCGCTGATGATCACCCTGTCGTGCCTGTCGCCGACCATCGGGGTCTTCATCGTCGGCTCGGACGTGATCCGGCAGGCCGGGACCGGCACCTTCCTCTGCTTCCTGGGCGCCGCCGTGCTGGGCGTGGCCATGGCCTGCGTCTACGCCGAGCTGGCCTCGGCCTTCCCGGAGACCGGCGCCGAATACACCCTCACCGGCCGCACCCTCGGCCCGACGATGGGCTTCTCAGCCCTGGGCATGAACCTCACCGGCTTCACCATCGCCCAGGCCCTGTCGGGTCTTGGCGTGGCCTCCTACCTGCAGGTGATCCTGCCGGGGGTCCAGCCGATCCCTACCGCCCTGGTGCTGATCGTCGTCGTCACCGTCGTCGCCATCCTGAACATCCGCCTCAACGCCCTGATCACCGGCGCCTTTTTGGCCCTGGAGGTGGCGAGCCTCGGCCTGCTGACGATACTGGGCTTCACCCATGCGCACCGGGACGTCGCCGGGGTGATCCTGCACCCGATGATGGCCGCGCCCCACGCCGGACTGATCCCCACCAGCCTGGCGGTGATGGGCGCCGCGGCGGCGGGGGCCATCTATGCGTTCAACGGCTATGGGGCGGTGGTCTCCCTCGGCGAGGAGCTGCACGACGCGCCCCGCCGCATCGCCCCGGTGATCTTCTGGGCCCTGGGCCTGGCCGCCCTCTTCCAGCTGGGACCGGTGCTGGCGGTGATGGTCGGGGCGCCGGACCTGCGCGCCCTGCTCACCGCCGAGTCCCCCATCCCCGCCTTCATCGCCCAGGTCGGCGGCCCGGTGCTGTCGAAGGTCATGGGCCTGGCCGTGGCGGCGGCGATCTTCAACGCCATGATCGCCGTGGCGCTGATGGCCGGCCGCCAGCTGTTCAGCACCGGCCGCGACCAGGTCTGGACGGCGGGTCTCAATCGCGCCTTCACCCACATCCACCCGCGCTTCCACTCCCCCTGGATCGCCACCCTGACCATGGGGGCGATCTCGCTGCTGTGGTGTTTCGTGCCGCTCAACATCCTGGTGATCGTCATCGCCAGCGGCACGGTGGCCCTCTACGGCTCCCTGTGCCTGGGGGTGATCGCCGGGCGCCGGACTGGGTCGACCAGCCACGCCGGCTGGCGGATGCCCTGGTTTCCCCTGGCCCCCGCCATCGCCATCGTCGCCCTGGTGGGCGTCGTCTGGACCAGCTGGATGGACCCGGTCTCCGGCCGACCCGGCCTCCTGGCGACGGCGGCGGTGATCGCCGTCTCCGTCGGCCTCTACCACCTGGTCCTGCGCCCGCACGGCTCCTGGAGCCCCCGCGGCCCGGCCGAACCGGAGGCGGAGGCGGAGGCGTAGGGGAGGCGGCATCTTTCCTCCCCCATTTATGGGGGAGGTGGACCCGAGCATCGCGACGGGCCGGAGGGGGCAAGTGGAGGGCCGCACACTTGCCCCCTCCGTCGCTTCGCTGCGCTCGCGCCACCTCCCCCATAAATCGGGGAGGAGCATATTCCCCTACCGCCCGGCCCCCAAGGCCTCGCAGAACCAGCAGTCCTCCCCCTGCCCCGCCGCCGCGCCGATGGGCATCCCCGGGGGGACGGCGACCGGCCGGCGCGCGGACGACGCGGCCAGGGCCCGCAGGTGGTCCTCGTTGCGGTCCAGCAGCAGGTCGGCGAAATAGCCCGCCTGCGCCGCGTCCGCCGCCGATCCGCCCCGCGCCTCGCCGAGGCGGCGGCCAAGGCCCATCAGGGCCGCGCGGACCTGGGCCGCGGCGGTGGGCGACAGGGTCTTGTCATCGAGGCCCGCCGCCAGGTCGAAGATCAGCCGCGCCTCGATCCTTCGCCGCAGCTCCGCCCGTCGCGGCGTCTCGCCGGCGGCCGGGGTGAAGGCCTGGCCGATGGTCCGATCGAGGATTTCGCCAAGGCCGAGCTGGCCGGGATCGCGGCTGGCCAGATCCACCACCCGGTTCAGCCGCGCCGGGGCGAAGAGGTCGGTGAAGGTGACGTCCGCGGCGGTGTCGGCGGCGGTGGGCAGGTCGAACACTGGCCCCTCGCCGCTGGCGAACAGCTCCGTCGTATATTGCGGATCCGGATCCCCCGACTGCACCGCCGACAGCAGACCCACCAGGGCGTCAGGCAGGTCGAGTTCGGCCGGATCGACGGTGCGCAGCAGCATGGCCAGGGCCCGCCGCTGAGTCGCCCCGTCGACAGGCTTGGCGGCCTCTTGCCCGTCGCCCTTGACCCCGTAGGTGAAGTCGATCCCGCCGACATATTTGGCGGCGGCGTCCACCTCGTAACGGTGGAAGAGATAGATCGGCACGATCACCCGCTTCAGGTCCGAGACCGGCGCCCCCGCCGGCAGGTTGCGCAGGCCGAAGCCCGACAGCGCGATGCGGCGCACCTGCAGGACGTGATCGAGGCCCGCCACGGCGTCCGGCCCGTCGTCCCACAGCGCCCCCAGGGGATGGCCGGTGTCGATGGGCCGCGAATCGTCGTCGGAGACGAACCGCATGCCCTTGACCAGGCTGTCGGCGACCATGGCCGACAGGGCCGCCCGCTCATCCACCCCCGGCGCGAACTGCCCATAGAGCCAGCGGATGGAGAAGACGTCCCAGGCGCCCACCCCGTCGGCGTAGGCGTCGGCGAAGTCGAGCTTGCCGCCGACGATCCCCACCCGCGGCGGCGGGTAGTCCATCACCGAGGCCCGGTCGGCGAAGGTCGAGCCGGCGAAATTGTGCGCCAGGCCGATGGCGTGGCCGGTCTCGTGCACCGACAACTGACGCAGTCGCTTCAGGGCGACCTGCACCGGATCGTCCACCCCGCCGGTCCCGGTGAGGTCCGCCCCCTCCAGCCCCTCGAAGATGATCCGGTCCTGGCGCACCCGCTGGGAGCCCAGCAGCACCGAGCCCCTGACGATCTCCCCCGTGCGCGGGTCGATGATCCCCTGGCCGTAGGACCAGCCCCGGGTCTGGCGGTGGACCCAGTTGATCACATTGTAGCGGGCGTCCAGGTTGCTGATCCCCTCGGGCAGGACCTCGACCCTGAACGCGTCCTCGAAACCGGCGGCGTCGAAGGCCTTGGCCCAGCCGCGGGCGCCCTCCACCAGGGCGGTGCGCACGGGCTCCGGCGCGGCGCGGTCGACATAGAAGATGATCGGCCTCTTCACCGCCGAGCGGGCGGCGGTCGGATCGACCTTCTCCAGCCGGAACCGGTTGGCGATGCGGTAGACCAGGGGCTTGTCCAGGGGCGCGCCGTAGTCGGTGACGACCTGGCTGAAGGTGTTGACCCGCGGATCATAGAGCCGGGGCCTGAAGCCGGGGGGCGGCAGCTGGATCAGGCTGTGGTGGATGACCAGGGTCACGTCCCGGGGGTCCGGCGCGATGCCCTGCACCTCCCGCCCCGGCGCGTCGGAAGAAAAGGTCTGGCTGGCCTCGAACTCCAGATTTGCGGGCAGGGCCAGGACCTGGCCGGTGTCGACGGCGTTGAGGTCCGCCTCCAGCTTGAAATCCCCCTGCTTGGCGTCCTTCAGGGTCTTGGCGATGTCGAAGGCGTCCCGGGTGAGGAAGCCGGACAGGTCGATCAACAGCCGCCCGCCCGCGTCCGCGGCGAGGATCGGCGCTTGCCAGACCGTGGAGGCGGCGAAGGAGTCGCGCACCGCCGCCCGCTCGTCCGGCCCGCCGGCGTCGGCGCGAAAGGCGTAGTTTTCGAAGGCGACCAGCACCTTCTTGCCGGCCCAGCGGAACACCAGCACCTGGGTGTCCCCGGGCTTGGAGCGGTCCAGGCCCACCGGATTGGAGCCCAGTCCGGCGCGCAGATAGGTCTGGTAGAGGAAACGGCCCGACAGCCCCTCGGCGTCCGGCGCCGGCAGGGACAACAGGATCCGCCCCCCCGCCTTGTCCACATAGACCGGCAGCAGGCCGTCAAGGCGGGGCAGGCCTTTGACGGCGTCGGCGAAGCTCGCGGCCTTGGCGTCGGCGGCGGGGGCGACTTCGGCGTGGCGGTCCTTGGCTGAGGCGGCGCCCGCCGCTGCAATGGCGACGGCGAGGCCGAGGGCGGCGATCAGCGCGGCGCCCGTGCGGCGATGGTTGGTTGTCTGCGATGTCATGCGATCCCCCTGCCGGGGAGCTTAAGGCGGTATCGGCCGCGTTGGAACCGACAAGCAGGATTGCGGTCGCCCGACGCCCCCTCAGTCAGCTTCGCTGACAGCTCCCCCGTTTCACGGTGGAGCAAAGTTGGATGTCCTCCACCGCGCAGCGGGGGAGGTGGCGCGCGGCGCAGCCGCGTGACGGAGGGGGCGTCGGTCCGCCGCACGCCTCTAGAGTGGCGTCTCAAGCGTGGTGGTGATCGGTCCGGGGGAGAGAAGCCCGTCACGCCCGCGAGGTGGGGGATATCCTCGCGGGCGCTAGGCTCTTCACGGTGGACGCGGGACCAAGCAGGGGGGGAAACCCGGCCCGGCGTCGCTGCCGTGTGCAATATCTAGGAACCGCCCCGGGCGATAGAAAGGCCGGATAAGGTTTATTGTGCGGCGATTGTTTCAGCCTGGGCGCCTTGTGGCACTGTGGCAGTCAGAACACGCCCCGCCGAGATCGCGTTCAAACCCTCACGGCGACGCTTGCCTCCGGCCCTAGGACGTTGAAACTGCGATCACAGCAGCCGGTGTCGGGGGACGCCGTGGCGCTAACTTCGAAGCGCTCCCGGGTCATCCCGGGGGCGCTTTTTGTTGTCCCGGTCGTAACACGCGGCCCAGCCACAGGCCGGGTGGGCCGGGATTGCACGGCAAAGCTGTCTTAACCTCTTAGGATTATGCTTAACGGCATGACCAAGCTGATCCTCATACTCGGGGCCCTGTTCGGCGTCGGCCTCGGCCTGATGATCCCCGCCCATGCGCCCCACGGCGCGGACGGGGGCCACTTCCTGCACGCCGGCTCCGCCCAGCGCTAGCTACGGCAGGAACCGCAGCGAGGCCACGCTGCGCCAGGTCGCCGGATCGTCGCCCACCAATCCTTGGGTATCGGCGACCACCGAGCGCTGGCCATTGCTGACCACCACCCACAGGCACTGGCCGGCGGCGGCGTGGAAGCCGTTGGCGTCGTCCACCCCGCAGGTGACCGTGGCGCGCATGCCGGTCCAGCCAGGGCCGGAAAACCGCTCCACCGGCGCGGGATCGAATCGGCCGAAGGTGGTCATCCAGCGGCCGCCCTGTAGCGCGAAGCCCGCCTCGCTCTCGGCCACCGCCTCGAGCGGCCCCTTCACCAGCTTGAATTCGATCAGATAGTCGCTGCGCCCCATGCCGGGGGCGACGAGCATGACGCAGGCGGGTCCGCTGGACGCGGGACAGGCAACCACCCGCCGATTGGCCAGGTAGTCGAAGGCGATGGCCAGGCGCGGATTCGAATAGGTCGCCCAGCCGGCGCGGGGGACGGCGGCGATGGCGCTGATCCGTTCACGGTAGGCCCGCGCCAGGCAGGCGGCGTCGGCGCACCGGTCGCGCTGACCCAGCCACACCCGCTGCCCCCGCGCCAGGGCGGGCGGGTCGATGGCGGCGGCCAGGGCCTCGCGATAGGCGCGATCCAGCTGCTCATCGAGGGCCGAGACGGTCTTGTCGGCGCAGATCGACCGCTCCACGGGCCGGCGGCCCTCGCCGCAGTCGAAACTCGCCGCCTGGGCCGCCCCGCCGATCACGGCGAGGGCGAAACCCGCCCAAACCGCCGCCCACCGCCCACTGATCATGCCATTCACCCGCTCGCTGATCCCCGGGGCTGACCATAGGGACCGCCCCGCCCCGCCGCATGCTATTTATCGGCCCGAGATCCTGGCCCCCCGCGGGCGACTGAAATGGATGATTCAACAAAGCCCGGCATCCCTCTACGCTCACCCTCATGAGTCGCCCCGCCCCGCGCCTGTTCTACGAATTCTTCGCCGGCGGCGGCATGGCCCGGGCCGGCCTGGGCGAGGGCTGGCGCTGCCTGTTCGCCAACGACTTCGATCCGCGCAAGGGCGAGGCCTATCGCGCCAACTGGGGCGGCGAGGACCTGACCGTCGGCGACGTCTTCAACCTCTCCGCCGCCGACCTGCCCGGCCGCGCCGATCTCGCCTGGGCGTCGTTTCC
>PLSW01000205.1 GCA_003165275.1 Caulobacteraceae bacterium
GCTCCACCGTGAAACGGGGGAGCTGTCAGCGAAGCTGACTGAGGGGGCGTCGGTCCGCCGCACGAACCGATCGGTCCCCGAGCGGGCGACAGCCCACCCTACAAATCCTTGTTACCGCCCCGCTCCGCCCTGCCCGCCAATCCCGGCTTGACCGCCCCCCGCCCGCCGCGTCATCGTTGCGATTGTAAACGCCGATCAGCGACGACGTCGCGCCGGCCCGCCGCAAGGCCTTCCAAAGCCCCGCGACCGCACCACGCCTGATTCAGGAGGAAGCTTGTCCCAACTCGATTATCTGGCGCCGACCACCGCCGACGAGGCCGTAGAGGCCCTCGCCAAGGCGGGCGGCGCCGCGCGGGTGCTCGGCGGCGGCACGGACCTTTTGGTCCAGCTGCGCGCCGGCCGCCTCGCCCCGGGCCTCATCGTCGACCTCAAGCGCATCGCCGGCGCCATCGGCGTCCGCGCGGAGGACGGCGGCTTCGTCATTGGCGCGGCCACCCCCGGCGCGGTGCTCGGCGAGCACGCCGCCCTGGTGCGCGCCTGGCCCGGCGTCATCGAGGCGGCCAACCTCATCGGCTCGACCCAGGTCCAGGGCCGCGCCTCCCTCGCCGGCAACCTCTGCAACGCCTCCCCCGCCGCCGACAGCGTCCCGGCCATGGTCGCCGCCCGCGCCGTCTGCGTGGTGGTCGGACCGAAGGGCCGCCGCGAGGTTCCCGTCGAGGCCATCGCCGTCGGCCCCGGCAAGACCTCCCTGGCCAGGGACGAGTTCGTGCTGGAGATCCGGCTGCCCGCCCGCCCGGCCCGCTCCGGCGACGCCTATCTGCGCTCGATCCCGCGCACGGAAATGGACATCGCCGTGGTCGGCGCCGGGGTGAGCCTCACCCTCGACGCCGCCGGCGTCTGCACCGCCGCCTCCGTGGCCCTGGGCGCGGTGGCCCCCACCGTGCTGCTGGTCCCCGAGGCCGGCGCGGCCCTGGTGGGCACCAAGGTCGACGACGCCGCCCTGGCCGCACTGGATGCGGCGGCCCGGGCCGCCTGCAAGCCGATCAGCGACAAGCGGGGCACCGCGGACTACCGAATCAAGATCGCCGGGGTCCTGGCCCGGCGCGCGGCGGTCATCGCCTACAAGCGGGCGGAGGCGCGCACATGAGCAAGCATCACATCACGGCGACAGTGAACGGCGACCCGGTCGAATTCCTCGCCGACACCGGCGCGACCCTGCTGGACGCCCTGCGCGACGACCTCAACCTGACCGGCGCCAAGGAAGGCTGCGGCTCCGGCGACTGCGGCGCCTGCAGCGTCATGCTGGACGGCCGCCTGGTCTGTTCCTGCCTGGTTCTGGCCGTGGAGGCCGAGGGCCGGCGGGTGGACACCATCGAGGGCCTGGCCCAGGGCGGCGTCCTGCACCCGCTGCAGCAGAAGTTCCTCGAGCACGCCGCCCTGCAGTGCGGCTTCTGCACCCCGGGGATCCTGGTGGCCGCCAAGGCGCTGCTGGAGGTCAATCCTGACCCCACCGAGAGCGAGATCCGCTACTGGCTGGCCGGCAACCTCTGCCGCTGCACCGGCTACGACAAGATCATCCGCGCCGTCACCGACGCCGCCGCCGACCTCAGACAAGTTCGGAGAGCCTCATGACCGATGTGATCGACAAGCCGGCCCTGAAGGTCGTCGGCACCCGGCCGGTGCGGCCGGACGGCGTCGACAAGGTCACCGGCAAGGCCGCCTACGGCGCCGACCTAGTGATGCCCGGCATGATCGTCGGCAAGATCAAGCGCAGCCCCCACGCCCACGCGCGGATCGTCTCCATCGACACCAAAAAGGCCCGCGCCCTGCCGGGGGTGAAGGCCATTGTCACCGGCGCCGACCTGCCCAACCTCGCCTCGGAGGAATACGAGGCCGGCGAGAGCGCGTCGAACCTGCGCGACCTCGCCTGCAACGTCATGGCGCGGGACAAGGTGCTCTACGAGGGCCACGCCGTGGCCGCCGTCGCCGCCATCAGCGCCGCCGTCGCCGACGCCGCCATCGCCCTCATCGAGGTGACCTACGAGGTTCTGCCCCACGTGATCGACGTGGAGGAGGCGATGAAGTCGGACGCGCCGGTGCTGCACGCCCACCTGTTCACCGAGGGGCTGGAGACCCGGCCGGACCTGCCGTCCAACATCGCCAAGCGCAACCAGATCGCCCGCGGCGACCTGGACGCCGGCTTCGAGGCCGCCGACGTCGTCCTTGAAGGCCGCTACACCACCCAGGCCGTGCACCAGGGCTATATCGAGCCCCACGCCTGCGTCGCCTCCATGGCCGCCGACGGCCAGTGCGAGGTGTTCGCGTCCAGCCAGGGTCAGTTCATGATCCGCACCTACTGCGCCAAGATCCTCGGCCTCGACATCGGCGACATCCGCGTCACCCCGGCCGAGATCGGCGGCGGGTTCGGCGGCAAGACCACCGTCTATCTGGAGCCCCTGGCCCTCGCCCTCTCCAGGCAGTCCGGCGTTCCGGTGAAGATGGTCATGACCCGGGACGAGGTGTTCCGGGCCACCGGCCCCACCTCCGGCGCCGTGATCGACGTCAAGCTCGGGGCCACCAAGGCCGGCAAGATCACCGCCGCCCGGGTGGAGCTGAAGTTCCAGGCCGGCGCCTTCCCCGGCTCCCCCGTCGGCGGCGCCAGCATGACCGCCCTGGCCTGCTACGACATCGAGAACGTCGAGATCGTCGGCTGGGACGTGGTCACCAACACCCCCAAGGTCGCCGCCTACCGCGCCCCTGGCGCCCCCATCTCGGCCTTCGGGGTGGAGAGCGCCGTCGACGAGCTGGCGATCAAGCTCGGGATCGACCCTATCGTCCTGCGGGAGATCAATGGGGTGAAGAGCGGGGTGAAGGCGGTCTACGGGCCGACCTATCGCGACATCGGCTATCTGGAGACCCTGGCCGCGATCAAGGCCCACCCGCACTATTCCGCGCCGCTGGGCCCCAACCAGGGCCGGGGGGTGGCCGTGGGCTTCTGGTTCAACGTCGGCGGGGAATCCACCGCCGCCGTGCACATCAACGAGGACGGCGGGGCGGTTGTGGTCACCGGCAATCCGGACATCGGCGGCTCTCGCGCCTCCATGGCCATGATGGCCGCCGAGACCCTGGGCCTGCCGGTGGAAAAGGTGCGGCCCATCGTGGCCGACACCGCCTCCATCGGCTTTTCCATGCTCACCGGCGGATCGCGCACCACCTTCGCCACCGGCATGGCCGTGGTGCAGGCGGCCGAGAAGCTGATCGAGGACATGAAGGCCCGCGCCGCCAAGCTCTGGGGCGTGCCCGTGGACACCGTCACCTGGGCGGACGGCGCCGCGGTCTGCCACGACGAGAGCAAGGCCGGCCTGCGCCCAATGCCCCTGGCCGCCATCGCCGCCCAGACCGCCCGCACCGGCGGCCCGCTCAGCGCCGAGGTGACCCTCAATGCGCAAGGCGCCGGCCCCGGCTTCGGCGCCCACATCTGCGACGTGGAGATCGACCCGGAAACCGGCCACGTGAGCGTCATCCGCTACACGGCGGCCCAGGACGTCGGCAAGGCGATCCATCCGGCCTATGTGGAGGGCCAGATCCAGGGCGGCGTCGCCCAGGGCGTCGGCTGGGCGCTGAACGAGGAGTACATCTTCGACCGCGCGGGGAAGATGGAGAATTCCGGCTTCCTCGACTACCGGGTGCCGGTGGCGTCGGACCTGCCGATGATCGACACCATCATGATCGAGTCGGCGCCCAACCCCCGCCATCCCTTCGGGGCCAAGGGGGTGGGCGAGGTGCCGATCGTGCCGCCCCTGGCCGCCGTGGCCAACGCCGTGCGCAACGCTCTCGGCGTGCGCATGTGCGACCTGCCCCTGTCGCCGCCCAAGGTGCGGGCGGTGATCGACGCCAAGGCGGGCTGAGCCGCATGCCGCACGTGGTCGTCGCCAGCGACGATTGCCGCCCCTTCACCGGGGGCGCCGCGTCCTTCGACGTGGAGGCGACCACGGTCGGCCGGATGATCCTCGAGCTCGACGCCCGCTACCCGGGCCTGGGCGAGCACATCCGCCGCAAGATGGCCGTGGCCATCGACGGGGAGATTCACCAGGACGCCGACGCCGCCGTCCTGGGCCCCGACAGCGAGGTCTATCTGATCCCGAAGATCGGCGGGGGATGAGCGACGGCTCCGACCAGGACGCCCCGCCCCTCGAGGTCTGCGACCTGGTGATCGCCGCCCGCCCGGACTTCGCCGACGGCCATCGGGCCCGGGGCGACGCGCTCTACAGGCTGGGCCGGCTCCATGAGGCGATCGGCAGCTATGGCCGGGCCATCGCCCTCGCCCCGGACCCGGCCAGGGCCCTGTTCAACCGCGGGATCATCTTCCAGGCCCTGAACCGCCCCGCCGAAGCCCTCGCCGATTTCGACGCCGTCGTCGCCCTGGCCCCGGACTCCGCCGACGCCCACTCCAACCGGGGCCTGGCCCTGCAGGACCTGGGCCGGCTGGACGCGGCGCTGGCCAGCTTCGATCGCGCCATCGCCCTCGCGCCCGACTCGATCGCAGCCCACACCAACCGAGGCGTCGTGCTGCAGGACCTGGACCGCGCCGAGGACGCCATCGCCGCCTTCGACGCCGCCATCGCCCTTCGGCCCGACTTCGCCGAGGCCCACGCCAATCGCGGCCACGCCCTGCAGGATCTTCTGCGCTCGCAAGAGGCCCTGGACAGCTACGATCGCGCGATCGCCGCCCGGCCGGACTTCGCCCGGGCCTCCTGGGCCAAGGGCCTGGCGTTGATGCAGCTTGGCCGCATGGGGAAGGGCTGGGCGCTGTTCGAGCGCCGGGCGGCCGAATACGCCCCGAACGCCCGGCGCACCTTCGCCGAGCCGGCCTGGTCGGGGGAGGCGGACATCGCCGGCAAGACCCTGTTCGTCCACTGGGAGCAGGGGTTCGGCGACACCCTGCAGTTCTGCCGCTACGCCGGGGTGGCGGCCGACCGCGGCGCGCGGGTGGTGCTTTCCGTGCAGGATCCGCTGCTGCGACTGATGAAGCGGCTTGATCCCCGCGTCACCGTCATCGGCGGCGCCGAACAGCCCGCCGTCTTCGACCTGCACTGCCCGCTGATGAGCCTGCCCCTGGCCCTCGGACTGTCCGACGAGGCCATGCCTGTCGACGTCCCCTATCTGAGCGCTGATCCGGCCGACCTGGCGGTCTGGCGCGCGCGCCTTCCGGCGACGGGGCGGCCGCGGATCGGCCTGGCCTGGAGCGGCGCCCCGGCCCAGAAGAACGACCGCAATCGCTCCATGGACCTGCGCCGCCTGCAGCCGCTGCTGGATCTCGATGCGGACTGGGTCTGCCTGCAGAAGGACGTGCGCGACGCCGACGCCGGCGCCCTGGCGAAGGAGGGTCGACTACGAATTGTCGCGGACGACCTGCGCGACTTCGCCGACACCGCCGCCCTGGTCGAGACCCTCGACCTGGTGGTCAGCGTCGACACCAGCGTGGCGCACCTGGCCGGGGCCCTGGGCAAGCCGGTCTGGGTGATGCTGACCTACAATGCCGACTGGCGCTGGTTGCTGGGTCGCACGGACAGCCCCTGGTATCCCAGCGCTCGCCTGTTCCGGCAGCCCGCAAGGAGCGACTGGCCGTCCGTCGCCCAAGATGTCCGGTCCGCGATCATGTCGCGGTTCGGGATGCCGGCCTGAGCGGGGCGAGCCTGCCCGCAAGTCAGCGGTGCAACAGCACGCAGTGCGACCCGTCCAGGTCGCAGTTGACCAGGGCGCTGCCGTACCAGGCCCACTTGCCGTCCGGGCGCCAGCCGCCGACGCGCCAGCCGTCAAAGCGGCTGTGGACAATCGAATCGAGCCGGACGCACTCCTGCCCGACGAAATCGCAGCGGAACCGCACGCAGGTGTCGCCGTCGCGGGGACAGCGAACGATGAGGTGGTTTCCATTGGGGCTCTGCGCCCGCGCGGGGCTGAAACCGGCGGCGGCGGCGACGACCGCGAGGGCCGCCAATCCGATCAGAACAAGGTGTCGCATAGGTGGGGCTTACTCCCGCTCACAAAGGCCTGGATCGGCGGGGGAGTTTAGCCGGTCTCGGCCCGGCACGCGAGCGGGCAGGCGGAATAGGCGATCTGGGCCCGGTGCGGCCCCCCAGGGCGCATTGGGTCAAGTCGACAGCAGGGTTGAGGCGGACCGACGCCCCCTCAGTCGGCTTCGCCGNNAAAGCGTTCCTTGTCCTCCACCGCGTAGCGGGGGAGGTGTCGGCGCGTAGCGCTGACGGAGGGGACGTCGGTCCGCCGTAACCCTGTTTCCCACCTGAACCATGCCCCCCATTAGATCCGCAGCACGCCCTCCACCCCCTGCTCCGCCGCCGCCTTCGCCTGCGCGGCCTTGGCCCGCTGGAAGCCGTCCCGCGCCTGCAGCCGCGCCCAGTAGGCCTTCACCGGTTCGCTGAAGCCGTCCGAGAGCCCCAGGGTGTTCGCCAGCAGCAGGGCGTAGCCCACGGAAATATCCGCCGCCGTGAACCGGCCGGCGCAGAACCACTCAGCGTTGGCGACGGCCGAATCCACCGCCCGCAGCCGGGCCAGGAACCATTTGCGGTAGTCCTCGGCCGCCTGCGGCAGTCGCCGGTCCGGCGGCTCCAGGCGGCTGTAGCGCAGCACCAGGGTCTGCGGAAACGTCAGCGTCGCCTCGCCGAAATGCAGCCCGTTGAGGAAGGCGCCGTAGGCCGGCTCATCCACGTCCACCGCCAGCGGGCTCGGTCCATGCCGGGTGACCAGATACTGGCAGATGGCCGCCGACTCGGTCATCCGCGTCTCGCCGTCGATCAGCAGGGGGATGGTGCCCAGGGGATTGAGCGCCAGGTAGTCCTTGGCCAGGGCCCGCGGCGGGAAGGGCAGCATCCTCAACTCATAGTCGAGGCCCATCTCCTCCAACGTCCATAGGGGCCTGAAAGACCGCGCGTCGGCGCAATGATAGAGCTGGATCATTGAAGCTTCCTCCCGGCTCGCATAGTCCATGCGGCGGGCCGCGGCTTCAATGACCTTGGCCGGCGAAACACCAGGAGGGCTGATGACCGCGACGCAAGGATCGCTGGACCTGCGGGATCGCGACGCCCTGTTCTCGGCGGTCGATGGCGCGACCTTCGACGTCCTGGTGATCGGCGGCGGCATCACCGGCGCCGGGGTGGCGCGGGATGCGGCCATGCGCGGCCTGACCGTGGCCCTGGTGGAGGCGCGGGACTTCGCCTCCGGCACCTCGAGCCGGTCGTCGAAAATGATCCATGGCGGCCTTCGCTACCTGCCGCAGGGCGACATCGCCCTGGTCCGCGAGGCGGCTTCCGAGCGCAAGATCGTCCAGGCGATCGCCCCGCACCTGGCCCGCGAAACCCCCTTCGTCATGCCGGCCCGCACCACCGCGACCATCACCAAGCTGCGGGCGGGGCTCTGGACCTTCGAGAAACTCGGCGGGGTGCCCAAGAGCCGCAAGCACGAGGTCTGGTCCCAGGCCGAGCTGATCGCCAAGGAGCCGTCGATCGCCGCGCAGGACCTGGTCGGCGCGGTGGTCTATCCGGAATACCTGACCGACGACGCCCGCCTGACCCTGGCCAATATCCGTAGCGCCGCCGCCCACGGCGCCAGCGTGCTCAACTACACGGCCGCCGACGCGATGATCGTCGAAGACGGCCGAGCCATCGGCGTGATGATCCGCGACGCCCTCGGCGACGGCGGGCGCCACGTGGGGGTCATGGGCCGCGTGATCATCAACGCCGCCGGCCCCTGGGTCGACGCCCTGCGCGGCATGGAATCGGCGGGCTCCCCGCCGCGGCTGAAGCTGACCAAGGGGGTGCATCTGGTGGTCCCACGGGCCAGGCTGCCGGTGGACCGCACCATCATCATCCCCGCCGCCGACCGACGCAGCGTCTTCGCCGTGCCCAAGGGCGAGACCACCTATATCGGCACCACCGACACCTTCTATCCGGCCCTGGACCTGTGGCCGACGATCACCGGCGAGGACATCGACTATCTGCTCGCGGCCACGACCAAGGCCTTCGCCACCCCGCCCCTCACCCGCGGAGATCTGGTGTCGGCCTGGTCCGGCGTGCGACCTTTGGTCGGCGAAGAGGGCAAGTCGGCCTCCGAAATCTCCCGCCGCGACGAGCTGTGGACCGGCCCCGGCGGCGTGCTTTCCATCGCCGGCGGCAAGCTGACCGCCTATCGCCGGATGGCCGAGCGGGTGGTGGACATGGTCGAGGAAACCCTGGGCCGAAAGCCGGGTCCCTGCCGCACGGCGGGAGAGCCCCTGGTGGGGGGCGATGTCGATGTCGCCGCCGCCCGACAGGCGCTGGAGGCGCGCGGCTATCCCACCCTCGCCGCCGAGCGGATGGTCGCCCTCTACGGTTACGAAGCCCAGGCGGTGGCGGCCGAAGGCGGCGGCCCGACGGCGGAGGCGGCTCATGCCGTGCTGCATGAAGGCGCCCTGACCCTCGAAGACTATTGGATTCGTCGCAGCGCCCGCGCCTGGTTCGATCCGGATGGCGGCCTTGCCACCCTCCCCGCCGCCGCGGTCGCCATGGCCCCGTTACTCGGCTGGTCCGAGGACGAGCGCGACCAGCAGATCGCCGCCTGCCACGCCAACCACGCCCTGCGCACCGCCGCCTTCGCGCCGGCGACGGCCTGACGTTCCTGAGAGGACCCGATCCCATGTCCCAATCCACCGTCGACCAGCTGACCGCCGCCCTCGGCGCGGCGCAGGTCGCCGTCGATGACGCGAGCCGCAACGCACGCCGCCACGACTACTGGATGGTCAGCCACGTCCGCGACCTGGTCGGAACGCCAGCCGACAAGCCCCTGTGCGTCGTGCGCCCGCGCAACGTCGAGGACGTTCAGGCCACCTTGCGCATCGCCAACGCCACCGGGACTCCCGTCGTGCCGTTCGGCCTCGGCAGCGGCGTCGTCGGCGGGGTGATCCCGGGGGCCAAGGCCATCCTGCTGGACATGGGCGCCATGGCCCGCACCCGCTTCATCGACGAGACCAACCTGCTGGCCAGTTTCGACGCCGGGCGGATGGGCCTGTCCGCGGAGGAGGAGGTGGCGACCCACGGCCTGACCATCGGCCACTGGCCGCAGTCGGTGGCGATCAGCACCGTCGGCGGCTGGGTGGCCACACGGGCCTCGGGGCAGTTCTCCTCGGCCTACGGCAATATCGAGGACATCATCTATTCCATCGAGGCGGTGCTGCCGACCGGGGAGCTGGTCACCCTCGGCCGCGGCCCCCGCGCCGCCGCCGGGCCGGACCTGCGCCACATCCTGATGGGCTCAGAAGGCAGCCTGGGGGTGATCACCGGGGTCACCTTCTCCCTGCGCCGCGCCGCGGAGGCCCGCGCCCTCTCCTGTTTCGAGGCGCCGACCATGCAGGGCGGTTTCGACCTGCAGCGCACCATCATCCAGGCCGGCTGGCGCCCCCCCGTGGTGCGCCAGTACGATGAGCGCGAGAGCCGGCGGCTGGACGCCCGCGCCAAAGCTTGCCTGATCCTGATGGTCCACGAGGGGCCCGCCGCCCTGGTGGCGGTGGAGACCCAGGCGGTCGCCGCCCTGGCCGAGGCCGCCGGCATCGCCGCCGCGCCGACGGACATCGTCTCCAACTGGCTGGGCCACCGCAACCACGTGCCCGGCTGGGACGAGCTGACCTCCCGCAACATCGTCGCCGACACCGTGGAGATCTCGGCCACCTGGGACAAGATCGGCCTCGTCTACGCCGACGCGGTCAAATCCCTGGCCGAGGTCCCCGGCCTTCTGGCCGGCTCGGCCCACTCCAGCCACGTCTACCGCAGCGGCCTGAACCTCTATTTCACCTTCGCGGTGATGACCGACGGCCCGGCGGCGATGGAGGCGATCTACATGGACTGCTGGCGCCGCATCCTGGAGGCCACCGACACCAACGGCGGCAGCCTCGCCCACCACCACGGCGTCGGCCGGGTGCGCCGGGACTGGCTGCCGCGGGAGCTGGGCGACGGGGGCGTGGCCCTGCTGCGGACCATCAAGGCCGCCGTCGATCCCAACGGGATCATGAACCCGGGGGCTTTGCTTCCCGATGCCTGAGCTGCTCCTGGCCATCGACATCGGCACCTCCAGCGTCAGCGCGGCGGTGTTTTCCCTGGGCGGCGACCTCGTGGCCCTCGCCGGCGCCCCCCTGACCTCCACCGCCCCGCGGCCCGGCCAGGTCGAGCAGGACGCCGAGGCCGTCTGGCGGGCGGCGCAAGGGGCCATTGCAAAGGCCCTGGCCAAGATCAAGCGCAAGCCCAGGGACCTCGCCGCCATCGGCGTCACCACCCAGCGGGCCAGCGCCGTGGTCTGGGACAAGCGCACCGGCCGGGCCCTGGCGCCCATGGTGGTCTGGAGCGATCTGCGCGGCGCGGGCCGGGCGGCGGAGCTGCAGGGCGCCGGCTTCATGGTCGTGCCGCAGATGGCCGCCGCCAAGCTGGAGGCGGTGGTCGCCTCCGTGCCCGATGGCGCCACCCTGATCGCCCAGGGCCGCCTGGCCTGGGGCAATATCGACGCCTTCCTGATCGCCAAGCTCACCGGGGGCGCGACTCACGCCACCGACCGCAGCCAGGCCTGGCCCACCGGCTATCTGAGCCTGGGCGACATGGGCTGGAACACCGCCCTGATCGAGCACCAGGGCCTGACCCTGGCCATGTTCCCCACCCTGGTCGACACCTGGGGCCCCATCGGGGTGACCAGCGCCAAGGTGTTCGGCGCCGCCGTGCCGATCTGCGCCGACATCGCCGACCAGCAGAGCGCCCTGATCGGCCACGGGGAGACGCCTGGCCAGTCCAAGGTCAGCTACGGCACCTCGGCGACCCTGAACCTGAACACCGGCGGCGCCTTTCTTTACAAGAGCCCCACCGCCCCGCCCTTCGTGCTGTCGTCGGTGGGCGGCGAGACGCGGTTCTGCCTGGAGGGGATGGTCTATTCGGCGGGCTCGGCCTTCGACTGGCTGCGCGCGACCTGCGGCCTGGGGGACGTGGCCAAGTTCGAGGCCCTGGCCGCCTCCGTCCCCGACGCCGGCGGCGCCTTCATGCTGCCGGCCCTGCAGGGGCTGGGCGCGCCACACGGGGACTTCGACCGGCGCGGCGTCCTCGGCGGTCTCAGCGGCGCCACCGGCCCCGCCCACTTGGCCCGAGCGGCCATGGAAGGGGTGGCGGCAAGGGTGCGCGAGGTGTTCGACCACCTCTACGCCGTCACCGAGATCGCCGCCCCCGACGCCCTGCGCGTCGACGGCGGCCTGACCGCCAACGCCGTCTTCATGCAGATCCAGGCCGACCTCCTCGGCCGCCCGGTGATGCGCCACGCCGCCCGCGAAGCCACCGCCTGCGGCGCCGCCATCGGCGCCGGCCGCGGGGCGGGCCTGCTCAGCGAGGGGGATGAGGCGGCCTTCATCCGCTACGACCGCACCTTCGAGCCGGCGGTGAGCGCCGACGCGGGGGAAGCGCGGTATCGGCGGTGGCTGGAGCAGGCGTACGGGTAGGGAAGACTGGGTAAAATCGGAATCGAGTCAACGGCGGCCCGACGCCCCCTCAGTCAGCTTCGCNNGCTTCGCCGACAGCTCCCCCGTTTCACGGTGGAGCAAAGCTACGCGTTGTCCTCCACCGCGTAGCGGGGGAGGTGGCGCGAGCGTAGCGACGCGACGGGGGCGTCGGTCCGCCGCACGCGCCTATGGGCGCACGAGGCTGCGCCGATTCCATCTAAACCCGACGCGTTCCAAGCGCGACCCTGCGCGCCCTGGCCTTCCGCACCCTCCCCCGCTAGACCCCGCCCATGGCGTTCTTCCGCAACTCCACCGTCAACCTGTTGAACCTGCACTACGGGATCCACGCCCTGGCGATGAGCGGCGGAGGGGCCTTCTATGGGGTGTTCCTGCTACGGAGCGGAGTGCCGGCGCCCCTGGTGCTGGCGAGTCTCGCCCTGATCCTGTTCGGTCGGTTCGCCATCCGCCCGTCCATCGTCATCGCCGCGCGCCGGTTCGGGCTGAAGCCGCTGGTGATCGTCGGGACGCTGATCTGCTGCCTGCAGTATCCGCTCCTGGCGCAGGTCCACGGGGTGGGCTGGCCGCTTCTGGCGCTGATCGCGGTCTCGTCGGTGGGCGACACGATCTACTGGACCTCATACCACGCCTATTTCGCCTCCCTGGGGGACGCCGAGCACCGGGGCCACCAGATCGGCGCCCGGGAGGCGATCGCCGCCGTGGTCGGCATCATCGCGCCCCTGGCGACGGGCTGGGCCCTGACCACCCTCGGCCCCGGCGTCGCCTTCGGGGTCACCGGCCTGGTGCTGGCGCTCTCGGCCCTGCCCCTGCTCGGGACCCGCAACGTGGCCATCGCCCGGGACGAGCCCGGCGGCTTCCGCGCCGGACTGCAGGGGTTTCTGCTGTTCGCCGGGGACGGCTGGATCCAGTCGGGTTTCGCCATGGTCTGGCCGGTCGCCCTGTTCATCTCCCTGGGGCAGAACTTCAACGCCTTCGGCGGCGCCATGGCCCTGGCGGCCCTGGTGGGGGCGGTGAGCGGGCTGCTGCTCGGCCGCTTCATCGACGCCGGCCACGGCTCGCGGGCGGTATGGATCGGGATCGGGACCCTGGCGGCGGTGACGGTGTTCCGCGCCTTCAGCACCCGGGATCCGGCCCTGGCCGTGGTCGCCAACGCCGCCGGCGCCTTCGTGCCGGCCCTCTACACCCCCACCCTGATGACCGCCGTCTACAACCAGGCCCAGGCGGCGCCCTGCGTGCTGCGCTTCCACGTGGCCACGGAGGGCGGCTTCGACGCCGGGGCGGCCTGCGGCCTGCTGGTGGCGGCGGGCCTGCTCTGGGCCGGGGCGCCGATCGGGGTCTGCGTGCTGCTCTCCCTGCTGGGCGCGGCGGCGAACTTTGCGCTGCTGCGGCGGTACTATGGACGGATGGAGCTCGCCGCGGCGGCGGGGTAGGTCAGGGCGACGAGCTTGGCCCTGGGCGCGATGGCCAGGTTGCGGTTATGCTTCCGGCCCATCAGGCCGGAGCCGACAATCCCGAGCGGAGGGGTTGCGACATCCGCTGAACCAGTCGCTGTGTAGCGACGCCCGACGGAGGGTTCCGATGACGACGCACGACGTGTCCGACACACCGCGCCCCCGCCGCAAGGCCCTCGGCCGACTGGCCGCCGCCGGCGCGGCGCTGGCTGTCATAGCCATCGCCGGGAGCGCCGTGGCGGAAGACCCGACCGGCGACTGGCAGGGCGTGCTGAAGACCGGCGGCGGTTCCCTGCGCTTGGCGGTGCATATCAACAAGACCGCAAGCGGCGGCTACGACGGCGCCCTCGACAGCCTCGACCAGAACGCCAAGGGCATTCCCCTGGCGGCGGTCACCTCCGATGGCGCGCGCCTCAGCTTCACCGTGCCCAGCGTGGGCGCCCGCTACGACGGGGCGTGGTCCGCGGGCGATCATCGCTGGGTCGGGGAATTCAACCAGGGGGGAACCGGCCTCGCCCTGACCCTCGCCCGCGGCGAGGCGCCGCCGGCCCCGGCCCCCGTCGCCTACCGCGCGGCGCCCTGGCCCTATGCCGAACGCGAGGTCGCCGTCGCCGTGAAGGGCGTCGACGTGCGGCTGGCGGGGGTGCTGACCACGCCGGACGGACCGGGCCCCTTTCCCGCCGTCGTGCTGATCGCCGGGTCCGGCCGCAACGCCCGGGACGAAAACGTGTTCGGCCACCCGATCTTCGCCGTCATCGCCGATCACCTGGCCCGGCATGGGATCGCCGTGCTGCGCTACGACAAGCGCGGCGTCGGCGCCTCGACGGGAGACTATAGCGTCGCCACCAGCGCCGACTTCGCCGCCGACGCCGACGCCGCCGCGACCTTCCTCGCCGCCCAGCCCAAGATCGACCCCCGGCGCATCGGCCTCGTCGGCCACAGCGAAGGCGGCATCGTCGCGCCGATGGTGGCGCGGAGCGATCCGAACGTGAAATTCGTCGTGCTGCTGGCCGGGCCCGGCGTCACGGGGGACGCCATCATCATGGCCCAGCAGCGGGCGATCCTGCTCGCCAGCGGCGGATCGCCGGCGATGGCGGACACAGCGGGGGCGCAGGAGCGGCGCATCCTCGACGCGGTCGAAAAGGCGCCGGACCATGCGGCGGCCGTCGCGGCGGCGAGGGCGGAACTGACCAGCATGGGCCTGCCCGGGGACCAGGCCGACCTCCAGGCCCGGCAGGTCGGTTCGGACTGGTTCCGGTTCTTCCTCGCCTATGACCCGGCGCCGGCCCTGCGCGCCCTGCATGTGCCGGTGCTGGCGATGATCGGCTCGAAGGACCTGCAGGTGCCGGCCGAGCAGAACCTGCCGGCCCTGCGCGCGGCCCTGGCGGCCAATCCGGACGCCACCGTGGTCGAACTGCCGGGCCTCAACCACCTCTTCCAGACCGCGACCACCGGCTCGCCCAGCGAATACGGCCAGATCGCCGAGCATGTCTCGCCCCTGGCCCTGGATCGGCTCAGCGACTGGATCGCCCGGCATTCGGGCGGCAAATGACCGGCAACCTCTACGCCCTGCTGGCGTCCCGGTTTCCGGCCGATCGGTCGCGGCCCTGCTTCATCGAGCCGGGCCGCCCGCCGATCTCATATGGCGAGGTCGAGGCCGGGGTCGGCCGGCTGGCGAGCCTGCTGGCGTCGAAGGGCGTTGCGGTCGGCGACCGGGTGGTGGTGCAGGCGGCCAAATGCCCCGAGCTGGTGATGCTCTACCTCGCCTGCCTGCAAGTCGGCGCGGTCTTCACCCCCCTGAACACCGCCTACACCGGGGCGGAGGTCGCCTATTTCCTCGAGGACGCCGAGCCGAAACTGGTGGTGCGCGACGCGGCCGCCCTGGCCCGGGAGGCGGCGAGCCTCCCGCCGAGCGCCGAGGTCCACCCCTGCGACGCGGACGCCCTGGCGTCGATCATCTACACCAGCGGCACCACCGGCCGCTCCAAGGGCGCCATGCTCAGCCACGGGAACCTCGCCGCCAACGCCCTGGCCCTGCACGCCGCCTGGGGCTTCACCCCGGACGACGTGCTGCTGCACGCCCTGCCGATCTTCCACGTCCACGGCCTGTTCGTGGCCCTGCACTGCGCCTTCCTCAGCGGCGCGCCGATGATCTGGCTGGCGAAGTTCGACGACCAGGCGGTCATCGAGGCCCTGCCCGGCGCCACGGTGATGATGGGGGTGCCGACCTTCTACGTGCGCCTGCTGGAAAACCCCGCCTTCACCCGCGCGGTCGCCGGGCCCCGGCGGCTCTACATCTGCGGATCGGCGCCCCTGCTGGAATCCACCTTCGAGGCCTTCGAGGCGCGCACCGGCCACCGGATCCTGGAGCGCTACGGCATGTCGGAGGCGGTGATCATCACCTCCAATCCCCTGCACGGCGACCGCATCCCCGGCAGCGTCGGCTATCCCCTCCCCGGTGTTGACCTGCGCATCGCCGGCGGCGAGGAAACCGGTGTCATCCAGATCAAGGGTCCCAGCGTCTTCGGCGGCTATTGGCGGATGCCGGACAGGACCCGCGAGGAGTTCACCGAGGACGGCTTCTTCATCACCGGCGACGTGGGCCGCCAGGATGCCGACGGCCGCGTCTGGATCTCCGGCCGGGCCAAGGACCTGATCATCTCCGGCGGCTTCAACGTCTATCCCAAGGAGATCGAACTGGTGCTCGATACCCTGCCCGGCGTGATCGAGAGCGCGGTGATCGGCGCAGCCCATCCCGACTTCGGCGAGGCGGTGGTGGCGGTGATCGCCGGGGCGGGGGACGAGGCGACAATCATCGCCGCCGCCCGCGAGCGCCTCGCCGCCTTCAAGGCGCCCAAGCGGGTGTTCTTCGTCGAAGACCTGCCCCGCAACGCCATGGGCAAGGTGCAGAAGGCGGCGCTGCGGCAGGCCTATGCCGAGGTCTTCGCCGGGCCAGGGCCGCACCAGCGGTCGCGGTCGTAGCCGTAGCCCGGCGCGTCGGAGCGCGGCGAAGTTACCGCGGTCAGCGCCTCTGCGCCTTGCCCATTTATGGCTAGGATATGCACACATCTCGCAAGGCCAGCCCGCGATCCCTTCTCCCCTCGTGGGACTAGGGGATGCACACATCTGCATCTGGCTCGTTCAGTCAAACTGAAGGTCCATTTGATCTAGGCCTTCTCCCCTCGCGGGA
>PLSW01000020.1 GCA_003165275.1 Caulobacteraceae bacterium
CGTTAACCCGGACTCGTTGCCCTGCGTTGCGCCCGGTCAGCCCCCCGGATGATAGGTCCGCTCGGTGTGGCCGATCAGCTGGTCTGGATAGAAGTAAACCTCCCGCAGCTTTCCGGTGGTGAAGCGCGGGGCCTGGTCGCGGAAGTGGGGCGAATAGCGATTGCCGCTCTCGCCGCCGGCGCTGACCGCGACCGCGCGGATCCTTGGGCCGAACTCCACGGCGGCGACAAAGCTGTTGCCGGTGTCGCCATAGCGCTTCTTGACGTCGCCGGAAGGCTTCGGCCCGCTGACCGAGGCCAGGGAGCCCCACTGGGCGGAGGTGAAGGGGATCGGCAGGCTGGGCGCCGCGTCGGAATAAATCTGGACGAGGTCGTCGGTGCGCCGCTGGAAGCGGTTGATCTGGCCCCAGGGGGTGCGCCAGCGTCCGAAGTCGGCGGTCAGGCGGTCCGACGCCGTCTCCAGGGCCTGCAGCTTCTGGCTCTCGCTGGTGAGGGCGATGGCCAGGGCGTAGTCGGTGAGGGCGCTGGCGTTTCGCGCGCGCCCCGCCGTCTCCCACAGGGCCTCGCCCCAATAGACCGCCAGGGAGGTCGCCACCGAGTCCGCGCCCCAGCGCAGGTCCCAGCCGCGCAGCATCGCCACCTGGTCCGCGAGCTTGGCGCGGAGCGGATCCTCCGGCGGGGCGTCGTCATAGGCCTTGAGCAGGGCGGGCAGCAGGATGCGGAACCCGGGCTGGTCGGGGTCGAAGGCGGCGGCGACGAGGCCGTCGAGGGTGAAGTCATGCCGGTCCTTCAGCACCTCCACCGCATGCAGGCCGCGGGCGTTTTCGCCGGCGGTGTCCATATAGCGCGGGAAGGCCTCGCGCTTGGGACTGTCGGCGCCGGCCGCCGAATAGGGCCAGTTGTTGGTGTTCTGGATCCAGCCGGCCGGTGGGTTGAGCAGGTGCGGGGCGTCGCCCAGGTCGTGCAGCCCCTGCCAGTCCGTGCCCGGGTCGGCGCCGTCGACGGGCTCGCGATAGTCGATCTTGTCGTCCCGGCGGGGGATGAACTGGGGGTGCAGATAGGCGATGTTACCGTCCGCGTCGGCGTAGACGGTGTTGTTCGAGGAGTTGGCCTTCAGCTCCATCACCTTCATGTAGCCGGCGAAGTCGTGGGCCTTGGTCAGGCCGAAGCCCTGTTCCAGGGCCTCCACCGGCTTGAACATCATCGCCTCGCTGATCCAGTGATCGGCGTCGGCGGCGGCCACGATGGGGCCGTGGTGGGTCTTCAGCACCGTGAAGGTCTTGGCCGCCATGCCGCCGTCTTGGGTGCGCCAGCGGATGGTCACCGTCTGCCGCGCCACGGGCCTGAGCGCCTTGCCATAGCGGTAGTAGAGGCGCCCGTCCTTGCGCACGATGCTCTCGATGAACTGGTCCACGGCGTCGGAATGGCTGGAGGTGTGCATCCAGCCCAGCCGCTCGTTGAAGCCCTGGTAGAGGAAGAACTGTCCCCAGGTCGCCGCCCCATAGGCGTTCAGTCCCGCGTCGCTGGTCATCTGCAGTTCGGAGCGGAAGTAGTATGAGGTGTGCGGATTGATCAGCAGCAGGGCGTGGTGGTCGGTGGTGTTGGCCGGCGCGATGGCCATGCCGTTCGAGCCGGTGGGCAGCAGGGCCCGCTCGGCCTGACGCTGCTCCAGCATGGCCACCCGGGGCTGGGCGTAGAAGTCCGCGAGGGGGCCGAGCTTGATGCGCTCCACATCGCCGCCGATGCTGCCCTCGCTGAAAGCCAGCGCCATCCAGGGCTCGAAATGGGTGATCACCTTGGGGGTCACATGGGGGTGCAGGGCCAGGTAGTCGTTCAGCCCGTCCGCCCAGGCCCGCATCAGCGCCTTTAGCCAACCGGGGCTCTCGTCGTAGCGGCGCTGCAGGTCCTCAGGATCGGCATAGAGGCGGGCGCGCAGGTCCTGGGTCACATAGGCCGGGCCTTCGGCTTCGCTGACCCGGCCGAGGGCGGTCAGGTAGTTCATCTCGATGCGGCCGAAATCGTCCTCGGCCTGGGCGTAGATCATGCCGAAGACGGCGTCGGCGTCGGTCTTGCCGTGCACATGGGCGATGCCCCAGTCGTCCCGGGTGATGGTCACCGCCTCGGCGTGGGCGGTCCAGCGGGCGAGTTCGTTGTCCTGGGCCCAGGCCGGGGGGGCGAAGGCCGGTGTGGCCAGGCAAAGGGTGGCGAGGGCCAGAAGCAAGCGGCGCACTGTGCAAGTCCTTTCGGGCGCCGAGCCGTGTTGGCGCCGATATCTGCGATACGCTCGTCCCCAAGCCGGCGAGGTTGAGCGCTCTAGATCTATCTCTGCTTTGGTCGGGCGGGGAAAGCTAGTCGATGCGCGTCGCCGGTATGGCGACGATGGCGACAGGGGTGTGCTGCCCCGCCGGCATGGTGACGCGTCCCGCCGTGACGATGACCTGCTCAGGGGGCGGTTCCGCCGGAGCGGCGGCCACGGGAGCCGGCGGCGGCTGGGAAGGCGTCACCGGAACCCCGGCGGTCACGAACACCGGCATGGGCGGCAGGCGCGGCGGCTGCGGCGTCGGCATGTCCGCCTTACGCACCGTGACATAGTTGGCGCGGACAGCGACGCGGTCGACAGCCCACCAGACGGCGTTGCGCACCTTGAACTCCAGCCGGTATGTGCCCGGCGGCAGTTGGTCCAGGCGGTAGGCGCCGTCGGCGCCGACGGGGGCCGTGCGGCGCAGGCCGTCGGCCACGGCCGTGACGCTCAGGGGGGCGGTGCGTCCCACCTTCACCGTACCGGAAATCGCGCCGGTGTCCGGGCAGGCGGCCGCGCCGGTGGCCGCCAGGGCGATGAAGATGGCCGGGGCGGCGACGGCGGCGGTCAGCAGCTTGCCGACCCGGCTGGGCCGGGTGATCACCCGCCCGTCGGCGGCGATGTGGGCGCGCAGGCAGGCGGGCCCGCCGGCGCCGGTCAGCAGGGCCTCGGCCTCCTCCGGGGTGTAGTTGCGCAGGTCATGCACCGGCTGGTCGCAGCTGTCGCAATGGCGCGCGCGGCCGGCGGGACGCATGGCGTCCCAGTCTTCCAGGCAGGGCTCGGGGAATTCGATGTGGGTGTCGGCCATGATCGCTCCCTTCCTTAGGGGAAGGGTGCGGCCGGCGCTCCCGGACTGTCAACCCAGGGCCGCGGCGATGCGCTCCAGGCCAGTGCGGGTCATGGGGACATCGCCGCCCAGGCCGATGCGGATGAAGTCCGGATGGCCGAAGAAGCGGCCCGGGACCACGCTGGTCTCAAACCCGCCGGTCAGCCGGCGGAAGAAGGCGTCGCCGTCCTCCCCATGCAGCCGGGCGAAGACCGTCGTGCCCTGGTCGAACACCACCTGATCCAGGCGCGGATGGCCGTCGAGGATCTCGCGGTAGGCGGCGCGGTTGGCGTCGATCATGGCGTTGGCCCTGGCGCGCACCCCGGCCAGCCGATCGAGGGCCACAACGCTCAGGCGTTCGGACAGGTGCGGCGGATGCACGCCATAGAGGTCGTTCAGCCGGCGCATGTCCTGGGCCAGGTCCGCCGGGGCGAGCACCCAGCCGCAGCGGACGCCGCTGAGGCCATAGGCCTTGGTGAGGCTGCTGGTGGCGATGACATTGCCGTCCGGCTGGAAGGCGGTGCGGGCTGCGCCGTCGCGGAACATCAGCTCCAGATAGACCTCGTCCACCAGCACCTTGGCGCCGACCTTGTCCGCCGCGGCGGCCACGGCGTGGATCTCGGCCTCGCTGGCCAGGGCGCTGGAGGGATTGTGCAAATTGGTCAGCACCACGAGGCGGGTGCGGGGGGTCAGGCGGGCGACGACCTCGTCCAGGTCGAGGGCCCAGCGGTTTTCGAGACGGCGGGGGAGGGGGCGCACCTCGGCCTGCAGGTAGCCCAGTGTGGACAGCAGCAGCTCGTAGGTGGGGTCCTCCGCCAGCACCTCGTCCCCCGGCGAAAGCAGGGCGGCCATGGCCAGGTGATTGGCGAAGGAGGCGCCGCCCCCGGCGGCGACCACGCAGGCCGCGTCGACCCCGAACCGCGCGCCGATCCGCTCCATCAGCGGCAGGTAGCCGTAGCGGTTCTCCCCATGCAGGGCGAGATCGTCCAGGGTGACGCCCAGGTCCGCCAGGGCGGCGTCGGCAACGCCGCTGGTCGCCAGGTTGAAGGGCGAATGGGTCTCCAGCTTGGCGAAGTTCATATAGGCGGACTGCAGGGCGCGGGGGGCGGCGGTCATGATGGGGGCGGGGTCTCCAGGGACGTCTGACGCGCAAAGAAGAGGTAGGCCGGCACGCCCAGCAGCATGATCGCGTAGCCGATCAGGCTGTTGATCGGATAGGCCCAGAAGGAAAATCCGACGATCACCGCGCAGGCCAGGATGAACAGGCCGGTGGTGAAGGGGTGCCAGTGGGCGCGGTAGCCGGCGGGGGTCAGGGCCGTCCCCGCCGCGCGCTCGCGGCGGCGCAGGACGAACAGGCAGGACGCGCTGAGGCCAAAGAACAGGAAGTTCATGGCGATCACATAGCTGAGGATCTGCTCGTAACTGCCGGACAGGGCCAGGACTCCGGTCCAGACCGCCTGCAGCAGGATCGCCGCCACCGGCGCGCGGCTGGTCTCGCCCACCCGTGCCACCTGGCGGAAAAACAGACCGTCCCGGGCCATGGCGAAGAAGACCCGGGGGCCGGTCAGCATGCCCTGGCTCATGAAGGCGATGGCCGACAGGGCGATGGCGGCGGCGGCCAGCTTGGCGCCGGTGGGGCCGGCGACCACACCCAGGACGTCGGCGGCCGGGGTCAAGGTCTTGCCGAGGGCGTCGACGCCGAGGGCGTTGAGGCAGGCGATGTTGACCAGCAGATAGAGGCCGATCACCCCGATGACCCCGAACAGCAGGGCGCGGGCGAGGTTGCGGCCGGAATCCTTGATTTCGCCGGCGGCGTAGTTGGCGGTCTGCCAGCCCCCATAGGAGAAGACCACCGGGATCATCGCCGCGGCGAAGGCCTTGACGTCATCGACGGCGGTCGCCCCGGCGACGTTGAGGGCCGCGTGGCCGGGGATGTGCGGGGCGAACAGGAGACCGGCGAGGATCAGGGCGGCAATGGCCGCGACCTTCAGCCCGCCGAGGGCCGCCTGGGCGCCGTTGCCCGCCCGCACCCCGAGGCAGTTGACCAGGGCGAGGGCGGCGAGGGCCGCCAGCACGACGGCCGGCTCGGAGAGGGCGCCGCCGAAGAGGAGGTTGAGGTTCTTGGCGAAGACGATGGCCACCGCGGCCTGCCCCCCGGTCTGCACCACCAGGAGGGTGGTCCAGCCGAACAGGAAGCCGGTCAGCGGCCCGAAGTTGGTGCGCAGATAGACGTATTCGCCGCCGGTGGCGGGATAGCGCGCGGCGAGCTCGGCGTAGACGAAGGCGCCCAGGAGGGCCACCAGACCGCCGACGGTCCAGGCCGCCAGCACCAGGCCGGGAGAGTGCAGCCCCCGGGCCACCACCGCCGGATTGACGAAGATGCCGACCCCGACGATCCCGCCCATGACCAGCATGACCGCGCTGGGAAAACCGATCCCCACGCGCAGGCCCTCGGCCGAAATGTCTTTTTGCCCCATCCGCCATCGCTAGCACGCCCGGCGGGGGGTGTGGCTAGTTCTGCAGCACGAGGACGCGGCGCCGGTTATCGATCGACCAGGATTTGAACCGCTTCAGGAAACTCTGACCCAGGAGCGGCGAGCCGCGACGGTTGGTGATCGAGGCCATCACGTCCTTCACCTCGCGGTTCCCCACCCGCATGGAGTGGATGACGAACAGCTGCGAGGGCACGCGGGCGCCGTCCGCCAGTTCGAAGGTTCGCTCGCCCCGAAAATCGCTGGGCCGGACCTTGCCCATGCGGATCAGGGTCTGGACCACGTCCGCCGGGATGCTGACGTCGCTGGCGCCGCTGTCGATGATGAACTTGAGGTTGATGGAGTCATCGATGAGGACGGGGACATAGAGGGCGCCGCCGTCGGAATTCAGCGCGATCTCCTGGGTCCCCGCCGGGACCGCGGCCCCCGTGGCGGCCTGCCCGGCGGCGGCGTTCGCCGCGGCGAGCTGCGGGCCGGTGGCTCCGTTGCGGATCTGGTCGATCTGGGATTGGAAATAGGGCGCCTCGCCCCGGTCCTCGAGGATCTGGTCGAAGGATTCCAGGAGGTTGAGCGCCTCCTCCTTCTGTCCCTTCTTAACCAGCTCGTTGGCCAGGGCGCCGCGGACGTCCACCAGGTTGGGGACGATCTTCAGGGCGGCGTAGTTGTAGCGAATGGCGTTGTCGATATCGCCGGTGGCGTTCAGGCTGATCGCGTAGCCGGCATAGGTGTCATAGGTGACCACTCCCAGGGCGATGGCGCGCTTGTAATAGGCCAGCGCCTCCTTGTGCTGGCCGTCCTGGGTCAGGGCGATGGCCAGGGAGGCGTTGGCGGAGCCGTCATTGGGGTATTTCGCCAGATAGGCGCGATAGTCGGCCTCGGCGCAGGCGAAATCGCGATCCTGCCAGCAGGTCCTGGCCTCGCCGAGGCTGGGATTGCCCGCCGGCGTCGGGGGCGCCTTGGGCGGGATCGGGGTGGTGACGATGAAGGCGCCCGCCGCGGCCAGGCCCAGCACCCCGACAGCGGCGAAGATCAGCGGGTAGTTGACGCCCCCGCGCCGACGTCGGCGTACCGGGGCGCTGAGGGGAATGGCGAAGGGCGCCCCGTCTTCCGGGCTTCCAGACGTCATTCCCCCCCCCACGCAACACCCCACACGCTCATGCAAGCTATGCGGCAGACGCGGGCGCGTCGAGTCCTCTGCGGCGGCGTTTGGTCCCTACCAGGGCAGTTCCTTGCCGGCATAGTCGAAGAAGCCGTCGCCGCGGTCGGCCTGGGCGCGCTCGACCACATCGGCCAGGCCGCGGGCGCTGGTGGCGACGTCGATGGCGGCGTTGGGGCCGCCCATGTCGGTTCGCACCCAGCCCGGATGCAGGGACAGCACGGTCAGGCCCTTGTCCTTGTGGCGGGCGGCGAAGCTGCGGGTGAAGGAGTTCAGCGCCGCCTTGCTGGCCCGGTAGAGCTCGGTCCCGCCGGTGTTGCCCCCGATGCTGCCCAGCTGGGAGGTCATCAGCGCGACGACGCCGGTCTGCGGCTTGACGCTCTTGGCGAGGATTTCGGCGAGGCGCACCGGCCCGAGGGCGTTGGTGATGAAGAGCGCGGAGAACTCCGCGTCGGTGACCGTGCGCGGGTTGCTCTGCGGACCGCCGACCCCGGCGTTGACCAGGATCAGGTCGAACTGAGCGTCCCCCAGCCGGTCGCGCAGGGCCGCGCCGGAGGCGGCGTCGGTGGTGTCGACCTGTTCGAGGGTGACCTTGCCGCCGGAATCCTTGGCCAGCATCTTCAGATCGCCCGCGGAGGCGTCGCTGCGCACCGTGCCGACGACGCTCCAACCGCGTTTGGCGAATTCTTCCACCAGGCCGCGGCCGATACCGCGGGAGGCGCCGATGATGAGGGCGTTGGGCATGGGGGATCTCCGATGGGGTGACGGACGGCGCCAGACATGGCCCCGCCGACCCCGATGTTGAAGCCCCTACCGGCCGAACAGGCGCGCGATTGTTTGCCCGAACGTTGGGCGGGCATCGAACAGCGGGGTCATCGGCACGACGCCCTGGTCGGTTTCCGCCGCGTGGCGCAAGTGCTTGGAGATGCCGAAGGCGTCTTCCAGGGTCCGCAGCATGGAATAGTGGTTGTAGGCGGTGGCGTCGGTCAGGTGGCGCGGCCCGTGGTTGGTGATGATTACCGCGGGAATGCGGCCGCCGCCGTAGTTGGACGGCGCGTTGGGGGTGACGGCGCAGCAGCCTTCGCGGGTCCGGCCCGAGCCTTCGTCGAAGGTGACGATGATGGCCATGTTGTCGGCGGATTTCCATTCCCGGGTGGCCTGCAGACGCTTCACCAGCCGGCCGATCTCGGCGTCGCCCCGGCGGATCAGGCCGGCGACATTGGCGGACTTGCAGTCGTCCGGCACCCCCGGCGCCGGCAGGCCGTGCATCTCGTTGCACTGGTTGGGGACGATCAGGGCGAAACTCGGCAGGGCCCCGGCGGCGAGGTCCGCGTCCAGCTGGTCAAAGCCCACGATCCGCCGCGCCCGGTCCGGGTCGGCCTGCACGGAGGCGAAGTTCATGAAGCCGGAGTGTTTGACGGCGTAGTAGGCTTCCAGGGGTGACGCGACCGGCACGCCCTTCGCGCCGGCGACGATGGCGTCGGATCCGGGCGCCGGCAGGTCCTCGTAATAGCCCTTCCAGCTTAGCCCCGCCTTCAGCAGCTGGTCGCCCAGGTGCGGCTCGGTCACCGTGTGGTCGACATAGCCCGGACGGGCCGCGCCGTAGCAGAAGGGCGCGGTCGAGGCCGGCTTGCAGTAGAAGGCGTCGTCGTCGTTGATCCCGAAGGTGTCGCCGCCGAGCAGGGCGACATAGTTGGCCTCGCTTGGATGCACCTCGCTGTAGAACTGGGTCGCCGTGCCGTAGGCCCGCGCCAGCCGCGCGATATTCGGCGCGTCCTTGCCGTCAAGGATCTGCTGGTAGTCCTTGTTCTCTTCGATGATGACCACGACGTGGGCGTAGCGCGGCACCGCGGCGTCGGCGCGGGTCTGGGCAAAAGCCGGCGCGGCCTGCAGCAACAGAGCGGCGACAAGTCCGCCGAAAACTTGAAGTGTCTTGGTGGAATAGGTCATCAACACCCTGCAGTATAAGACTAAATTTGTAAGATGAGCACGGATCATATTTTCGATCTGATCCACCCCGCCATCAGGTCCGCCGCCCGCGTACGATTGGCCGGCGAGTCCTCGAAATAGTGGGCGCCGGGGATCAACTCCAGCGATTTGTCGGCCGACCCGATCGCTTCGACTATTCCCCGCGCATCGCTCGGAAAAACGCCCATGTCCGCCGTGCTTTGGATCACCAGGGACGGCAAGGCGACCTGGGCCAGCTGTTCGGGGCCCTGGCAGTGGGACGTCTCCAGGCTCCACATGGACAGCCAGGTCTTCAGGGTGTTGGCGCGGCCGACGACGACGGGGCCGCGATTGGCCACGGCCGGATCGCCGGCGTAGCAGCCGGGGCAGGGGCGGTCGGTGGGCTCGATGGCGGGGTCGATGAACCGCAGGTCGGCCCAGACCCGGAACAGCGGGAAGACGCGGTCGGGGACGCCGGCGGCGTTGATACGCGCCAGTTCCGCCCTCACCCAGTCGGTGATCCGCTGGTTTCGCGCGCGCTGGGCGGCGCGGTAGCCGGCGATGAACGCCGGGCTGAAGGGCGGGCCGTTGGCGCGATTGAACGGATCGAGGCTCGCATCGGTCCGGGTCGGGTCGGTTTCGTCGACCACCGAGGCGTCCATCCAGTTTGTCAGCACCTCCGGCCGGCCCTTGTGGGCGTTGAGGGAGATGTAGAGGTCGGCGGGCGCCAGGCCCCGCAGCGCCTCGGCGATGCGGCCCGCGGCCGAGGCGGCGAGTTTGCCGCTGACCGCCTCCGCCTGATAGGCCGCCATGAGCGAGCCGCCGCCGGAATTGCCGAGCAGGACGATGGTCTCCACCCCGGCGACCTCGCGCAGCCAGCGCACCCCGACGCCGATGTCGATCAGGGCGTGTTCCAGCAGGAACTGGTCCTCCGCGCCCCGATAACGGGTGTTCCAGCCCAGGAAGCCGAAGCCCCGCTCGGCGAAGAAGGGCGCCAGATAGTGCTCAGTGAAGTCGACATTGTAGTGGGTGGCGATGACCGCGACCTTCGGCGCGGCCCCCACCGGCGTCCAATAGAGGCCCTGGCAGGGATGGCCGCCAGCGCCGGCGCGAAAGCCGGTGGGCGAGGTCAGGCCGACGAAACGGGTCTCCACGGCGGCGGTCATGGGGGGCTCAGATGCGCAACGTCATGCCGCCGTCCGCGGCGATGGCCTGGCCGGTGACGAAGCCGGCGTCGTCTGAGGCGAGGAACAGGGCCACCCGCGCCACGTCGATGGGCTCGCCCAGCCGCCGCAGCACCGACTTCTTCGCCCAGACCTCGGCGTTGCCCGGATTGGCGAAACTGGCCTGGGTCATGCCCGTGCGGATCGCCCCCGGCAGCACGGCGTTGGCGGTCACTCCGTGCTTGCCCAGCTCCAGGGCCAGGGTGCGGGTGAGGCCGAGCACCCCGGCCTTGGCGGCGCAATAGGCGGCGAGGCCGTAGTCCGTCCCCTGGGCCATCACGCTGGCGGTGCTGATGATCCGGCCGGCGGGGGAGGCGACAATGTGCGGAATCGCCGCCCGGCTCAGGCGGAACACCGCGCGGATGTTGATCGACTGCACCCAGTCCCACTGCTCGTCGGTCATGTTGGCCGCCAGGGCGTTGGCGCCGACCCCGGCGTTGTTGAACAGGATATCCAGCTTGCCGAAGGCCGCCAGGGCCGCGCCGACGATGGCGTCGGGGGCGGCGTCGGCGGAAACATCCTGCTCGAAGGCGACGATGCCCGGGTGTTCGAAGGTCATTTCGGCGCCGGGCCGGTCGACGGCCAGCACCCGGGCGCCTTCGCTGGCGAAGAGTTCCGCGCTGGCGCGGCCGATGCCGGAGGCGGCGCCGGTGACGATGGCGGCGCGATCCTTCAATCTGGACAATGGCTTCTCCTTATAATCTCAGTTGCAGACGCCACGCTTTTTCGGCGATCGCTGGTGCGGTATTTTTCACCGCTCATCCCCGCGAAGGCGGGGATCCAGGGGATTGTCACAGGCCCGCGCCCGGTCTCCTGGGTCCCCGCCTTCGCGGGGATGAGCGGATCTAAAATTGTAATCTTGGCTCATTCGCAACATCCCCTCAGCGCCCGTGAAACACCGGCTCGCGCTTCTCCAGGAAGCTGGCGACGCCCTCGCGGTGATCCTCGGTGGCGAACAGGCGATAGATCACGTCGATGGCCCAGCCGCCGATCTCCCGCGGATCGCCGTAGGCGGTGCGGCGCAGACCTTCCTTCATGAAGCGCAGCGCCAGCGGCGGGTTGGCGGCGATCTTGGCCGCCATGGCCATGGCCGTGGGCATGAGGTCCTCGTGGGAGGTGACGGTGGTGACCAGGCCGATGCGTTCGGCCTCGGCGGCGTCGATGACATCGCCGCTGAACAGCAGTTCCGCCGCCTTGGCGGGGCCCACCAGGGCCGGCAATTTCCACAGGCCGCCCACATCGCAGATCAGGCCGCGCTTGATGAACAGCTCGGCGAACCGGGCCCGCTCGGAGGCGATGCGGATGTCGGCATAGAGGGCCAGCTCCATCCCCCAGCCCACCGCCGCGCCGTTGACCGCGGCGATGACCGGCTTGTCGCAGTCGATGGCCGCCATGGCCGCCGGGGTCGGTTCGGGACGGGTGCGCACCGGGCGGGGCGTCGCCGGCGCCTGGCCGGTCATCATCTCCTTGACGTCCTCGCCGGAGCAGAAGGCGGGATCGGCGCCGGTGACCACCACGCAGCGCACCTCAGGATCGACGGTCGCGGCCTGGAAGGCGGCTTCGATCTCGGCGTAGGCGCGGGGGTTGAGGGCGTTGCGCCGCTCTGGGCGGTTCAGGGTGATCGTGGCGATGTGGCCCTCGACGGCGTAGAGCACGCAGGTGAAGTCGGCCGGGGCGATGGCGGGGCGCTGCACGACAATATCCTCCTGGGTCCCCCTTGAGCGGGGACGCCTCGCCACATTGGCCGAGGGTTGGAGGAAGACCAAGCCGTCAATCGGGCTTCCGTAGGGGCCATGCGGCGTTGCTGATTCAGCAGGGGCGGGCCGGATCGCTGATCAGTGATGTGGCGATGCGCTAAGCAATCGTCGGCAGGTTGCTGCGGCCCGACGCCCCCTCAGTCAGCTTCGCTGACAGCTCCCCCGTTTCACGGTGGAGCAAAACGTTCGTTCTCCTCCACCGCGCAGCGGGGGGTCGAGAGCGGCGTTCGCCTTTGGCGAACGCATCGGGCGCGGAGAGCGCGCCCGCGCTCTCGACGGCCCGGAGCGAAGCGTAGGGTCGGAGGGGGCGTCGGTCCGCCGCACCCCCGTCGGCTTGGCGCCTCCCTAGGCCGCCAGCACCGCGGCGAACTGTTCCAGGGCCCAGTCGATCTGGCCCGCGGTGATCACCAGGGGCGGGGCGATGCGGACGGTGTGCTCGTGGGTCTCCTTGCAGAGGATCCCCCGCGCCTGCAGCGCCTGGCAATAGGCCCGCGCGCCGCCGGCGGCGGGGTGCAGCTCGACGGCGATCATCAGGCCCCGGCCGCGGACGGTCTTGACCGCTCCCCCGCCGATGGCGCGAAGGCCCGCGGTCATCCGCCCGCCCATGGCGGCGGCGTTCTCGATCATGCCCTCGTCCACCAGCACCTTCAGGGCCATGCGGGCGACGGCGCAGCCCAGGGGATTGCCGCCGAAGGTCGACCCGTGCTCGCCGGGTTTCAGGACGCCAAGGATCTCCTTGTTCGAAAGCACGGCGGAGACGGGATAGAAGCCCCCGGACAGGGCCTTGCCGATCAGGGTCAGGTCCGCCTCGATTCCCTCATGCTCCTCGGCCAACAGGCGGCCGGTGCGGCCCAGGCCGGTCTGGATCTCGTCGAGGATCAGGATCACGTCGTGGCGGGTGCACAGATCCCGCGCGGCCTTCAGATAGCCGGCCGGGGGAATGATCACCCCGGCCTCGCCCTGGATCGGTTCGACCAGGAAGGCGACGGTGTTGGGGCCGATCGCCGCCTCCAGCGCCGCGGCGTCGCCATAGGGGACGACCTTGAAGCCGGGTCCGAAGGGGCCGAAGCCGCTGGTGGACTGCGGGTCGGTGGAAAAGCCGATCACCGACAGGGTGCGGCCGTGGAAGTTGTCGGCGCAGACGATGATTTCGGCCATGTCCGCCGGCACGCCCTTGACCTTGTAGCCCCATTTGCGGGCCACCTTCAGCGCGCTCTCCACCGCCTCGACGCCGGTGTTCATCGGCAGCACCGAGTGGGAGCGGGTGAGGGTGCAGAGCTCCTCGTAGAAGAGGCCCAGCTGGTCGTTGCGGAAGGCCCGCGAGGTCAGGGTCAGCCGGCCAGCCTGGGCGATCATCGCCTCCAGGATCCGCGGGTGGCAGTGGCCCTGGTTCACCGCGGAATAGGCCGACAGGCAGTCGAGGTAGCGGTGGCCGTCGACGTCCCAGAGGTAAACCCCTTCGCCGCGGGTGAGCACCACGTCGAGGGGCTTGTAGTTGCGCGCGCCGTATTCGGCCTCCAGGGCCAGGAAGTCGGTCCGCGGGCGGACGAGGTCGAGGGTGTCGGTCATGGCGGGCCTCAGGGGTTGACGAGTTCGAGGGTGGCGGCGGGCGCGGCCGCGGCCGCGCTGGTCAGGTCCAGGCGCAGGGTCATGCAGAAGGCCCCGCCGCCGGAGAGGATGAATTCGGCAAGATCGACCCCGATCACCCTGTAGCCGCGCTCGGTCAGCCGCGCGCGCAGGCGGGGCCGGGGCTCGGCCATGATGATGGTGCGGCCCAGGCAGACGGCGTTGACGCAAAAGGCCTCGGCGTCCTCGTCATCGGCCTCCAGGCGCTGGTCGGGACGGGTGCGGTCGTAGAGGGCGGTGAGGGCCGCGCCGGTGAGGGCGGGGGGGTAGTAGAGCACCTCGCCGCCGCTGAGGGGGCAGAAGCAGGTGTCCAGGTGGTAGTATTGCTCGGTGGCCAGGGGAATCCGCACCACCGGCCGGCCGAAGAAGGCGGCGATCTGGTCGGCGGCCTCGGGGCTGGAGCGCGGGCCGGAGCCGACCCAGAAATGACCGCGGGCGGCGTCCCAGATGGCGTCGCCGGCGCCCTCGTGGAAACAGCCCTCGATGGCGGCGACCTCGGTCAGCAGGCCCTGGCGGCGCAGGCCGTCAAAGGCGGCGGCCAGGGGCGCCTCCTCGCCCTGGCGCTCGGGGCAGCGGAAGCGGGCGAGCAGGGCCTTGCCGTCCAGCACCACCGCGGCGTTGGCGGGGAAGACCATGTCCGGCTGGCCGGCGGCGCCGGGGATGGCGATCACCTTGCCACCGGCGGCCTCAAGGGCGCCGCGCAGGGCGCGCCAACCGTTGGTGGCGGCGCCCAGGTGGGCGGCGGGATCGGCGCCCCAGACCCCCGGCTTCATCCAGGGATTGATGGCGTAGGCGACCTGATAGTGGGCCGGATCGGTCATCAGGTAGGTTGCTTGCGCCGTCATGGCTGTCCCCATCGCCCGTCGAAAACCTCGACCGCCACAGGGTGCGCCACCGCCGCGCTAACGAATAGCGGACAGGATGCGCAAGATACGCTATATTATTGGCGTAATGTCACTCACGGCTGACGAAATGGCGCGTTCATGGATGAGATCGACAGGAAGCTGATCGCCCTGCTGCGCGCTGATTCGCGCACCCCCACCGCGAGCCTCGCCCGGGTGCTGAAGGTCTCCCGCGGCACGGTGCAGAACCGCATCGACCGACTGATGGCCGGCGGGGTGATCCAGGGGTTCACGGTGAAGGTGCAGGCCGCCACCGAGGCCGAGCGGGTGCGGGCGATCATGGCCATCGCCGTGGAGGGCGAGCGCTCCGGCGCCGTGCTGCGGGCCCTGCGCGGCTTTCCCGAGGTGAAGGCGGTGCACATGACCAACGGCCGCTGGGACATGATCGCCGAGCTGAACACCGACAGCCTCGCCGGCTTCAGCCGCGCCCTGGACGCGGTGCGGCTGGTGGAGGGGATCTCGGCGACGGAGACCAGTCTGCTGCTGACGACGCACCGGATGTGAGCGGGCTGCGACGCCAGCATTTCCCGCCGAACGGTGGCGTTCAGTGGCCCCGGGTTTCCGATGGGGCTACTCGTCGTAAGGATCGATCAATGCGCCAGAGGCGACGTCTCGCCTTTCCTGGCGAATTAACGTCATGCGCAGGTCCCAGTCGGGCGGGTTGCGGTCAAATTGCATGGATTCGGCAAGTGACTTTCCGTGCGCCAATTGCACATGACCGAAACGAGCGGATCGGACGATCTTGCCCTCGGCCGCCAGCGCAAGATCTACGCACTCAAGCTTCCAGGAACGGTCGTCGCCCCAGATACATCCGGCGATGAAACCAGTTGGAACCGTCACCCAAGGCCCGAACGTCGCTTCATAGCCTTCGGTGATATCGCCCAAGTCGGATGGATCGTTGGCGAAGCTCCAGGAGTCAAAGCATTGGCCGGTCTTCACGTTTTTGGTGACCATCTCCCGGTAGCGCGGAACGTAAAATTCTACAGGACAGAAGCCTTTCGTTGCGTGTGGCTCCCCGCCTAGGTCCCGGCAGTCTGGTAGGCTCATGACGCGTGTCGCCGTATAGTCTGGAGCATAGAGGGCGAACCATTCATCGTTCCATTGAAACGGCGCAAAAGTCTCCTCGGCCCAGCCTGCGTGGTTGCGCTCGTAGGTTCCGATTTGCGCCTCGCCGTCGAAAACGCTCACAAGCGAGGTTCGCCATCCGCTCCCATTTTTCGACGCGACGGGCGCCGCGCTCACCCAAAACCGATTTCGTTCCTCTTTGCTCATCGGGTGCCTTACGCACGCTTCGCCTGCTTGAGCGACGCCAGCATTTCCCGCCGAAGAATGGCGTTCAGGCGGCCCTGGTAACCCCGCCCTTCCGACTTGAGCCAATCGAGCACGTCGGCGTCGATACGCGCGGTGATCTGCTGCTTGACGGGCCGGTAGAAACGCCCTCTGACGCCGGCGCTCCACGCCTCGTCGGTGAGTTCAGGGATGTCGCTGGTGTCGATCGACTCGTCAGGCAGCGCCGCCAGACGGGCGAGATGCTCGCGCTGCACGTCGGTCAGCGGCGGGGTTTGCAGTACGGGGCTAACCGTCTTCGTTTTCATAGCGTCGCCTTTCTCGCGTCGTGGCGCGCCGCGCTGAAATGATGCGGATCACTTCAGCCGACTCGCCATCGTCGTCTTCTTCGGTGACCGTGTGCGCTACCACCAGGATCAAGAATCCCTGGACCGCTCCAACGGTCTGCCAACGTTGCTCGCCGCCCTCGATGCGGTCGGGCGCCGACACATGCAGCGGGTCGTCGAACACGTGCCGGGCTTCCTCGAAGCTCACACCGTCATGCTTGCGCTGATTTGAGAGGTTCTTAGCCTCGTCCCATTCAATTCGGACGCCGATCATGGGTGTTCGATATAATTATAATTATGTAATTACGAAAGGGTCGATCGCCGTCGAGGCGTGGAGGGGGAACGGTCAGGGGCCGTGCTGCGGGCCCTGCGCGGCTTTCCCGAGGTGGAGGCGGTGCACATGACCAACGGCCGCTGGGACATGATCGCCGAGCTGAACACCGACAGCCTGGCCGGCTTCAGCCGCGCCCTGGACGCGGTTCGGCTGGTGGAGGGGATTTCGGCGGCGGAGACCAGTCTGCTGCTGGCGACACACCGGATGTGAGGGGGATCCGTTCATCACCCCCTGATCCGTCACCCCCGGGCTTGTCCCGGGGGCAGGGGATCACGAACGTGGGGTGGCTGGCCTCGGCGCATCGACTTCGCCGTCTGTGTTCCCTTGCCCCGGGACAAGCCCGGGGGTGACGGGGAAGGGGTGATTGGTAGCGGGGCTATCCGTGGTGTGACCAAAGGCCTGTGTGACCCCGCTATGCAATGCGGCCCATCTCCGCGACTCTCAGCGGCGTGATTCCCCAGGAGGCGGCGCCATGAAGCGGCTGATCTTCGATCTCGATGGCGTCATCGCCCTCGATGATCCGGACCGGCCCTACGCCGAGCGGGAGCCGAACCTGCCGTTGATCGCCAAGATGCGGGCCTACCGGGCGGAGGGGTTCGAGATCGTCATCGCCACGGCGCGTAACATGCGCACCTTCGCCAGCCAGATCGGCAAGATCAACGCCGTCACCCTGCCGATCGTCATCGACTGGCTGAACCGCCACGACGTGCCCTTCGACGAGGTGCATGTGGGCAAGCCCTGGTGCGGGACGGAGGGGTTCTATGTGGACGACCGCGCGATCCGGCCCAGCGAGTTCCTGGCGCTGGATCTTGCGCAGATCCACGCCCTGATCGCGGCCGAAGGCGGATGACCGAGGCGGTCCGGCTGATCATGTCCGGCGCGGTGGTCGGCCAGGAGCTGGCCGCCGAGTTCGGGCCCCTGCCGCCGGCCTTCCTGCCGGTGGGATCCAAGCGGCTCTACGAACTGCAGCTGGCCGAGTTGAGCGGCGCGGGGCCGGTGTGGATGGTGCTGCCGGAGACCTTCGCCGTCTCCGACTACGACGCCGAGCGCCTGGCCGCGCTGGGCGCCCAGGTGCTGGCGATCCCCGAGGGCCTGCGTCTGGGCGAGGCGGTGGTCTACGCCTTGGGCGACCTGGCCCTGGGCGACCGGCCGCTGCACATTCTTCACGGCGACACCCTGATCACGGCGCCGCCCACCGACGGCCTGGATCTGATCGTCGGCGGCGACAGCGGCGGCGACTATTCCTGGGCGCAGATCGACGTGCACGAGGGGCGCATCGCCGGGCTGGAGGTGATCGCCGCCGGTGAGGATGGGGGCGGCCGGCCGGTGGCGGCGGGGTATTTCGCCTTTTCCTCCAGCCTGGAGCTGGTGCGGGCGATCACCCGGCAGCGGGGGGACTTCATCGCCGGCGTCGGCGCCTACGCTCAAGGCAGGGAGATGGTGCTGTGGCCCGCCCGCCGATGGCTCGACTTCGGCCACCTGCAGACCTTCTTCCGCTCGCGGTTGGCGGCGACCACGGCGCGGGCGTTCAACAGCCTGGCCATGGACGGTTTCACCGCCCGCAAATCCAGCGCCGACGCCGACAAGATGCGGGCCGAGGCGCGCTGGCTGCGCAATGCGCCCTCGGACGTGCAGATCTACTGCGCGCGGATGATCGAGGCCGGGGAGACCGGCGGTCGCGGCTTCTATCTGACCGAATACGAATATCTGCCGGTGCTCTCCGAGCTCTTCGTCCACGGCGCGATCGGGCGCGGGGCCTGGCTGCGGATATTGCAGTCCTGCGAGACCTTCCTGACCCTCTGCGCCGGACATGTGGGCGAGGGTTCCGGCGACGAGGCGCTCAGCCGCCTGGCGGTGGACAAGACCTTCGAGCGGCTGGAGATGCTGGCCCGGGCGGGGTTCGCCGTGGACCGGGAACAGACCTATGAAGGCCGGCCCTGTCCGTCCCTGCGGGGGATCGCCGAAATTCTCGCCGGGGAGATCGACCTCGCCGCCGGCAAGCCGGCGCGGCTGATGCACGGGGACTTCTGCTTCAGCAACGTCCTCTACGCCTCCCGGCTGCGACGGATAAAGGTCATCGATCCGCGCGGTTCGGTGGACGGGACGCCCAGCCTCTGGGGCGACCCGCGCTACGACCTGGCCAAGCTCGCCCACTCGATCATCGGCCGCTACGACCAGATCATCGCCGGCCGCTGCCGGGTACGGCGATCGGGGGACGACCACGGCATCGACTTCGAGCCCCTGGCCGCCCAGGCCTGGCTGGAGGACGCCCTGGCCGACCTGACCATCGACGGTTATGGCGCGGCGTCCGGGCAGGTGAAGGCGGTGATGACCGGCCTGTTCCTGTCCGCCCCGCCCCTGCACGCCGACCGGCCCGACCGCCAGCAGGCGCTGATCGCCAACGCCCTGCGGCTGTTCCTGGATCTCGACCGGTCATGATCGTCATCCCCATGGCGGGGGCGTCGCGCCGGTTCACGGAGGCGGGCTACGGGCGGCCGAAATTCGAACTGCTGTTGGACGGGCGGTGCGTGTTCGACCACGCCGTCGGCGGGTTTGCGGCCCTGTTCGCCAGCGAGCCCTTCCTGTTCATCGTCAGGGACGCCGAGGCGGCCGCCTTCGTGCATGCGCGGGCCGCCGAACTCGGCGTGGCGCGCGCCCAGGTCGTCAGCCTCGGCGCCCCCACCGCGGGCCAGGCGGAAACGGTGAGCCTGGGGCTGGCGGCGGCGGGCGCGGCGGCCGGGACGCCGCTGACGATCTTCAACATCGACACCTTCCGCCCGGGCTATCGGCCGCCGACCGGCTCGCTGGCGTCGATGGACGGCTGGCTGGAGGTGTTCCGGGGCGCGGGCGCCAACTGGTCCTATGTGCGGCCGGCGCCGGGGGATGCGCCCATCGCCCTGGAGACCGCGGAGAAGCGGCCGATCTCGGACCTGTGCTGCACCGGCCTCTATCATTTCACCCGGGCGGCGGACTTCGAAGCCGCCCTGGCGGCGGAACGGGCCGCGCCGTCGATGAACGAGCTCTATGTCGCGCCCCTCTACAACCACCTAATCAAGCGGGGGGGGCGGATCGGCTACCGGCTGATCGAGCGGGGCGAGGTGGTGTTCTGCGGCACGCCCGAGGAATACCAAGGCCTCGGCGGCGAGCCCCCCGGCGAAACCGATGGACGCTGGTGAGCGCGCATTTTGCCCGCCCGGCGCCGTGAAGCGGCGCTGACGGCGGCGTGGCGACCTCAGCCCACCGTCATCTTGGCCATCGGTCGCGGCTTGCGCTTCTTCCCGGATGTGGCAACTTCTGGAAACGACCGAGGCTGTGTGAAAACCCCGCTCCTCCCACGTAGAGTAGCCCACAGGATCGAGGCGGTCAGCCCAGGGGAATCGCTTCAGGTTAA
>PLSW01000162.1 GCA_003165275.1 Caulobacteraceae bacterium
CGGGGTGCTTGGGAGTTACGGAATTCGACCAAATCACCCTTTTGGGCGATTGTTCCGGCCGCCCGCCGCGGCTTGGCTCGGGGCTCAACCACCAACGGGGGACCCCGCCATGCTGCGCACCATCCTGACCTACGGCGTCATCGCCGGGCTGATCGTCTCGGCGAACTTCTTCGTCGCCCTGGGCATCGTCAGCCTCCAGCACCACAATAATCTGCTCTACGGCTACCTGGTCATGCTGGTCGCCCTCAGCTTCGTCTTCGTGGCCATCAAGCGCTATCGCGACCGCAGCCTCGGCGGGGTGATCCGGTTCCTGCCGGCCCTGGGCGTCGGCCTGGGGGTCAGCGCCGTGGCCGGGGTGATCTATACGCTCGGCTGGGAGATCAGCCTCGCCGCCACCCACTACGAATTCGCCGACAGCTACGGCGCCGCCATGATCGCCGCCGCCCGCGCCCACGGCGCCTCCCCGGCCCGGCTCGCCCAGGTCGCCGACCAGATGCAGGCCTTCAAGGTCCAGTACGCCAACCCCCTCTACCGCCTGCCCATGACCTTCGTGGAGATCTTCCCCGTCGGCGTGGTCATCTCGCTGATCTCGGCGGCGCTGTTGCGCAACAGCCGCTTCCTGCCGGCGCGGGGCTGAGGGCGGCTCAGTCGGCGGGCGGCGCCGCGCGGTGGCGCAGTCCGTCGACGAGGAGGGCGACCATGCGCTCGGCCCGGCCGGGCCCGTCGTTATGGGTCGACATGCACAGGCTGGCCACCGCCCCCAGAAGCTCGTCCGCGTCCACGTCGGCCCGCACGGCCCCGGCGGTGACCGCTGCTTTCAGCAGCCCGCGCAGGGCCGGCCGCAGCCGCTGGTCGAAGTAGCCGGGCAGGGTGTCGAAGGCCGGGTCCCCCGAATGCAGGGCCTGGGCCAGCCCGCGTTTGGCGGCGACGAAGGCGGCGTAGCGCTGCATCCAGGCCGCTAGGGCCTCGAAGGGCGCCCGCTCCGCCGCCAGCCCCGGGGCGGCGTCCGCGCAGGCGTCGATCTCTCGGCGAAACACCGCCGCCACCAGGTCCGCCCGCTGCGGAAAGTGCCGGTAGAGGGTGCCCAGGCCGACGCCGGCCGCATCGGCGATCTGACGCACCGGCGCATCCACCCCCGAGGTCGCGAACACCGCCTTGGCCGCGAGCAACAGCGCGTCGAGGCTGCGCCGCGCGTCGGCGCGCACGGGGCGGCCCGCGCCGGCCCGAGGCTGCGGGCCGTCCGCCTGCGACTCAGGTTCGTCGGTCACATGCTTCCCCTTGCTAAATGGAACAATGATCCGTTTGCGGTGATAGCGGCGCCCCACGTCGCTGACAACCATCCGCCGATTCACCTTCCATCCCCTGTGAGGTTTCCATGCCCGACAAACTCATCGCCCTGGTCACCGGGGCCAATCAAGGCATCGGCCTGCAGATCGCCAAGGACCTCGCGGCGCACGGCCTGATCGTGCTGGTCGGCGCCCGCGATCCGGCGCGCGGCGTGGCGGCGGCCCAGGCGGTCGGGGCGGGCGCCCACGCGCTCCAGCTCGACGTGACCGATGCGGCCTCCGTCGCCGCCGCGGCGGAACAGGTCCGCCGGGAGTTCGGCCGCCTCGACGTGCTGATCCAGAACGCGGCCATCTCCAACACCGGCCTGCGCCCGGCCATGTCCGTCGCCGACTACGCCAGCACCACCCGCCCCAGCAACGTCTCCATCGCCGAGATGCGCGCGGTTTGGGACACCAACGTCTTCGGCGTCCTCACCGTCTACCAGGCGATGCTGCCGCTGCTGCGCGCCTCGACCCAGGCCCGCATCGTCAATGTCTCCAGCGGCGTCGGATCCCTGACCGTCAACTCGGACCGGGCCTTCCACTACCGCGCAATCTTCGGCCCGGTCTATCCGGCCTCCAAGACCGCCCTCAATGCACTGACGGTGGCCATGGCCGTCGAACTGGAGGCGGAGGGCATCCCGGTCAACGCCGTCTCTCCCGGCTTCACCAGGACCGCCCTCAACGGCTTTTCGGGCACGGAGACCGTCGAGGAGGGCGCCCGCGAAGCCGTCCGCGTCGCCCTCCTCGGCCGCGACGGTCCCACCGGCGGGTTCACGAGGTGGGAAGGCGAGACGATCCCCTGGTGACGGGAGCCCAGGCCTGGCCCGCGCCCTAGGCCTCGGCCTTCGCCTGGCTGTCCAGGGCGCGGAAGTCCTCGTCCGACAGGGTCAGTTCCGCGGCGCGGACATTGTCCTCCAGGTGGGCGACCTTGCTGGTGCCGGGGATGGGCAGCATCACCGGGCTGCGCTTGAGCACCCAGGCCAGGGCCACCTGGCTGGGGGTGGCCTCCTGCTTGCGCACGATGGCGTCCAGGGCCGTGCCCGGTTTGGCCAGGTTGCCGGAGGCGAGGGGGAACCAGGGGATGAAGCCGATGCCCTCCGCCTGGCAATAGTCCAGCACCGTCTCGCTGGACCGGTCGATCAGGTTATAAAGGTTCTGCACCGTGGCCACGGGGAACACCTTCCGCGCCGCCTGGATCTCCTCGACGCTGACCTGGCTGAGGCCCGCGTGGCGGATCAGCCCCTCCTTCAGCATGTCGGCGATGACCCCGAACTGCTCGTCCCGGGGAACCTTGGCGTCGATGCGGTGCAGCTGCCACAGGGGGATCTGCTCCAGCTTCAGCCGGCGCAGACTCATCAGCACGCACTGGCGCAGATATTCCGGCCGGCCCACCGGCTGCCATATCCCCGGCCCGTGCCGGGTGAGCGCGCCCTTGGTCGCCACGACGATATCGTCGTAGGGCGCCAGGGCCTCGGCGATCAGGTCCTCGCTGACGAACGGGCCATAGCTGTCCGCCGTGTCTATGAAGTCCACCCCCAGCTCAGGCAGCCGCCGCAGCACTCGCAACGCCTCCTCCCGATCCGTCGGCGGCCCCCAGATCCCCTCCCCGGTGATGCGCATGGCGCCGAACCCCAGCCGATTGACGGTCAGATCCCCGCCGATCTTGAACTGGCCGGACTCGGCGGCGGAGGGGGTTGCGGACATGGGGAGGCTCCGTGGGTTGGCGGCGCGCGAGCCGCCGGGAATGCGGGGTGCGCCGCGCCTATCGAACGAGACCGCCCTGCGGCGGTTCCCCAGGACGGGCGCTGGTCGGCATATGGGGTCGCGACTATGGATTTCGAGCGCGGGAAAATGGGGACACGTACATTATCCAGTCGGCGCCGGCGGGCGGCGAGGCCCTGAACGCGACTGGATAATGTACGTGTCCCCATTTTCCCTCCAGGGCGCGCGAGGTTAGCGCGTTAGCCGGAACGGGCCCCGGTGGCGCCGGTCCGGTCCGGCCGCTCCTACCCCCCCGACCCGATCAGCGCCCCCAGCGCCTCCGCGCTGACCTGGCGCAGGACAGCCTCCGGGTTTTCGTAGATCGCGCTGTTGGAGCCATGCTCGAAACACTCGACTGAGGCGACCCAGCACCGTCCTTGGGTGGCCTCGGCGATCAGGCTCTCGGCGCGCGACCACACATAGGCCGCGATGCGCTCGCAACTCGTCCCCGGCACAAGACGAACATCGGCAAGTCCAAGCTCCCTCAGGCCCAGAAATTCCGCGCGGTCCGGGTCGTCCTCAGCCACAAGCAGGGTGTGGTCGAAGGTCTCGTGCAACCACGCCCGGATCTGTCCGAATCCGCCCTGGCCGAAATCGACCACCCAGCCCCGCGCGTCCAGCTGCTCCGCGGCGAAGGTGAATTTGAACCCCAGGGAATAGCCATGCAGGACGTTGCATTGGCTGTCCGCCGCCCACTGCCGCAGGGCGCAGGAAAGCCCCCGCTCGGCGCCGTAGGTCTTCGTCGACAGATAGGCCATGTCCAACCGCCCTCAACCGCGCGATGGCGCGCCCCCTTGGCGCACTCGACAGGATTCGAACCTGTGACCTCTGCCTTCGGAGGGCAGCGCTCTATCCAGCTGAGCTACGAGTGCGGACTTCGCCCGGAAGCGAGGGGTCGCGGAAGCGGCCCGGCGGGTTTCGCCGCGCGGGGCGGGAGCATTAGCCGAAAGGGGGGCGGGGTGCAACGCGGGGGTGCTCATCAACGAGAACCCTTCCCCCTCGATGGGGGAAGGGCAGGGTTGGGGTGCGCCCCCGGTGATGGGGTGAAGGTCGAGGTCGGCGCCGAACCCGGTTCTTCCTTCACCGCCTTTGGCCACACCTCCACCCAACCCCCCATCAAGGGGGAGGGCTTAGATCACGCCCGCGTGGGATCCGCCTCTTCCCCCGCCGAATAGGTCAGCGACATGAACACGTCCTCCAGGTCCGGGTCCTCCGTGGCCAGGTCCTTGATGGCGACGCCGGCCTCGCGCACCGCGGCCAGCACCGCCTCGACGCCGCTCTCCCCGGTCTTGAAGGTCACCGCCAGCTCGCCGCCGGGGCGGATGACGCCGGCGTAGCGGCCCAGGGCGGGGACCTCGCTCAGGGGCGCTGTCGGGGTGATCACCACGGTGCGGGTGTCCAGGCGGCGCAGCAGCTGGGCGGTGGGCTCGCAGGCCACCACCTCGCCGCGGTTGACGATGGCGATGGTGTCGCAGAGCTCCTGCGCCTCCTCCAGATAGTGGGTGGTCAGCACGATGGTCACGCCCAACTGGTTCAGCCCCACCACATAGCGCCACAGCTGCCGGCGCAGCTCCACATCCACCCCGGCGGTGGGCTCGTCCAGGATCAGGATCGGCGGATTGTGCACCATGGCCTTGGCCACCATCAGCCGCCGCTTCATGCCGCCGGAAAGCTGGCGCACATAGGCGTCGGCCTTGTCGCCGAGGCCGAGGGCGTTGAGGATCTCCAGGGTGTGGCGCTCGGCCTTGGGCACCCCGTACATCCCCGCCTGCACCTCCATGGATTCCCGAGGAGTGAAGAAGACGTCGGCGGCGATCTCCTGGGCGACGACGCCGATGCAGGCGCGGGCGTCCCGCGGCCGCTCGTCGATGTCCCGGTCCCAGATCCGCACCGTGCCGCTGGTCTTGCGCACCAGTCCGGCGAGGATGTTGATGAAGGTCGACTTGCCGGCCCCGTTCGGCCCCAGCAGGCCGAAGATCGACCCCCGCGGGATCTGCAGGTCGACGCCGTTGAGGGCGGTCTTGGCCGGGGTGGTCTTGGTGGCCTTGTAGGTCTTGATCAGACCCTTGGCCTCGATGGCGTAGGTGGGCAGGTCCATGGGCGTCCGCGCGGGGAGGGGAGTGCGCCTATGTAGGGTGATGCGGGGGCGGGGGCTAGTCGGGCTTGGCCGGCGCCGGCTCGCCCAGCCGCTCGGCGAAGGCGGCGGCGACCACCTGGGCCTCGTGGGGCGACGCATAGCGGCGGCCGATCCAGACCACATTGTCGTCGTCGGGCCCCTTGATGGCGATCTTGCCGGCGTCAATGGCGTCATAGCCGATGGACATCAGAGTGCGGGTCTCGAACACCTTGGCGCCAACGAACAGCAGCACCGAGGCGTAGATGCCGTTCTCGAACACGTATCGGAAGTCGGTCGCCCAAACGGTCGACATGCGGACAAAGCCGCTTTCCGCCTGGATGTCGCGGGGCAGGCCGTGAAGGACGCCGTCCAGCACGCTGAGCAGGATCGTCATGACGATCGACAGCTTCAGGAAACGCAGCCCCGTCTGGCTCCACTGACCCGAGCCCAGGTCCAATTTGAGCATCCCCATTCCTCCGGCTGACCGCGCCCACAACCCATAGTGGGATCGTGGCAGGCTCGAAAGGGTGGAGTGCGCGTTTGTCCGGGCGCCGAATTGACGCTGATACCGCGCGCCCATAGGAATACGCGGCGTTCATCGATCCAGGATTCCCGCCCATGACCACCACCGTAGAGCCGGTTTCGCCCACGCCCGCCGCCCCCGAGGTGGTCGTGGTGCGATCGCGCCGGGTCGCCTGCGACGGGGTCGGCGGCGCCCTGGGCCATCCCCGGGTCTGGCTGGAGATGGGCGACGAGCCCTTCGTGGAATGCGGCTACTGCGACCGCCGCTTCGTGCTGGCGTCGCACGAGACCCCGGAGGACGAGCGCTTGGCGCCGGGAGTGTACGAGGGCGCCGGCGGGCACTGAGGGGACCAAATCTCGTCATCGCTCCAAAACGCCGTCATCGCCGGGCTTGTCCCGGCGACCCAGGATCACGAACGGATTGAGGCGATCACCTGCGTCAGTCGCGCTCACCCTGAGGCCGGCGAACACCTGGGCGAACCTGGGACCGTCTGTGTTCCTGGGTGGCCGGGACTTCGCCCGGCCAGGACGGCGGAGAGCGCGGGAATGCGCTTCAGCCCTCCGGTCACACGGGGCTGTCGAACGCATGGCGGCATTGTTTTTTCGAGGCCGAGGCCCTGTCAAGGACGGCCCGAAGGGCCGCCGCTGTGCGGCGCGGCCAAGGGGCCGCGTCCTTGACAGGGCCTCGGCCTCGAAATCAGGCTTGGCATGCGATCGATGGCGGGGTCTCGCTCGTCGGGAGGCGTCCCGATCCTTCTCCTCTCCCATTCATGGGAGAGGTGGCGCGAGCGTAGCGAAGCGACGGAGAGGGCAAGGGAAGGGCGGCGCGCCAGCCCCCTCCGACCCGATAAATGGGGGGAGGCGCCGCCCACAGCCCCCACCGTCGCCTTCCATCCCCGGCCCCCCGCGCCTATTCTTCCCCCCATGACCGACACCCTCGCCCCCGCCGCCGCCGCCCCCGAAGACCTGGCCCGCGCCCTGACCCAGGACGGCCCGGTCACGCGGCTCTTCCTCGTCGACGGCTCCGGCTACATCTTTCGCGCCTACCACGCCCTGCCGCCCCTCACCCGCAAGTCCGACGGCCTGCCCATCGGCGCGGTGGCCGGCTTCTGCAACATGCTGTGGAAGCTGCTGGTGGAGATGAAGGCCCAGGCGGACGGGCCCACCCACCTGGCGGTGATCTTCGACCATGCGGAGAAGACCTTCCGCAACGACCTCTATGCCGAATACAAGGCCCATCGCCCCCCGGCCCCCGAGGCGCTGATCCCCCAGTTCCCCCTGGTGCGCGAGGCGACCCGGGCCTTCGGCGTGCCCTCCATCGAACTGCCCGGCTACGAGGCCGACGACGTCATCGCCGCCTACGCCTGCGCCGTCCGCGACGCCGGCGGCGAGGTGGTGATCGTCTCCTCGGACAAGGACCTGATGCAGCTGGTCGGCGACCGGGTCTCCATGTTCGATCCGATGAAGTCGGTGAAGATCGGCCCCGAGCAGGTGTTCGAGAAGTTCGGCGTCTATCCCGACCGGGTGGTGGACGTGCAGGCCCTCTGCGGCGACAGCGTCGACAATGTCCCCGGCGCGCCGGGCATCGGCATCAAGACCGCCTCGGCCCTGATCACCGAATACGGCGACCTGGATTCGGTCCTGGCCCGCGCCGGCGAGGTCAAGCAGCAGAAACGCCGCGAGACTCTCATCGACTTCGCCGACCAGATCCGCCTGTCGCGGGAGCTGGTGCGCCTGGACTGCAACACCCCCCTGCCGCAGCCCATCGACGAACTGGGGGTCGCCGAGCCCGACCATGCGGTGCTGGCCGACTTCCTGGAGACCATGGAGTTCCGCACCCTGGCCCGGCGGATCAGCGACTCGCGCAAGGGCGGCGAGGCGGGCGATCCCGCCCCGGCCGGGGCGGCGGCCGCCGGCCCCGGGCCGATCGACGCCAAGGCCTATGTCTGTGTGCAGACGATCGAGGTCCTCGACGCCTGGATCGCCCGCGCCAAGGCCCTGGGGATCGTCGCCTTCGACACCGAGACCGATTCCCTCTCCTCCGCCAACGCCGCCCTTTGCGGCGTGTCCCTGGCCGTGGCCCCTGGGGAGGCCTGCTACATCCCCGTCGGCCACTGCGCCGCCGAGGGGCTGCAGCTGGAGGCGCCGGCGGCCATGGAGCAGCTGGACTGCGCCGCCGTCATCGCGCGGCTCAAGCCGCTGCTGGAGGACCCGGCGGTCCTCAAGATCGCCCAGAACGCCAAGTACGACCTGGCGGTGCTGTCGCGCTACGGCATCGCCGTTTCGCCTATCGAAGACACAATGCTGATTTCCTACGTCCTGGAGGCCGGCCTGCACGGCCACGGCATGGACGAGCTCTCCAAGCTCTGGCTGGGGCACGAGCCCATCCCCTTCAAGGCCGTCGCCGGGACCGGCAAGGCGCAGAAGAGCTTCAAATACGTCGAGCTGGAGCCGGCCACCGCCTACGCCGCCGAGGACGCCGACGTCACCCTGCGTCTCTACCACCACCTGCGCCCGCGGCTGAACGCCGAGCACCTGCTGACCGTCTACGAGACCCTGGAGCGCCCCCTGCCGCCGGTCCTGGCGCAGATGGAGTGCGAGGGCATCCGCATCGACCCGGACCAGCTGCGAAGGCTCAGCCACGACTTCTCCATGCGCATGAACGACCTGGAGATCGAGGCGCAGAAGCTGGTTGGCCACCCCTTCAACCTCGGCAGCCCCAAGCAGATCGGCGACGTGCTGTTCGGCGAGATGAACCTGCCCGGCGCCAAGAAGACCGCCAGCGGCGCCTGGGGAACAGACGCCTCGGTGCTCGAGGACCTGGCCGCCCAGGGTCACGCCCTGCCCCGGGTGCTGCTCGACTGGCGCCAGCTCTCCAAGCTGAAGGGGACGTATACGGACAATCTGGTCCAGGCAGTCTCCGAGCGCACCGGCCGGGTGCACACCTCCTTCGCCCTGGCCTCCACCACCACCGGGCGTTTGTCCTCCAACGATCCCAACCTGCAGAACATCCCGGTGCGGACGGAAGAGGGCCGCAAGATCCGCAAGGCCTTCATCGCCGAGCCCGGGCATCTGCTGATCAGCGCCGACTACAGCCAGATCGAACTGCGCCTGCTGGCCCACATCGGCGACATCCCCCAGCTGAAGGCGGCCTTCCTTGCCGGCCACGACATCCACGCCATGACCGCCTCGGNNTCTACGGCATCTCCGCCTTCGGCCTGGCCAACCAGTTGTCCATCCCCCGCGACGAGGCCAGCGCCTACATCGACACCTACTTCCAGCGCTTCCCCGGCATCCGCGGCTACATGGACCGCACCCGGGCCCTGGTGCGCGAGCAGGGCTATGTGGCGACGCTCTTTGGACGGAAGGTCAATATTCCCGACATCCGCGGCGCCTCCCCGGCCCATCGCCAGTTCGCCGAGCGCGCGGCCATCAACGCCCCCATCCAGGGCACCGCCGCCGACGTCATCCGCCGGGCGATGATCCGCATGCCCGCCGCCCTGAAGGCCGCGGGCCTGTCGGCGCGGATGCTGCTGCAGGTGCACGACGAACTGGTCTTCGAGGTCCCCGAGGCCGAGGCCGCCGAAACCTGCCGCGTCGCCGCCAGGGTCATGGAACGCGCCGCCGAACCCGCCGTGGCGCTGAGCGTGCCCCTGGTGGTGGAGGCGCGGGCGGCGGCGAATTGGGACGAGGCGCACTGAGCCAAAGCTCCTCCCCCATAAATGGGGGAGGAGCGAAGTTTGCGCGCCCACCGTCAGAATCCGGCGTCGAAAGCAGGCTTGGCATGCGATCGACGGCTTGGTCTCGTGCTCCAGGCTCAACGCGCCAAAGCATTGGCGAGACCGCGCGCCCTTGATCCACCGCATCGCCCGCCCCTGGCATTGCGGCGACACTGGCCGCATGCTGATCGTTCAGCTTGCGAGGCCGCCATGTCCAAAGCCCCTGCCGTCGTGATCGTTACCGCCCTGGTGCTGGCCGGCCTGACCTCGACGGCCGCCGACGCCCGCGCCCATGGCCGCCTGCCCCAGCGGGTCGGCCTGTGCGTGACCACCCGGATCAAGGCGGTGGAGACCCGGCTGGTGGACGGCGCCAACAACACCCCCATGGCGGGCTCGGGCAGCGCGGTGCGTTTCGAGAACGGCGGCTACCAGGTCAGCTACGACACCGTGCCCGCCATCGAGCATTCCCGGCGCGGCGATCCGGTCCGGCTGTGCCTGATCCAGATCCCCCGCCCCTGCCCGCCTGGGGACGACCGCGGCCGCCTCTACAAGACGACCAACCTGCGCACCCACCGATCCTGGACCCTGCGGGACGCCGAACACATGTGCGGGGGCGCTTAGGGAGGCGTCCTCTGAGTCATCCCCGCGTGCGAGCCAGGCGATTCACCGCTCTTCGAGTGGGGCGTTCAGTCGCAACGGACGACAAGAAACCTAGGCCTTCTCCCGCGAGGGGAGAAGGTCTCCATTGAAACAACTCTAAACTGCTGTTCCACATGCGCAATTAGAGATGTGTGTATCCCCTGACGCCCGCGGTGGAAGAGTTCAGGCCGCCAGCCCGGCGTTCTTCAGCAGCGAGCGCACCCGCTCCACCGCTTCCGGCGCGCGGGCCAGTTCAGCCCGGGTCTCCGGCGAGCGCATCAGCTTGATCACCTCGCCCTTGGCCCGGTCGGCGGCGGGGCCCAAGGGGGCGGTCTCGCCGATGGCCAGGCCCAGCAGCAGGGTCAGGCGGTGGGCCACCGGCGCGCCGGCGCGGGCGACGGCGGCGGTCAGTTGGTTTTCCGCCTCGATCAGGCCGCCGATCTCGCCCAGGCGCGTGGCCAGGGGCGCGGCGTCCTCGGGGGCGAAGCCGGCCCGGCCGACGCCCCGCTGGAGCTTCGCCAGGCCGGCGAGCTTCGCCGACGCGCTCTCTGAGGACTGCCTCTGGTCGGTCTCGAAGCGCAGGCCGCCGATCTTGCCGCCGATCCAGCGGCTGGCCTGGCGCTTGTTGGCCGGCCCGGTGACGTTCTCCGCCAGCCACAGCAGCGCCTCGACCTCGCCCAGCGGGGTGCGTTCGAGGCCGTTCAGATAGGCTTCGACAAAGTCCTCCCGCACCAGCATCCGCGAGCGCTCGACAAAGGCGTTCTGCACGTCCTCCAGGGACATCAGCCGACCCGAGGCCGCCGTCAGCCCCATGGCCAGGGCGCGGAGCACCTCGATCTCTCCGGCGGCGTCCTTTGGGCGCAGGCGGCGGGGGCCGGTCAGCTCCTTCAGCACCCGGCGGGCGATGGCCCGGCGGACGGTTTCGAAGTGCGGGCCGTCCAGCCAGTTGGCCAGTCTTGCCGCAGCCCCCTCCAGCGGCGGCATGAGTCGGGCCACGGCCGGCTCGACACCGATCAGCAGCTCGACGGTCTCGGCGGCGGAAAGCCGGGTCAGGGCCGCCAGGAAACCGCCCAGATCCAGGTTCGGCCCCAGAAGCTCGTTCAGCGCCATGGTCGAGCCCAGCACCTCGGCCAGGGGCTGTTCCAGCACCTGGAAGGTCAGGGTCCGGGCCTGCGGCGACTGCGGCGCGGCGTCGGCCAGGTCGAGCATCAGATTGACCTTGCCGCTCCAGCTGGCCGCGGGGGCGATCACCCCGGCGATGGCCGCCCCCATCAGGTACTGCCGCTCGGGCGCTCCCACGAGGCGTTCGCCGAGCGCGGCGAAGCCCGCCGGGTCGGTCTTGGGCAGCACCCCCTTGCGGGCGTCCTTCATCACCCGGTCGATGGCCGACTGGGCCAGCCGGTTGAAGGCGCGCATGTGCTCGTGCACCGATCCGCCCCGGGCCTGGGATTCCGGAATGGCCAGCTTCTGGATCGCGTGCCGCAGATCCATGTCGGAGGCCTCCAGCTGTTCGCACAGGTCCGGCCGGTGCAGCAGCTCGAAGGGGGTGGCGCGGTTGCGGGCCAGCCAGGTGTCCAGCAGCCGGCCGATCCGCTCGCGGGCGTGGCCGGTGTAGAGGTCCTGCGGGCTGACGCACAGGGCCTCGGTCTCGTCCCGCTGCTTGCGCGCTCGCGTGCGTTCCGGCTCGCCCTTGTCCAGGATGGTGACGGTCAGGAACTCGCGGGTCTGCGGGTCGAGGGTCTCCTTGGTCACCCGCACGGCGATGGCGCGTTTGTCGGCGAGCATCTCCTCGGCGAGGGCGAAGGCCTTGGCGCGTTCCTCGGTCGCCTGTTCCAGCGTCCAACCGGAGTTGTGCTGGCGGCGGATGAGGACTTCGTAGTGGACCTGGGCGCGTTCCATGGACGTCCTTTGCTTCAGGGGACAATCTGGCGCGTTAGGCTTAAGGCGAGGTTGAAGCCCAAATACCAGTGTTGCGTCCGCCACAGTTTCGCCCGGCGGCATTGCTCCAAGGGGAGCCTGTCACTAGCTTTGCGCGTTGAGCCGCCGAACGGACCCCTTGAATGGCGAAAATCACCCTGATCGACGACGACGAAAATATCGTCGCCTCTGTTTCCCTGGCGCTGGAGAGCCTTGGCCATACGGTCAAGAGCTACCACGACGGCGTTTCCGGCCTGGCGGCCCTGCAGAGCGATCCGCCGGACCTGGCCATCCTCGACGTCAAGATGCCCCGGATGGACGGGATGGAGGTGCTCAAGCGCCTGCGCCAGACCTCCGAGCTGCCGGTGATCATCCTGACGTCCAAGGACGAGGAGATCGACGAGATCCTCGGCTTCAACCTCGGCGCCGACGACTATATGCACAAGCCGTTCAGCCAGCGGCTGCTGATCGAGCGCGTGAAGGCGGTGCTGCGCCGCTCCGACGCCACAGACGTGGAGGCCCAGGCCGCCCCGGGCTCGGCCGCCTCCAAGGCGATCAAGCGTGGCCGCCTCACCCTCGATCCGGCCCGACATGACTGCCTGTGGGACGACCGGCCGGTGAAGCTCACCGTCACCGAATTCCTGCTGCTGCAGTCCCTGGCGCAGCGTCCGGGCTTCGTGAAGAGCCGCGACAACCTGATGGACGCCGCCTACGACGATCAGGTCTATGTCGACGACCGCACTATCGACAGCCACATCAAGCGGATGCGTCGCAAGTTCCGCCAGGTCGATCCGGAGTTCGACGCCATCGAGACCCTCTATGGCGTTGGTTACCGCTATCGCGAATCCTGAGGCCGGGTCGGAGTCGGCCCAGCCTGCGGCCGCGGGCGCGCCCCGGCGGCGGCGGTCGTGGGACTGGCCGGGCTCGCGCCTCGGCCGGCTGATCGTCGCCCTGAACCTGTTGGGGCTGACGATCCTGATCGGCGGCGCCCTGGTGCTCAACGAGCTCAGCCGCGGCCTGATCCACGCCAAGATCGACAGCCTGACCACCCAGGGCGCGTTCATCGCCAATGTCATTGTCGGCGCCGCCACCAGCGGCGATCCGGCGCCGTCCCTGGATCCGACCCTGGCCCGGGACACCCTGCAGCTGCTGTTCATTCCCAAGTCCCAGCGGGCCCGGGTGTTCGACGCCCGCGGAGCCCTTGTCGCGGACAGCTACGTCATCGCCGACGTGGTGGAGACCCGCCCCCTGCCGCCGGCCAGGAAACGCGGCGCGCTCACCCTGCCGTTCCTCAAGAAACACGATCCCAGCCCGCAGGTGATCGCCGAGGCCCGGGCGGACTTGGCCGCCGAGGTGAGCCGCGCCCTGCACGGGGAATCCGTCGCCACCCTGCGCCGGGCCTCCAACGGCGAGCGGGTGGTGTCGGTGTCGATCCCCATCCAGCATGTGCAGACCGTGCTGGGGGTGCTGACCCTGGAGGCCGGCGGCGTCGACCAGATTGTCGCCGCCCAGCGCCGGGCCCTGCTCCCCTTCATCCTGATCGCCATGGCGGTGAGCCTGGCCTCGTCCTTGCTGCTCAGCCGGCTGATCGCCGCCCCGGTGCTGCGCCTCGCCAGGGCCGCCGATAGGGTGACCGCCCAACGGGCTCGGGCCATCTCCCTGCCCGACATCGCCAGCCGCGAGGACGAGATCGGCGACCTCGGCCGCTCCCTGGAGACGATGACCTCGACCCTCTCGAAGCGCATGGACGCGATCGAACGCTTCGCCGCCGACGTGGCCCACGAAATCCGCAACCCCCTGACCTCGATCCGCTCGGCGGTGGAGACCCTGGAGCTGGTCTCCGATCCGGCGGCCAAGGCGCGGCTCACCGGCATCCTCAAGCATGACGTCGGCCGCCTCGACCGGCTGATCACCGACATCTCCAACGCCTCGCGCCTGGACGCCGAACTCTCCCGCGACCAGCCGAGGCCCCTGGACCTGGAACGGCTGCTGGCCGACCTGGTCGACTTCTACGGCCAGTCGTCCAAGCCGGGGGTGACCCCGGTGCGGTTCCTGGCGCCGGAGGTGCTGGAGCCGATCATGGTGCTGGGGCGCGAGGATCCGCTCAGCCAGGTGTTCCGCAACCTCATCGACAACGCCCGCTCCTTCTCACCCCCCGCCGGGGCCGAATGGACGCCGGAGGTGCGGGTCAGCCTGCAGCGCCAGGGCCGCAGCGCCGTCGTCGCCGTCGAGGATGACGGGCCCGGCCTGCCGCCAGATAATCTGGAGACGGTGTTCGAGCGCTTCTACACCGCCCGCCCGGCCGGCGCCGCCTTCGGCGGCCATTCGGGCCTGGGCCTGTCCATCGCCCGGCAGATCGTCGAGGCCCATGGGGGGGCGATCCACGCCGAGAACCGCATTGGCGAGGGCGGCCGCATCCTCGGCGCGCGATTCGTCGTCAGCCTGCCGGAACGCCGGCCGTGATCCTCCACGCCGGCCTGATCGTTCCGCCGCGGCCGGGCCGCTCGGGCGGGGTGCTGATCGCCGGCGCCTCGGGGGCCGGCAAGAGCGACCTGATGCTGCGGCTGATGGACGCCGGCTGGCGGCTGGTCGCCGACGACCGCACCCTGGTCTGGGTCAGCGAAGGCCGCCTCTTCGGCCGGGCCCCCGAACCCCTCGCCGGCCTGATCGAGGCGAGAGGCCTGGGGGTGATCGCCGCGCCCTGCCTAAGCTTCGCCGAGATTCGGCTGTCCGTGCGCTGCGTCCCCGCCGACGCCGTCGAGCGCATGCCTCCAGACCGCCGCATTTCGGTGCTGGGCGTCGATCTGCCGCGGGTGGAGCTGCCCGGTCTGGAGGCGTCGGCGCCGCTCAAGGTGGCGCGCGCCTTGACTCATCTTGGCCTTTAGCGCCAAGGGGCGTATCAAATCGGCCGCGACGCTGCTTCGGGCGGCGGGCGCGGGAGGGGTCCCGTGAGATTGACAGTATGATCGGTCTGGTGATCGTCACGCACGGGCGCCTGGCGGAAGAGTTCGTATTCGCCATGGAACATGTGGTCGGGCCGCAGACCGCTGTGGCCGCGATCTGCATCGGTCCGGAAGACGACATGGAACAGCGCCGCCGCGACATCCTCAAGGCCGCGGCCGAGGTGGACTGCGGCGACGGCGTCATCCTGCTCACCGACATGTTCGGCGGCACCCCCTCGAATCTCGCCATCTCGGTGATGGAGCAGACCCACGCGGAGGTCATCGCCGGCCTCAATCTGCCCATGCTGATCAAGCTGGCCAGCGTGCGCGGCCGCGAGCCGCTCACCGCCTGCGTCGCCCACGCCCAGGACGCCGGCCGCAAGTACATCTCCGTCGCCTCCTACGTCCTCGCCGGGGACAAGTGAGGCGCCGATGAAGGTCGACCGGACGGTGGAGGTGGTCAACGAGCGCGGCCTGCACGCGAGAGCCTCGGCCAAGTTCGTCAAGCTGGCCGGTGAGTTCGACGCCGAGGTCACTGTCAGCCGCGAGGGCCAGACCGTCGACGCCCGCTCGATCATGGGCCTGATGATGCTGGCCGCCGGCCCCGGCTGCACCATCGACATCCACGCCGAGGGCGCCGAAGCCCAGGCCGCGGTGGACGCCCTGTCGGAACTGGTCGCGGACCGGTTCCACGAGGAGCGGTAGGGCGTTGGGGCCCGGGCAAAGCACTTGGCGTCAGCGTCTGTGAGGCCTTCTCCCCTTGCGGGAGAAGGTGGCCGCCGAAGGCGGACGGATGAGGGGTGGCACGGGCCATCCGCGGCGATTGATCGACATTCCTTGCGGGACGGAGTTGGACAGCGCTCACTCGCACCAGTCGTAGGCGTGTAGAGAACGCGGTGTCGCGGCCGGCGCGACCCCTCGTCCGGCGCCTCGCGCCACCTTCTCCCGCAAGGGGAGAAGGCCTAATGCACACAAAATTCTGTCTTGGAATTGGCCGCCGGACCCAGCGTCCCCATATCTGCCAGGCCCCAAACGAAAAACGGCCGCGCCCGAGGGCGCGGCCAGTTCATAGGGAGGAAACGCCCAGGAAGGGCAGGAGCGTCAGCGACGCTCCACAACTTATATATACGGTGCAGCGCACAATGCCGCAAGCCAAAAAGGGCGCTGGGCGCCGAACTTTTCTGACGCCAAATCCAGTTTCCCTGAAGCTGTATGATTTTTCTGGATTTGTTATCGCCGTTCATGCGATGTTGCGTCGCACAATGAACGACCCGCGTTCACGGATTCGTGTGTCACGGGAATAGCAGGCTTGGCTGTGCGGTAACCCGCGCCTGTTCAACCTGCCGCACTGGCGCGGGCCGCAACACTCGCGTACAAGCGCCCGCCTTCCTCCCGCCCGCCTCCCTTCAACAGGTTCGTCCGCCCGTCATGTCGCTGCGTAATATCGCCATCATCGCCCACGTCGACCATGGCAAGACCACTCTCGTGGATCAGCTGCTCGCGCAGTCCGGCGTGTTCCGAGCCAATGAGGCGCATGCCGAGCGGGCCATGGACTCCAACGACCAGGAGCGCGAGCGCGGGATCACCATCCTGGCCAAGTGCACCTCGGTGATGTGGCACGGCGCCGCCGGCGACACCCGCATCAACATCATCGACACCCCCGGCCACATCGCTTTCAACATCGAAGTCAACCGTTCGCTGCGCGTGCTCGACGGCGCCATCTTCATCATCGAAGGCGTTGCCGGTGTG
>PLSW01000390.1 GCA_003165275.1 Caulobacteraceae bacterium
GGAAAGTGGTGGGCGTCCCCACTTTCCCCCACTTTTTGACCCGGTCACGAATGAGGTCATCCCGAAGGGTGACGAGCGTGTGGGCGAGTGGCGCGCCTTCATGGTGACCTTCCCGCTGCGCAAGCCCGTGCAGGAGTTCGAGGCCGCCACCGTCGCCTTCCCCACCGAGACCAGCGCCTTCGACCATCTGGTCACGGACGACGAGCGCGACCTGCGCGCGCTGGAAATGGCGAAGCGGCGGCGCGGCCGCGCGCTGGCCATCACGGCCGGCTAAGCTCGCGAGCGTGTTGGCGCACCGTGTCAATCAGCCCCTCGATGATCGAGGGATTGGCTAGGTCGCACTCCCAAATGACGATCGCCGTCCATCCTTGCTCGCGCAGGGCCGCTTGATCGCGGGCGTCGCGCGCGACATTGGCTTCAAATTTCGGTTCCCAGAAATCCAGCCGGGATTTCGGTGTTCGGGTCAGCTTGCAGCTTGGATCGGGGTGCCGGTGCCAAAAGCAGCCGTGCACGAAGATGGCGATCCGGCGAGAGCGGAACACGATGTCCGGCCGGCCCGGAAGATCTCGCGCCTGCAACCGGAACCGCAATCCTGCTGCGTGCAAGGCACGGCGGACCTTCAGTTCCGGCTTGGTGTCCTTGCCGCGCACACGCGCCATCTGCGCGCTGCGGGCGGGGTCCACATGGTCAGTCGTCGTCCGGGCCACCAGCCTCGTCCTCGGTCGGTCCAGGGACGTCCGCGAGAGGCGAAGCGTCAGGAAGGCCGAGGTCGCCGCCGTCGTCCTGGCGAAACGCGGCCAACATTTCCTCGAGTAGCGCCGCGTGATCGGTTCGCGGCGGATATTCGTCGAGGATCGCATCGATCCTTACGGCGACTTCCTCAGCGGTCGCGTTGTCGACCAACTGCCCGTCGAGTGCCCAACCGCGACCCGGATGGACGACATCCCAGGGCGATCGCTTGTTGCGACGAGTGTTCGCGGCGTCACCGTGCTTGCTCATGCCCCAGCAGGCCTTGGTGTCGGAGTTCCACACGGGCCAGAACATGCGGATGAGATGACGCTCGGCGACCAGCTGCGCGTTGGTCGCGCACACCAGGCGGCGGCACTTGAAGTCGGCCAGGCGGATGGGGTGGAGCCCGGGCGGCAGGCCCTTCTCGGCCGCGTACTTTTCCGTCGTGGAGACGGTGCCGGCGTGCTCGATCAGGCGGCCAGTGAGCCTGGGCCCTTGCTCCCTGGCGGTGCTGGCGTCTCCGTTGCTGGGATCCGCCTTGCCCACGTAAATCGGCGTCTCGGTTCCGGATATCCGCGCGTAGAGCGGGTGGTCCCCGGTGTAGTAGATGGCGTAGACCCCAGATCCATAGGCCGGCTTGACGGCGCCGAGCGGGATCATCGGCTGGGCGAGTAGCGCCAGGGAAACCATCCGCCCAACTGTCTTTGGATCGGAAGGATCAAAGGTCGTGAGCGGCGTACTCACGGGATCAGACTCGCTTCGCGCCTTCTCGACCGCCTCGAAGTGGCGGGAGAGTCCGTCCCTCACCCGCCTGACGGTCGCTGGCGACGGATCGGCCTTGGCCGCGGCGATGACCTGGGACAGCGCTGATTCCAGAGCGGCGAGCGCGAGCTTGTCCGGGGACTTAGCCATTAAGCGGCGCTTACCGGGCGAATGCGGCCGAGGCCACTGACCTCAATCAGAAGATGATGTCCCGTAGCCATTTGCCTGCGGCTTCCCCCAATTGCGCGGGAACCGCGTTCCCCAGCTGGCGCATACTCTCCGACCAGCTCCTCGGGAACAAGTAATCGTCCGGCAGTCCCACCAGCCGCGCGGCTTCGCGTGTGGTGAAGTATCGAACCGATCCGTCGTCGCGGACCATCATGTTCTCGCCCCCCGGCACGCCGTGATCGCCCGCCTTGAGCGCCTTGGCCGGCCGGTCCAGGGGACTACCCGTATGCCCGGGATAGACTCGCGCGCCGGGTTGAAACACGTGATTCCGGGCGCCATCAGGCTCGCCGAGCTCCTTGATCGCGTCACGCACGGTCACCCATGGGAGCTCTGCGGGCGCCACACCATGCGCCTTGAGGTCGCGAACACGCGCGATGTCCCGCGTGCTGCTGGGAACGCGCTTGCCCTTCAGGCCGTGACGCTTCCAATAGTCGCCCGTCACGAACTGATCCCAGAGCAATCGATCGTGCGAGTGGGTTGGCGGCATCGTGGTCGGCGTCACATTCAGCCGATCACGAGCGCCAAAAATCAGAACCCTGTGTCGGATCTGCGGGGCGCCAAAGTCGGCCGCGTTCACCACCTGCCAGGCCACCCGATACTCAGGCCTGGCGCGCGCGCGCATGAGCCGCGCGAGGTGCTCCTCGTGGGTTTCTCCGACCGTCCTCGTCAGCATGGGTCTCGCCAGATGGCGAAGTACCCATTCGAGATAACCCCGGAACTTGGGACCCGCGATGTTTCGCACATTCTCGAACAAGAAGCCCTCGGGCGCGGCCTCGCGGATGGCGCGGACCGCCTCAGGCCACATGTCGCGGGCGTCATCCGGCCCCATCTTCTTGCCGCCAATGCCGAACGGCTGGCAGGGGGGCCCACCTGACACGACGGCCAGCTGGCCGCGCAGGGGTTCCCAGTTGATGTCCCGCACGTCGGTCTTCTCAACCGGCCAATGGGCGACATGTTCGATGGCGCGCGCCTTGTTGTGCTTGGCGGTCTCGACAGCGTCAAAGTCGAACTCTGCCATCAGGGCATGGGTAAACCCCGCCCGGGACATGCCCAGGGCGAGACCGCCGCAGCCGGCGAACAACTCAGCGCTGCGCATGGTCGCCTCTGAATTCGAAGGGGAGCTGAGGGCCACCATTGGCTTCGTCGAGGAATCGCTCGACAGCTCGCCGGACCAGCCAGGCCACCTTCACGCCTTCGCGCTCGGCGAGGCGGTCAAGCTGCTGCTTCTGCGCGCGCGACAAGGTGGTCGTGACCCGCTCGGCTTCTTTGCCGTCCTTGCCCACGCCTCGCCCTCCGCTGCAATCCGCAGCGTTCCGCGGCAGAGCGTCGACCGTGCCTCTCATATCCGCCTTAAGCAACGGTTAATACCCCGGTTACGAACAAGAACATATAGAGAACTTAGACGGGGTTCTACGCCGAATTCGGTGGAACGCAACGGTGAAATACCAGTCCCCCAGACACTCCGGGAGCGGACGTCCCCAAGTTCGGCTAGGAGTCATTTCGCCCCCTCTTCACCCCCCTTGCCAACTCACTTCTCCG
>PLSW01000126.1 GCA_003165275.1 Caulobacteraceae bacterium
TCGGCCCTCGATTATGAGAGCGAGGCGGCGATCCAGGCCAACATGCGCCGCATCAGCACCGGCCGCACCGTGGTGCTCATCGCCCACCGCCTGTCGACCCTGCGCACCGCCGACCGCATCGTCACCATCGACGAAGGCCGCATCGTCGAGGACGGGACCCACGCCTCGCTGCTGGCGGCCGGCGGCCGCTACGCCCGGTTGTGGCGCCTGCAGTCCGGCGAGCCGGCGGAGGCCGCCGAATGAGCGCCGTCACCGATCTCTATCGCCGTTTCCTCGAGCGCTACGACCGTAACGACGAGCGCGAGTTCCTGCCCGCGGCCCTGGAGGTGGTGGAGACGCCTCCCTCGCCGACCGGGCGGGCCCTGGGCCTGGTCATCATCCTGTTCTTCCTGACCGCCGTGCTCTGGTCGGTGTTCGGCAAGGTCGACGTGCTGGCCACCGCGCCGGGGCGGCTGATCCCCGCCGGGGACGTCAAGACCATCCAGCCCCTGGATCCCGGCGTGGTCCGCGCCATCCATGTGCAGGACGGCGATCACGTGAAGGCCGGCCAGCTGCTGATCGAACTCGATCCCACCCAGGCCGGCGCGGACACCGTGCGCATTGCTCACGACCTTGCCCAGGCCCGACTGGACGTGGCGCGGCTCACCGCCCTCACCGACGCCTTCGAACACGGCCACGCTCCGCAGTTTGCCACCCCCGCCGACGTTCCGGCGGACATGGTCGGCCAGGCCCGGGAGGCGATGCGGGCCCAGTATGACCAGCAGTCGGCCAAGCTCGCCGACCTCGGCCAGCAGATCAGCCAGAAGGGCGACGAGGCCGCCGAGGTCGGCGCCGAGGTCGACAAGATCAACTCCCAGATCCCCATGCTGGCGGACAAGGAGCGCATCCACCGGGAACTGACCCAGCAGGGCTTCGGCACCAGCCTCTCCTACCTCGACGCCCAGCAGCAGCTGGCCGAGGCGCGGCACGAGGTGGGGGTGCAGAAGCAGCGCGGCGCCCAGGCCGTCGACGCCCGCGGCGCCCTGGTCAAGCAGCGCGACGCCGCCCGGGCCCAGTACGGCGCCGACCTGTTCACCGACCTGCGCAAGGCCGAGGAGCAGCAGAACGAGCTCAGCCAGGAGCTGATCAAGGCCCAGAACAAGTCCAGCGGCGCGTCCTTGCGCGCCCCCATCGACGGGGTGGTCGACCAGCTGGCCGTCCACACCCTCGGCGGCGTCGTCACCCCGGCCCAGCACCTGATGATCGTGGTGCCGGACAGTCGCAACCTGATGATCGAGGCCCAGCTGGCCAACCGCGACGTGGGCTTCGTCCACGCCGGCCAGGCGGTGAAGGTCAAGATCGAGACCTTCAACTTCACCCGCTACGGCCTGGTGGACGGCCAGGTGGTGGGCGTCAGCAAGGACGTGGTCGTGCAGGACGAACAGCGCCAGCCCGGCGGCCCGGACGCCGCCGGCGGCGATACCCGGCGACCGTCGGCCACCTACGTCGCCCGCATCGCCCTGGATCGCACCAGCATGATGATCGACGGGCGCAACGAGCCCCTGCAGCCCGGCATGGCGATCACCGCCGAGATCAAGACCGGCAATCGCAGTATCATCAACTACCTGTTGTCGCCCATCGCCCGGCACACCCAGGAAAGCCTGCACGAGCGATGAGCCGGCGCCTGGCCCTCCTCGCCGCCGTCATCACCCTCGCGCCCGGCGCGGCGGGGGCGGAGACCCTCTATGACGCCATCGCCCTGGCCTACCAGACCAACCCCAGCCTCCGCGCCCAGCGCGAGACCGTGCGCAGCGCGGACGAAGGGGTGGTCCAGGCGCGGGCGGGCTACGGGCCGCAGGTGAGCGTGAACGGTCAGCTCGGCTATCAGAATGCCAAGGTGCAGTATTATCCGAACGGCCCCGCCCTGCCGACCAACGCCCAGACCGGCTCGGCAGACCTGTCCGCGACCCAGCCGCTCTACACCACCGGCTCGGTGAGCGCCCAGGTCCGCGGCGCGGGGGCCGACGTGCTGGCCAGCCGCGAGGCTTTGCGCCAGGCCGAGAGCCAGCTGCTGCAGCAGGTGATCACCGCCTATGTGGACGTGCGCCGCGACCGCGAGACCATCCGTATTCTCAAGGACGAGATCGTCGCCCTAAACGGGGAGTTCGACGAGACCAAGGCCAAGGGCCGGCTGGGCCAGGTCACCCGCACCGACGTCGCCCAGTCCGAGGCGCGGCTGCTCTCCGCCCAGGCCCAGCTGAACCTCGCCCAGGGCCGGCTGAACATCAGCAACGCCGAATACCTCAACGCCGTCGGCCAGAGCCCCGGCGAACTGGCTCCGGAACCCGACCTGCCGGGCCTGCCGGCCACCGTCGAAGCGGCCTTCGAGGCCGCCGACCACAACAATCCCCAGCTGCTGCAGGCCATCCAGACCGAGCGGTCGGCGCGGGAGAAGGTCAACCAGGCCAAGGCGGCGGGGGGCGGGACCCTGTCCCTGAAGCTCGACGCCGCCGTCGGCCCGGCGGAGCCCTACCTGGCGCGCCAGTACGACCAGAGCGTGACCGCGGCCCTGGTCTTCTCCAAGCCCCTGTTCACCTCCGGCTACAACTCCTCCAAGGTCCGCCAGGCCCTGGACGACGACAACCACGCCCAGCTGGCCATCGAGGCCGCCCGCCGCGGGGTGGTGCAGCTGGTGGCCCAGGCCTGGGATCAGCTGGCCTCGACCCAGAGCGCCTTCGTCATCGAGGAGCGCCAGGTCGAGGTGGAGACCGTGGCGGTGCAGGGCAACCGCGTCGAGGAACGGGTCGGCCAGCGCAGCACCATCGACCTGCTGAACGCCGAGCTGGAGCTGGCCAACGCCCGCCTGGGCCTGATCCAGAGCCGCCATGACGCCTACGTCGCCCGCGCCGGCCTGCTGGCGGCCATGGGGTTCCTGGAGGCCCGCTACCAGACGCCAGGGGTCCAGCTCTACGACCCGGCCGCCTCAATGAAGCGTGTGGAGCATCGCGCGCCGCAGCCGCTGACCACGTTGATCGCGCCCGTCGACCACTTCCTCGCCCCTTCGACGCCCCCGCCGCATCTTTCCGCGCCCGGCGCCGGAAGCCAGACCCCGGCGGACATGCCGATCCTCACCCACCCGACAGACCCACCGGCGGACCCGCCCCGATGACCCCGACCCACGTCGCGCTGATCGCGCTGCTCAGCTTCCCCGTCCCATGGAAACACGCAGGTCCGACCGGCGCCCCCGACCGGGTCGACGGCTGGACCCTGCGGGTTCAGGCGGACCGGTTCACCGGCGCCCACACCTGCCGGCTCTGGCGCGGGGGGATCGACTACCAGCGCCAGGCCCTGGTCTTCCACCTGCCGGCCAGCATCGACACCGCCGGCGCGGTCTACCGCATCGACGGCGGGCCTGCGGTCCCCGCGGCGTCCGACGAGCCGGAGCTGGCGGCGCTGGGCTTCGCCCTGCATGACGACGACCTCGACAATCCCAGCGGCGGCCTCGTCCGCATCCCGTCCCATCGCCTGACTGCGGCCGAGGCGGTGAAGATCGAGGCGGCGCCGGGTCGGCGGCCGGTGAAGTTCAGGATCAGCGGCCTCACGGCCGCCCTGGCCGCCGCCCGCCAGGCCGGCTGCGCCGAGGCCGACTTCAAGCCCGTCCACGGGGCGAGGCGATAGCTCCCACCTTGTCAAAACCCTCCCGACGCGGTTGAGGTGCGCCTTGTTCCGCAAGGGAAGGGGCCATCGCGCCCGACCGGAGGCCAGGGCGAATGAGCGAACGTTCGAAGAGTGCGGCGCACGGCGGCGCCAACCGGGCGGGCGTGCGCCAGCTGGGCCGGCTGCTGGGGGATGTCATCCGCGAGCAGCACGGCCAGGCCACCTTCGACCAGATCGAGGACATCCGCGCCCGCTCGGTGGACGAGCACCGGCGGGGGACGCGCGACGCGGGCCTCAGCGCCACCCTCAAGGGCCTGTCCCTGGCGGACATGCTGCTGCTGATCCGCGGCTTCGCCATCTTTTCCCAGCTGGCCAACATCGCCGACGACCACCTGCAGCGGCGGGAATCCCTGACCGGGCCCAGCCCGCTGGAACAGCTGACCCTGGATCTTGCCGCCCCCGAGGCGCGGCGGTTCCTGAACGAGGCGGTGCTGACGCCGGTGATCACCGCCCACCCGACCGAGGTCCGGCAAGAGCATCCTCGACCGGGAGGCGGCCATCGCCGCCCTGCTGGAGGCCGCCGATCGGGGCGCCAGGCCCGCGGAGGTCGAGGCCGCCCTCAAGCGCCAGGTGCACACCCTGTGGCAGACGCGGATGCTGCGCTCGGTGCGGATCGGGGTCAGCGACGAGATCGACAACGCCGTCTCCATCTTCGAGACCACCTTCCTGCCGCAGGTTCCCGCCCTGAAGCGGGCCCTGGCGCGGATCTTCGGCCTCAACGGCCTCACCCCAGACTGTTTCCAGCTCGGCTCCTGGGTGGGCGGCGACCGGGACGGCAATCCCTTCGTCACCGCCGAGACCCTCGATTACGCCCTGCGTCGCCAGGGGGAGGCGGTGATCGACCGGCACCTCGCCGAGTTGCACCTCCTGGGGTCGGAGTTGTCGGTGTCCACGGAGTTCGCCGCTGTCACCGAGGCCCTCGCCGCCCTGGCCGACAGCGGCCATGACGCCAATCCCCAGCGCGGCGACGAGCCCTATCGGCGGGCGCTGGTGGGCTGCTATGCGCGCCTGGCGGCGACCCGGGTCCAGGTGCTGGGGCGCGGGCCGGTGCGGGCGGGGGCGGTGGACGCCCCGGCCTATGCGGCCCCGCAGGACCTGGCGGCGGACCTCGCGGTGGTCGCCGAATCCCTGGAGCGCAACGGCGCGGCGGACCTGGCGGAAGGGCGCCTCCTGGACCTGCGCGAGGCGGTGCAGAGCTTCGGCTTCCATATGGCGGTGGTCGACCTGCGCCAGAACGCCGACGTGCATGAACGCGTGGTCGCCGAACTGCTGGCCAAGGCCGGGGTGGCGGCGGACTACCTGGCCTTGGGCGAAGCCGGCCGCATCGCCGTCCTGCAGGCCGAACTGGCCAATCCGCGCCTG
>PLSW01000048.1 GCA_003165275.1 Caulobacteraceae bacterium
TCTTTTCCTCGTCGCCCTTCATGGCGAAGGCAGTCACCGCGATGACCGGGATGTGCGACAGCTCGTCGTCCTCCTTCAGCCACTTGGTGACCTCAAGGCCGGAGATTTCCGGGAGCTGGATATCCATGATGATCAGGTCGGGATGATGCTGGCGCGCCAGGGCCAGCGCCTGCAGGCCCTCGCGGGTCTGCAGCGTCTCATAGCCTTGGGCGTCGAGAAGATCATGAAACAGTTTCATGTTCAGCTCGTTGTCCTCGACGATCAGGACGCGCTTTGTCATCGATAACCGGCCTTATTCGCGGGGCGGGCCGAAAGACTCGCCTCGCCGCTGTCTGACTAGCTAATCACACGATATCCTTAAGTCCGTGTTGACTGTGGAGAGCCCCTTGCCGGCCGTCGCCGATCCCAAGACCGTCGAACTGCACCCCGAACGACCGCTGGTGATCGTCGATGTGGACGAGGTGCTGGCCCTTTTCATGGTTGGGTTCGGGCGGTTTCTGGAGCCCAAGGGGTACGAGATGCGGGTCGACCGGTTCGCGCTGTTTCAGAACATATACCGGGCCGGGGCGAGCGAGCACCTGGACTTCACGGAGGGCCGCACCCTGTTCGACGACTTCTTCCGATTCGGTCACGACCATATGGAACCAACGCCCCACGCGGCTGATTCGCTGCGACTTCTGGCCCGAACCGCCAGCGTGGTGATCCTGACCAACGCCCCCGACCATGGCCGCGCGCCGAGGGCGGCCTGGCTCACCCGGCACGGCATGGACTATCCGATGGTGATCAACGAGGGCCCCAAGGGCGAGGCGGTGGCGACGCTGGCGGGGCGCACCCGTGGGCCCGCGGCCTTCATCGACGATCTCCTCGGCAACCTGGATTCGGCCGCCGAGGCCGCCCCCGCCGTGCACCGCTTCCAGCTGGTGGCCGACAAGAGGCTGCAGCCCCTCGCCCCTTCGGCGCCGGATCGCCATCGCCGCATCGACGACTGGCCGAGCCTGCGCGCCGCCATAGCGGGCGCCTTGGGATTGCCGACCCAATGATCCGCATCGGCGTGGACTTCGGCGGCACCAAGATCGAGGCCGCCGCCCTCGACAATGAAGGCCGGTTCGTCGCCCGTGTGCGCCAGCCCAATCCCGGTGGCTACGAGGCGGCGCTGGACGCGGTCGCCCACCTGATCGCCGAGGCCGAATCCCAGGCCGGCGCCAGCGGCACGGTAGGGGTCGGCTGCCCGGGCTCGCGGTCGCCCAAGTCCGGGCTGATGCGCAACGCCAACAGCGTCTGGCTGAACGGCAAGCCGTTCTTGGCGGACCTGGAAAAGCGGCTCGAGCGCAAGGTGCGCATGGCCAACGACGCCGACTGCCTGGCCTTGTCCGAAGCCACCGACGGCGCCGGCGCCGGCGCCGACGTGGTGTTCGCCGCCATCGTCGGCACCGGCTGCGGCGGTGGGCTGACAATGGGCGGCGCCCTGGTGGTCGGGGCCAACGGCGTCGCCGGGGAATGGGGCCACAATCCCCTGCCCTGGGCCTCCGCCGTCCCGCCCTATGACGAGCTGCCCGCGCCCCGGTGCTGGTGCGGCCGTGACGGCTGCCTGGAGCTGTGGGTTTCGGGCAAGGGCTTCGAGGCCGACCACGCCCGCCGCGCGGCTCAGCCGATGCGGGCCGAGGCCATCGTGGCGGCGGCGCGCGCCAGTGACGCCACCGCCGAGGACAGCCTGGGCTTCTATATCGGCCGCCTGGGCCGGGGCCTGGCCACCATCGTCAACCTCCTCGATCCCGACGTGATCGTGCTGGGCGGCGGAATGTCCAATGTCGACGAGCTTTACGACGGCCTGCCCCTGGTGATCCCGCAGTTCATCTTCTCCGACGCCTTCGCCACCCCGATCCGCCCGGCGATGCATGGGGATTCCTCCGGGGTGCGGGGGGCGGCCTGGCTGTGGCCGCCGCCGTGACCACCCTCTGCCGGGACTGCCTGACCCTGGACGAGGCCATGGTGCGCCGCTGCGCCGCCTGCGGCTCCCCCCGCCTGGTCAGCCATCCCGAACTGACCCGCCTGACCATGGCCCACCTGGACTGCGACGCCTTCTACGCCTCCGTGGAAAAGCGCGACCGGCCGGAATTGCGCGACGTGCCGGTGATCGTCGGCGGCGGCAAGCGCGGGGTCGTCACCACCTGCTGCTACATCGCCCGGATTTCCGGGGTGCGGTCGGCCATGCCGATGTTCAAGGCGCTGAAGCTCTGCCCGCAGGCGGTGGTGATCAAGCCGGACTTCACCAAGTACCGCGCGGAAAGCGTGCGGATCCTGGGCAAGCTCGGCAACCTCACGCCCCTGGTCCAGCCCCTGTCCCTGGACGAGGCCTGGATGGACCTGGCGGGTTCGGAGCGACTGCACGGCGGCTGCGCAGCCCTCACCCTTGCGCGGGTACAGGGCGAGATCGAGCGGGAGGTGGGCATCACCGTCTCCATTGGCCTGGCCGCCAACAAGTTCCTGGCCAAGATCGCCTCGGACCTCGACAAGCCGCGGGGGTTTTCGGTGATCGGGGCGGCGGAGGCGCAGTCCTTCCTGGCGCCGCGCCCGGTGCGAATCCTGCCCGGCGTCGGCCCCGCCCTCGCGGCGTCCCTGGAGGCCGCGGGCTATCGCATGGTCGGCGATCTCGCCGCCGCGGAGCCCAAGACCCTGGCGGAGCGCTGGGGGGCCTATGGCCTGCGCCTGTCGCAGCTGGCCCACGCCCAGGACGCGCGGCTGGTCGATCCGGAACAGTCCCGCAAGACCATCAGCGCCGAGACCACCTTCAACGACGACCTCGCCGACATCGACGCCCTCGAGGACAAGCTCTGGCCGCTTTGCGAGAAGGTGACCCGCCAGGCGCGGTCGGCCGGGATCGCCGGGCGGGTGGCGAGCCTGAAGCTGCGCGCCGCCGACTTTCGCCTGATCACCCGCCGGCGAACCCTCGCCGTGCCCACCCAGTCCAGCCGCGCACTCTTCGCCGTCGCCCGCGAACTCCTGGCCGCCGAAGCCCGGGGCGGCCGCTATCGCCTGATCGGTGCGGGCCTGTCGGATTTCGTGGACGCCGCCGACGGCCTGGACCTCTTCGCCGAGGAGGAACGCCGGGACCGGCGCAGTGAAAAAGCGCTGGACGCCCTGCGCGAGCGCTTCGGGCGGGATGCGGTGATGACCGGGCGGGCGCTGAGGAGCCGGGATTGAGAGAGGTGGAGAAGAAACACCACGCTGGGGAAGGCTTACATTGACATCGCGGGGCAATTTTCTATGGTCCGGCCTGCCTGAGCCGGGGATTCCATCGCGTCTGACGCTGTCGTGGGATTGCCGCTCGATTTAATTCAAGACATGACAGATTTTGCAGACCTGGGGCTGAGCCCCGAGACCCTCAAGGCGGTCGCCGACACCGGCTACACCGTCGCCACGCCCATCCAGGCACAGGCCATCCCGATCGCGCTCGCCGGTCAGGACGTGCTGGGCATCGCCCAGACGGGAACCGGCAAGACTGCAGCGTTCACGCTGCCGATGCTCTCGATGCTCGAAAAAGGCCGCGCGCGGGCGCGGATGCCGCGGACCCTGATCCTCGAGCCCACCCGCGAACTCGCCGCCCAGGTCGAGACTGCCTTCCGCGACTACTCCCGCTTCACGGATCTGAATATCGGCGTGGTCTATGGCGGCGTCGGCTTTGGCCCCCAGCGCGAGATGATCAAGAAAGGCGCGGATGTCCTGGTAGCCACGCCGGGGCGGCTGAACGATTTTCTTTCGAATCGTGAAATCGACCTTTCCGGCCTCCAGCACCTGATCCTGGATGAAATGGACCGGATGCTCGACATGGGATTCATGCCGCAGGTCCGCAAGATCGTGGAACACTGCCCGAAGGCCCGGCAGACCATGCTCTTCTCGGCCACGATGCCGCCGGAAATCGAATACATGACGAGCTGGGTCATGAGCAAACCCGAGATCATCCAGATCGGCATTCAGCATTCGCCCGCAGATACTGTCACCCACGCGCTCTACCCTGTCGCCCGCGAGCAGAAATTCGACGTTCTGCTTGCCCTTCTCACCAAGACAGATTTTCTCAGCGTGCTCATCTTCTGCCGCACCAAGGATGGCGCGGACCGCATCGCCCACCAGCTCAAGGAGGCCAAACACTCCGTGGCCGTGCTGCACTCGAACCGCACCCAGCGCGAGCGCATGGACGCGCTGGAGGGCTTCAAGTCCGGCAAGTATGAAATCATGGTGGCCACCGACATTGCCAGCCGCGGCATCGATATCGCCGGAGTCAGCCATGTGATTAATTACGATGTGCCAATGCACCCCGAGGATTACGTGCATCGCATCGGCCGCACCGGACGCGCGCAGCACATCGGCGACGCCTTCACGATCATGACGGGCGAGGACGTGCAGGATGTCAACAAGATCGAGCACTTCATCGGACAGAAAATCGACCGGCTTAAAGTGGAAGGCTTCGATTACCTCTACACCGCAATGCTGGACACGACCCCGCATCACCCGATCCGCCGGGTGGGCAAGCGGCGGAGGCGGTGATCTGCGCGCAACGTCGCGCCGCATGCACTCACTCTTTAACTTTAACTTGACCCGCTTCGCTGTATAATTTTCCCCCGTGAGCGTTTCTGAACTCAAGGAGACCGTTGCCCGCCTCAGCAAGACCGAGCGTCTTCAGATGATGGAGGTCTTATGGGAGGAGATTCGTAAAGATGAACCACCTTCACCGGCGTCACATGGCGACGTTCTGGCCCAGCGGCTGGCCAAGGCCGAATCCGGGAAAGCCGAGTTCATGACAATTCCCGAGCTCAAGAAGCGTCTTGGAAGGTGAAGCGGGTTGTTGCAATGGCAGAGGCTGCTGCCGACATTGAGGATGGCCGCGGTTTTTACGAATCACTGGAGAGCGGCGCAGGTGATTATTTTGTCGATTCGATTCTGACGGATATTGAAAGCCTCGGGTTTTTTCACGGAGTTCATCCGTTGCATTACGGGTTTCATCGAATGCTTTCAGCCCGGTTCCCATATGGCATTTATTATCGGGACCAACAGATTGAAACGCAGGTATTCGCGGTACTCGATTTGCGCCGTCGCCCGGACTGGATTCGGGCGGAACTCGGCGGACGGTAGGCCCGGGGTTTTTCCTCATGCTCCTCTTTCCCGCCCTTAAACAGCACTTCGGTTTCGACTCCTTCCGTCCGAAGCAGGAGGAGATCATTCGGGCGGCGCTCGCGGGACGGGACGTCTTTGCGCTGCTTCCCACAGGGGGCGGAAAATCGCTGTGCTTCCAGCTTCCCGCGGTGATGGAAGACGGACTTACGATTGTGATTTCGCCGCTCATCGCGCTGATGAAGGANNTGAAGGACCAGGTCGATGCGCTTAAGCTCGCTGGCATCCCGGCAACTTTCCTCAATTCCACACTCAACGCCACCGAGGCCAAATCGCGGTTGCGCTCACTTTATGCGGGGGATGTGCGGCTTCTCTACACCGCGCCGGAGCGCCTGATGCTGCCGGGTTTCCTGGACCGTACGGCTTCGTGGAATGTCCGCCGCATCGTCATTGACGAAGCCCATTGCATCTCCGAGTGGGGCCACGATTTCCGCCCCG
>PLSW01000197.1 GCA_003165275.1 Caulobacteraceae bacterium
AAGTGCCGGAAGCCATCCGCAAGGCGACCGAAGAAGCCAAGAAGACGATGATCCGCGTTCCGCTGCGCGAATCCCGCACCCTGCACCACGACGGCCGCGGCCGTCACGGCGCGGGCAAGGTGATGCTGCGCGCGGCGCCTCCGGGCACCGGCGTCATCGCCGGCGGTCCGATGCGCGCGGTGCTGGAAACCCTGGGTGTCCAGGACGTGGTGGCCAAGTCGGTCGGCTCGTCCAACCCCTACAACATGATCCGCGCCACGTTCGACGCGCTGAAGGTGCAGTCCTCGCCCCGTCAGATCGCCAACAAGCGTGGCAAGAAGGTCGGCGACATTCTCGGTCGCCGCCATGACGGCGCGTCTGCGCCGGACGCCGTCGAAGGCTAAGGAGCTTCAATCACCATGGCCAAGACCGCTTCCACCGAAGGCAAGACCGTCACGGTTCGCCAGACCGGCAGCCCGCTGCGCCGCAAGGCCGACCAGCGCGCGACCCTTATCGGCCTCGGCCTCAACCGCATCGGGCGGGAATCGACCCTGGTCGACAACCCGTCGGTCCGCGGCATGATCGCCAAGGTGGCCCATATGGTCGCCGTCGTCGACGAAAAGGCTTAGATACCCATCGCGCCCCGGCCCCGCCGGGGCGCTTTTAATTCCAGCCGAGTCGGGCCTCGCCCGGCGATCGATCTCCAAGGAGAGGCTCCCATGACCAAGCTCAATGAAATCCGCGACAATCCCGGCTCCCACAAGGGCAAGATGCGCGTCGGCCGCGGCCCCGGCTCCGGCAAGGGCAAGACCGCCGGCCGCGGTGTGAAGGGGCAGAAGTCCCGGTCCGGCGTCGCCATCCACGGTTTCGAAGGCGGCCAGATGCCGCTGCACATGCGCATGCCCAAGCGCGGGTTCAACAATCCCTTCGCCAAGAAGCTGGCCGAGGTGAACCTGTGGCGCCTGGAGCAGGCCATCGAGGCCGGCAAGCTCGATCCCAAGCAACCCATCGACGGCAAGGTCCTGGTGGCCGCCGGCGTGATTCGCCGCGAGCGCGACGGCGTGCGCCTGCTGGGCGAGGGCGAGCTGAAGACCAAGCTGGACATCACCGTCTATTCGGCCACTGCCTCGGCCGCCAAGGCCGTGGAAGCGGCCGGCGGCACGCTGACCACCACCGCCAAGGTCGCCGAACCGGCCGCGGCGGAAGCCTAGGGCTCGCCAGCGGGGCCGAGAGGCCCTATCTGAAGCGTCGAATAAACCAGGGGAGGGGCCATGGCCTCGGCCGCAGAACAACTCGCCGCGAACATGAACTTCGGCGCCTTCCAGAAGGCGACGGAGCTTCACAAGCGGATCTGGTTCACGCTCATCGCGCTGATCGTCTACCGGCTGGGCACCTACATCCCGATTCCGGGAATCGACACGGTGGCGTTCGCCAACGCGTTCAAGGGCCAGTCCCAGGGTATCCTGGGCATGTTCGACATGTTCTCGGGGGGCGCCGTCCAGCGGATGGCGATCTTCTCGCTGAACGTGATGCCCTATATCTCGGCCTCAATCATCGTTCAGCTCCTGGGGACGGTCTATCCGCCCTGGGAAAAGCTGCGCAAGGAAGGCGGCGAGGCGGGGCGCAAGCAGCTCAACCAGTACACCCGCTACCTGACAGTCGCCCTGGCGATCTTCCAGGCCACCGGGATCGCGGTGGGTCTGTCCAACGCCAACCCGCCCGTGGTGGTCCAACCCGGCCTGTTCTTCATCCTGTCGACCGTGGCCACCCTCACCGGCGGCACCATGTTCCTGATGTGGCTGGGCGAGCAGATCACCGCCCGCGGCGTCGGCAACGGTGTGTCGCTGATCATCTTCGCCGGCATCGTGGCGCGTCTGCCGCAGGCGATCGTGCAGATGCTGTCCCTGGCCCAGTCGGGAAACCTGAGCGGTTTCCTGGTCTTCGCCATCGCCGTGATGGCGGTCGTGGTGGTTGGGTTCATCGTCTTCATCGAACGCTCCCAGCGCCGGCTGCTGATCCAGTATCCCAAGCGCCAGATGGGCAACCGGATGTTCGGCGGGGAAACCTCGTTCCTGCCGCTGAAGCTCAACACCGCCGGCGTGATCCCGCCGATCTTCGCCTCCAGCCTGCTGCTGCTGCCGGCCACGGCGATGAACTTCCTGGCCAAGGGAAACCTGCCCAGCTGGGCGCAGTGGGTCCCCGGCGTCGTCGGCCAGCTGCAGCACGGCCAGCCGGTGTTCATGCTGCTCTACGCCGGCATGATCATCTTCTTCTCGTTCTTCTACACGTCGATCGTGTTCAATCCGGACGATACGGCCGAGAACCTGCGCAAATACGGCGGCTTCCTGCCTGGCATTCGGCCCGGCAAGCGCACGGCGGAGTATCTGGACTATGTGCTGACCCGCCTGACGGTGATCGGCGCGGCCTACATCACCGTCGTCTGCCTGCTGCCCGAACTTCTGATCGCCCATATGCCGAACACCTATTTCGGCGGCACGTCGATCCTGATCGTGGTGACGGTGACCATGGACACGGTGGCGCAGATCCAGTCGCATCTGCTGGCCCACCAGTACGAAGGCCTGATCAAAAAGTCGAAGCTGCGCGGGGGACGCGGTAAATGAACATCGTCCTCTTCGGCCCGCCCGCGGCCGGAAAAGGCACCCAAGCCAAGCGCCTGGTCGACCAGCGCGGCATGGTGCAGCTCTCCACCGGCGACATGCTCCGCGCCGCCCGCAGCTCGGGGTCAGAGCTCGGCGACCGGGTCGCCGGGATCATGGACCGGGGCGAGCTGGTGTCCGACGCCATCGTCATCGCCCTGATCGAGGAGGCCCTGCCAGCGGCCGAGGCCGCCGGCGGCGCGATCTTTGACGGCTTTCCGCGCACCATCGCCCAGGCTGAAGCCCTGGACGACCTCCTGGCCCAGCGTGGCTCCAAGATCGACGTGGTGCTGCGCCTGAAGGTCGACGACGACGCGCTGCTGGCCCGGGTGACCAAGCGTTTCGGCGAACAGGGGCGCGCCGACGACAACCCCGAATCATTCAAGGTCCGGTTGGCGGCGTACAACGCCCAGACCGCGCCCTTGCTTCCGCACTACATGGCTCAGGGCAAGCTGGTCGAGGTTGACGGCATGGGGGCGATCGACGCCGTCGCCGGCGAAATCGAGGCCGCGCTTGCCGTTGTGAACAAGACCCCCGGCGCCCGATAACGGCGTTGGGAATAATATCGAAGATTGAGTGAACTGCTTACCTTCGCCCATTGACGGGAGCCGGACCATCCGTATAACGGTCCGCTTCCGCGAAAGGGCGCGAAAGAGGCGCCGGTCCCTACCGCTTAGGCGTTGGGGCCGGGGCGTCGTTCGCGTTCATACTGCGTGATCAGGAGACATCAAGCGTGGCCCGCATAGCTGGCGTCAATATCCCAACGAACAAGCGCGTGGTTATCGCGCTGCAGTACATCCATGGCGTCGGCCAGGCCAAGGCGCGAGAAATCGTGCAAAAGGTCGGCATTGAGGACGCCCGTCGTGTCAACCAGTTGACCGACCAGGAGGTGCTGCAGATCCGCGAGACCATCGACCGCGACTACACCGTCGAAGGCGACCTGCGTCGCGAGACGGCGGTCAATATCAAGCGGCTGATGGACCTGGCCTGCTACCGCGGCCTGCGTCACCGCAAGGGCCTGCCGGTCCGCGGTCAGCGCACCCACACCAA
>PLSW01000165.1 GCA_003165275.1 Caulobacteraceae bacterium
GCGCCACATCCCGACTCTACCGTTAGCCGAACTTGCCACATTGGGGAATTCGCGCAAGCGCAACTGAGCGGCGAGGTTGATCGCCAGCTCTGCGGAGAGACCGAGGGCGGCATTCGAACGGCCGCCCTGCGGCGGCGGTGACCGGGGCCGACGCCATCGCGCCGGCGAGCGACCGGGCGTCGGCGGTCGGGGGGGGGATGACCCCTGCCCGCCCTCCCCGCCCGCCGTGCGGAAAAGGGGTCCAAAGGGCTTACGCCCCTTGCCTCCCCGCGCTATCCCTCTCCGCGACATCCACGGAGGCCGCATGACCAAGATCGAAGCCCGGCTCGCCGAACTCGGCGTGACCCTGCCGGAGCCCAACGCCCCCGTGGCCAACTATGTGCCCACGGTGCGGACGGGCAATCTGCTGCACATCTCCGGCCAGGTGTCGGTGAACGCGGACGGGGGGATCAAGGGCGTGGTCGGCGAGGACGTCGACGCGGACACCGCCCACCAGGCCGCGCGGATCTGCGGCATCAACCTGATCGCCCAGATGAAGCGCGCCTTGGATGGCGACCTGGGCCGGGTGGTGAGGATCGTCAAACTGGGCGGCTTCGTCCAGGCCGGGCCCGACTTCTTCGCCATACCCCAGGTGGTCAACGGCTGTTCAGACCTGATGGTGGAGGTGTTCGGCGACGCCGGCCGCCACGCCCGCTCGGCGGTGGGGGTCTATCGCCTGCCGCTCAACTTCGCCGTCGAGGTCGACGCCGTGGTGGAAATCCGATGACCGACACCGCCCCGATCGACCCCAAGGCCCGGTTCGGCGAAGCCTGGGAGCGGCTGTTCGAACCCGCCGTCGCCCACCGGGGCCTGTGGTCCCCCGGCGGCGCGCCGGAGAACTCCCTGGCCGCCTTCCAGGCCGCCTGCTCCCACGGCTACGGCATCGAGCTGGACGTGCAGCTGTCGGCCGATGGCGAGGCCATGGTCTTCCACGACTACACCCTGCAGCGCGTCACCGGCGCCGAGGGCCGGCTCAGCGACCGGTCCGCCGCCGACCTCGGCAAGTTGCGCCTGTCCGGCACGGACGAGACCATCCCCACCCTGCTCGAGGTCCTGACCCTGGTCGGGCATCGGGCCATGGTGCACATTGAGCTGAAAACGCCGGCCGGGGAGGTGGGGCCGCTGGAGCAGCGGGTGCACGAGATCATCATCGACCACGCCGGCCCCCTGGCCGTGATCGGCTTCAACCCCTATTCCCACGCCTGGTTCGCCCAGCACTTCCCCAATGTTCTGCGGGGCCTGGACAGCTACGGCTACGCCGACGAAAACGCGCGCAAGATGGCGCCCGAACTGCGCCAGTCCTATGCGCGGCTGGAGCAGGTCTCCATCGCCCGCCCCCACTTCCTGGCCCTGGGCGTCGACATGCTGCCCAGCCCCCGGGCCGCGCAGCTGCGGGCCGACGGCATGCCGGTGGTGGCCTGGACGGTGCGCTCGGCCGAGCAATGGGCGGGCCTGAAACCCCACTGCGACAACCTCGTCTTCGAGGGCTTCGCCGCATGATCAGCGTAAAGCCGGCGGTGAGCATTCACAGCCGAATACGCGAAATCGGCCGCGAGGCCTGGGACGCCTGCGCGGCCAACCCCGACTACAACGCCAACCCCTTCGTCGCCTACGACTTCCTGGACGCCCTGGAGGAGTCGAACTGCGCCGTCGAGCGCACGGGCTGGGGCCCCCGGCACCTGTCCGTGCGCGACGAGGCCGGCGAGGTCGCCGCCGTCATGCCCCTCTATCTGAAGTCCCACTCCCAGGGCGAATACGTCTTCGACCATTCCTGGGCCGACGCCTATGAACGGGCCGGCGGCGCCTACTACCCCAAGCTTCTCTGCGCCTCGCCGTTTTCCCCGGTCACCGGGCCCCGGCTGTTGGTGCGACCGGACGTCGACGCCGACGCCGCGCGCCGGGTGCTGCTCGGCGGCGCCCTGACGGTTTGCGAGCGCTACGGCGCCTCGTCCCTGCACGTAACCTTTCCCAACGAGGCGGACTGGCGGTTCCTGGGCGAGCAGGGCCTGCTGCGGCGGCAGAACCAGCAGTACCACTGGCACAACGCCGGCTATGCGACCTTCGAGGACTTCCTGGCCGCCCTGTCCTCCGGCCGGCGCAAGACCATCCGCCGGGAACGCCGCGACGCCCAGGCGGGTCTGGAGATCGTCGGCCTGACCGGCGCCGACATCACCGAGGACCACTGGGACGCCTTCTTCGCCTTCTACATGGACACCGGCTCGCGCAAATGGGGCCGGCCCTATCTCAGCCGCCCGTTCTTCTCGATGCTGGGCGAGCGGATGGCGGACAAGGTGCTGCTGCTGATGGCCCGCCGCGAGGGCCGCTGGATCGCCGGCGCCCTCAACCTGATCGGCGGCGACTGCCTCTACGGCCGCAACTGGGGCTGCCTGGAGGATGTGCCCTTCCTGCATTTCGAGCTCTGCTACTACCAGGCCATCGAGCACGCGATCCGGCTCGGCCTGCCGCGGGTGGAGGCGGGCGCCCAGGGCGAGCACAAGATCGCCAGGGGCTACCTCCCCGCCCCCGTCTACTCCGCCCACTGGATCGCCGACCCCGCCCTGCGCGCGCCGGTGGCTCAGTTCGTGGAGCGCGAACGCGAGGCGGTGCGGGGGGAGATGCAGTACCTGGAGGAGGAGTATTCGCCCTTCAAGGCGGGTTAGGACGCGTAGGGTTTAGCCGGAATCATCAGTACGACGGCCCGACGCCCCCCGTTTCACGGTGGAGCAAAGCGTCTGTTGTCCTCCACCGCGTAGCGGGGGAGGTGGCCCGCAGCGAAGCGGAGGGTCGGAGGGGGCGTCGGTCCGCCGTACGGCCCCGGTCAGTCTAACCACAACCTGTTCTACGACCGCTCCCACGCATGTTTCAGCAGACCCTCGACCCGATCATCCACCCCTGCTGCCGACTCCAGCGTCAGCGTCGACAACAGCCGCTCGTTCAGCGTCTCGCTCTTCGCCCGTGGCTCCAGCCCCGGGCCTGCATCCGCCGCCACCGCCAGCCCCACCTTCACCCCGCCGCCCTTGATCGGCTTGGCGGCCGCGAACTGGTACTTGCGCGAAAAGGCCGTGAACCCTTTGCGCGGTCCCACGATCACGTCGGGCAGTTGGGTCGCCGCCGCCCGCACGACTTCGAAGATCGCCCGTTGGCCAGGATCGGTCCACAGGGCGTCGATCAACAGGTCCGGATCATCCCACGGCATCTCTCGCCCGAAGGCCTCCGACAACACATAGCTGGCGCGGTTCTGCAGCAGGCCGTGGGTTTCCTTGAACCAGGCCAGCCGGGCGCGGGGTTTGGTCTCCGGGCAGGTCTTGGCGATAGCCACCCAGTCGGCGAGGCTCTTGCCAGTGTCGCGCTCCAGGCCGGCCTGGACGCTGGCGAACCACTTCTGCTGCTGCGGCGTGAGATGCGGCGCGGCCATGTTCCTTGCTCCCGGCGGCTTTGGTAGGAAGATGCCCCAGACCGGCGAATTTGACCAACAGGACGCGACCATGAGCCTCACCGGCGCCTACGATGCGAACAACATCTTCGCCAAGATCCTGCGCGGCGAGGTCCCGGCGGCCCGGGTGTTCGAGGACGAGCATGTGTTCGCCTTCATGGATGTCTTTCCCCAGACCCGCGGCCACACCCTGGTGATCTCCAAGCACAGCCAGGCCCGCAACCTCCTGGACATCGAGCCGGAACCCCTCGGCCACCTGATCCTCGGCGTCCAGCGGGTGAGCCGGGCGGTGAACGCGGCGCTGAAGCCGGACGGGATCGTGGTGACCCAGTTCAACGGGGCGCCCGCCGGCCAGACGATCTTCCACCTGCACTTCCACATCATCCCCCGCTGGGAGGGCGTCGCCCTGCGGCCGCACGGACAGGGCGGCATGGCGGACATGGACGAGCTGCACGCGTTGGCGCGGGCGATTGGGGATCAGATCAGCTGAAATAAAAGAGGCCTTCTCCCCTCGGGGGAGAAGGTGGCGCGCGAATGCGCGACGGATGAGGAGCCGCGCCGGCCCATCCGTGCGGGGTCGACAACGCAGCTCAGCGGCCGGTGCGACCCCTCATCCGGCCCTTCGGGCCACCTTCTCCCCCAAGGGGAGAAGGCGCCTCTGCAACCTACTCCGCCAGCGCCGGCTCCGACTCCCCGGCCGCCGCCTCGGGACCGCCGTTGGCCTCGTCGTATTCGAAGGCCAGCTTGCCGTCCTTGAGGATCACCTTGACGTGGCCGCCGCGGACCAGCTTGCCGAACAGGATCTCGTCGGCCAGCGGCTGCTTGATGTGCTGCTGGATGACCCGGGCGAGGGGACGGGCGCCGTAGAGCTCGTCGAAGCCGTTCTTGGCCAGCCAGTCGGCGGCGTCGTCGCTGAGCTCCACGGTGACGTGGCGGTCGGCGAGCTGGGCCTCAAGCTGCAGCACGAACTTGTGCACCACCAGACGGATGATCTCCGGGGTGAGGGGCTTGAAGGCCACGATGGCGTCCAGGCGGTTGCGGAACTCAGGCGAGAAGATGCGCTTGATCGCCGCCTCGTCCTCGCCCTCGGAACGCCCGCGGCCGAAGCCGATGGTGTTGCGCTGGGAGTCCGCGGCGCCGGCGTTGGTGGTCATGATCAGGATGACGTTCCTGAAATCGACCTTCTTGCCGACCGCGTCTGTGAGGGCCCCATGATCCATCACTTGCAGGAGAATGTTGTAGACGTCCTGGTGGGCCTTCTCGATCTCGTCGAGCAGCACGACCGCGTGCGGATGCTGGTCGACGGCGTCGGTGAGCAGGCCGCCCTGGTCGTGGCCGACATAGCCCGGAGGCGCGCCGATCAGCCGGCTGACCGTGTGCCGCTCCATGTATTCCGACATGTCGAAGCGCAGCAGTTCAATGCCGAGGGTGTCGGCCAGCTGCTTGGCGGTCTCGGTCTTGCCGGTGCCGGTGGGGCCGGAGAAGAGGTAGCAGCCGATGGGCTTTTGCGGATCGCGCAGGCCCGCCCTCGCCATTTTCATGGCGGAAGACAGCTGGGCGATGGCCTCGTCCTGGCCGAAGACGGCGCGTTCGAGGTCGGACTGCAGCTGCTTGAGCGACTCGGTGTCGGACTTGGACACCGACTTCGGCGGGATGCGGGCGATCTTGGCCACCACGGCCTCGATCTCCTTGACGCCGATGCTCTTTTTTCGGCGGGATTCCGGCAGCAGCATCTGCGAGGCGCCGGCCTCGTCGATGATGTCGATGGCCTTGTCCGGCAGCTTGCGGTCGGTGATGTAGCGCGCCGACAGGTCCACCGCCGCCTTGAGGGCGTCGTTGGTGTACTTCAGCTTGTGGAAGTCCTCGTAGTAGGTCTTCAGGCCCTTGAGGATCTTCAGGGTGTCGGCGATCGTCGGCTCGTTGACGTCGATCTTCTGGAACCGGCGCACCAGGGCGCGGTCCTTCTCGAAGTGCTGGCGGAACTCCTTGTAGGTGGTCGAGCCCATGCAGCGCAGGGTGCCGGACGCCAGGGCGGGCTTGAGCAGGTTGGAGGCGTCCA
>PLSW01000078.1 GCA_003165275.1 Caulobacteraceae bacterium
GCCCGGGAATCTGCCCCGGTTACCGCGAACTAGGCAAAACAGGTCGAGTTGGCGTCAGCAAGCAGGGTTGCGGCGGACCGACGCCCCCTCAGTCAGCTTCGCTGACAGCTCCCCCGCTACGCGGTGGAGCACAAAGTAATCGTTGTCCTCCACCGCGTAGCGGGGGAGGTGGCTCGGGCGAAGCCCGAGACGGAGGGGGCGTCGGACCGTCGCACACCCCTATCATCCTATCACTGCGTGCATTGCCGCGCCCCGCCAAATCTAACCATTGCGACCCGCCCGGCTCTGATGTCTGATCCCCCTCAACAGGGCCGCCGCTCCGCGAGACGCGCCCGGACATCAGGGAGAGCGTCGCCATGGCCGATGGTGCGGTGGATCTCAGCAGGGATGCGAACGCCGATGAGGCGCGGGCCAGGGCCTACGCCACCCCGCTGAAGGACTTCCACGTCGGCGATCCGGTGCTGTTCCAGACCAACAGCCACTGGCCCTGGTTCGAACGGCTGCGCCGCGAGGCGCCGGTGCACTACTGCCCGCAAAGCGAGTTCGGCCCCTACTGGTCGGTGACCCGCTACAACGACATCATGGCCGTGGACACCAACCACGCGGTCTTCTCGTCGGACTCGGCCCTGGGCGGCATCACCATCCGCGACGCCAAGCCCGAGCTGCGCCGGCCCAGCTTCATCTCCATGGACCCGCCCAAGCACGACGTGCAGCGCAAGACCGTCAGCCCCATCGTCTCGCCGATGAATCTGGCGACCATGGAGCCGATCATCCGCGAGCGCGCGGCCCGGATCCTGGACAGCCTGCCGGTGGGCGAGGATTTCGACTGGGTCGACCGGGTGTCGGTGGAGCTGACCACCCAGATGCTGGCCACCCTGTTCGACTTTCCCTTCGAGGAGCGCCGCCGGCTCACCTACTGGTCGGACGTCGCCACCACCCAGCCCCTGCCCGGCGCCCTGGTGGAGACCGAGGACCAGAAGCAGGCGATCCTGGTCGGCGACTGCCTGAAGACCTTCACCGACCTGTGGAACGTCCGCGTCAACCAGCCCCCGGCCGGCGACCTGGTCTCCATGCTCGCCCACGGCGAGGCGACGAGGGGGATGAACCCGGACGAATACCTGGGCAACATCATCCTGCTGATCATCGGCGGCAACGACACCACCCGCAACTCGATCAGCGGCGGCCTTTTGGCCCTCAACGAGAACCCCGACCAGTACGCCAGGCTTCGCGCCGACCCCGGCCTGATCACCAGCATGGTGCCGGAGATCATCCGCTGGCAGACCCCACTGGCCCACATGCGCCGCACCGCCGTCGCCGACATCGAGGTCGGCGGACAGACCCTCAAGAAGGGCGACAAGGTGGTGATGTGGTACGTCTCGGGCAACCGCGACGACGAGGTCATCGAAGACCCCGACGCCTTCATCATCGACCGCGAACGCCCCCGCCAGCACCTGTCGTTCGGCTTCGGCATCCACCGCTGCGTCGGCAACCGCCTGGCCGAGATGCAGTTGAAGATCGTCTGGGAGGAGATCCTCAAACGCTGGGACTTCATCGAGGTGGTCGAGCCGCCCAAGCGGGTGCGGTCGAGCTTCGTGAAGGGCTATGAGCGGATGATGGTGCGGATCCACCCGCGGGGGTAGGGGCCGGCGCCTATGGCGGGAAGGTGGGCGCCGCCGCCGCCTTGCGCGGTAACCCCAGCGAGCCGCAGAGGGCGGCCGCCTGCTGATCGCCGGCGACTCCTGCGCACCATGCCAGCCCCAGGTCATCGGGCATGTTCACAAGTCCCTGGAGCTCGCCGCAGACGTTGTACTGCACCTGTTCCGTCCCCGAGCAGGAACCCAGCTTGCCTTTGGCAGTGCTCAACAGTTGCAGCAGGACATGCAACTGGCCGGCAGGCAGCCGGCCTCCCGCGACGCTGGACGGATTCGGGATCACGCTCAGGATCGCCGCGTCGACAACGCGCGACTTGAGCAACTCGCGCCTCAGCCTGACGCAGCTGGGATTGATCTGCGCGCTTGTGCAGAAGGCCGATGACGCCAGCACAGTCGACGCTTCATCCTGCATCTGGGGATCGATCGCATAGCGGTCGGGGGAGTGCAGGACGAGCCAATTCGCGCTCTCCAACGCCTGGTCCAGCGCATCGATCGCCGCCGGGGACTGGGCTGAACCCGGTCCGGCCGCCTCGCAGTCCTGGTAGGCCGACCACCATCCCAACAGCAATTCCACTCGATAGGACTGCGGATGATCTTGTTCCGCCACGCTCGTGGAAATCGATGATGCGCCGCAGTCCGCCGGCGCAAGATCGCCGAGGTTGAGCTGGAACATCGAGTCGGGCTTTACGAACGTGTAGTACGGCAGTTGGATCGTCACCGTGCGGTCGCCGGCGCAACGGGAATCACACCCGACCGAGAACAGGAAGAAGCGAGCGCGGCCGAGCAGGCTTTTGTCATAGTGATGGGTGACCGAAACATATCGTTCGATCTGCGGCGCGCCCGCCGACGTGGAAGCCGTGTTGCGGAAAGTCGCCTGATAATTCTGTCTCAGCGGGGTGAGGCTGGCCGGACTGCCGCGCGACAATCAGGGTGA
>PLSW01000079.1 GCA_003165275.1 Caulobacteraceae bacterium
AGGTGGACCCGAGCATCGCGAGGGGACGGAGGGGGCAAGCGGGCCGCTCTCCACTTGCCCCCTCCGTCGCTTCGCTCGCGCCACCTCCCCCGCATGCGGGGGAGGAGCGGGACGCGACATTTTGTATTGGAGTTTCCCATGCGTGACGCCGGCCGCCTGGCCGCCGCGATCGAGGTGCTGTCGGACCTGGAAAGCCGCCACAAGCCCGTCCGCATGGCGCTGAAGAACTGGGGCGAGGCCAGCCGGTTCGCCGGCTCCAAGGACCGCGCCTTTGTCAGCGGCCTGGTCCTCGACGCCCTGCGCCGCCGACGCTCCCTCACCTGGATGATCGGCGAGGATTCCCCCCGCGCCGCGGTCCTGGGGGCCTTGCGCTATGCCTGGGACTGGCCGGTCGAGAGGATTGCCGAAGCGGCCGGCGAGGAGCCCCACGGTCCCGGCGCCCTGATCGAGGCGGAGATCGCGGCGCTCACCACGCCGCGCGCCCTGGACGACGCCCCCGCGCCCGTCCGCGGCGACTACCCCGATTGGCTGGAGGCGGCCATGACCCGCGTCTTCGGAGAGGCGAGGGCGCAGGAGGCGCAAGCCCTGGCCCGGCGCGCGCCCATCGACCTGCGGGTCAACACCCTGAAGTCCGACGTCCCGCGCACGATCAAGGCCCTGGCCAGCGTCGGCGCGGAGCCCGCCGGCCTGATGGCGGAGGCCCTGCGCATCGCCGCCCCCGAGGCCAGCGAGCGCGCCGGCTCCGCCGAATCCGAGCCCGCCTTCGCCAAGGGCTGGTTCGAGGTGCAGGACCTGGGATCGCAGATCGCCGCCGCCGCCGCTGGGGCCATCGCCGGCAAGCAGGTGCTCGACCTCTGCGCCGGGGGCGGGGGCAAGACCCTGGCCCTGGCCGCCGCCATGGGCCCCACAGGCCAGATCTACGCCTACGATTCCGAGGCCCGGCGCCTGGCCGACACGGTCACCCGCTCGCAGCGGGCCGGGGTGCGCAACCTGCAGGTCCGCTCCCCCTCCGATCCCAAGGCCCTGGCGGGGCTGGACGGGCGGATGGACGTCGTCTTCGTCGACGCCCCCTGCACCGGTTCGGGCGCCTGGCGGCGGCATCCGGACGCCAAGTGGCGGCTCGGCGAGGAGCAGCTTCAGCGGCGGCTGGACGACCAGGACGCGGTGCTGAGCGAGGCGGCGGTCTATGTGAAGACCGGGGGGCGGGTGGTCTATGTCACCTGCTCCCTGTTCGCCGAGGAGAACGAAGACCGGGTCGCCGCCTTCCTCGCCGGCCATCCGCACTTCGCGGCCGCCAACAGCCTGGACGCCATCGCCGCCTCGGGCCGCGCCGCGCCGGAGGGCGTGGAAGCCCTGTCCAAATTCCAGACCCGCGAAGGCTTCCTGCGGCTGACTCCGCGCACAGCGGGGACAGACGGCTTCTTCGTCGCCGTGCTGGAGCGGCGGTCGTGACGGGGAGCCGATTCGTCATTAAGGAGCGTCCATGACAGACCCCGCCCGCCACCAGCGCGTCCTGATCGTCGACTTCGGCTCTCAGGTGACCCAGCTCATCGCCCGCCGCGTCCGCGAAAGCGGCGTCTACAGCGAGATCCATCCCTTCGATAAGGTCGACGCGGCCTTCATCGCCGCGTTCGAGCCCGGCGCCATCATCCTCTCCGGCGGCCCGGCCAGCGCCGGCGAGGAGGAGAGCCCCAAGCCCGATCCCAAGCTGTTCGACGCCGGCGTGCCGCTCCTCGGCATCTGCTACGGCGAGATGGCCATGTGCGCGGCCCTGGGCGGCGCGGTCGAGCCCGGCCATGTGCGCGAGTTCGGCCGGGCCGACATCCGCATCGAACACCAATCCCCCCTGCTGAAGACCCTCGGCGGCGTCGGCGACGCCGAGCCGGTGTGGATGAGCCACGGGGACGTGATCACCGCCATCCCGCCGGGCTTTTCGGTGATCGCCACCTCCGCCGGCTCCCCCTTCGCCGCCATCGCCGACGAGGGCCGGCGGCTCTACGGCGTGCAGTTCCACCCCGAGGTCGCCCACACACCCCGCGGAGCCCAGCTGCTGCGCAACTTTACCCACGAGATCGCCGGTCTCGCGGGCGACTGGACCATGGCCGCGTTTCGCGGCGAGGCGGTGGCGCGCATCCGGGAGCAGGTGGGGCAGGGGCGGGTGATCTGCGGTCTCTCCGGCGGGGTGGATTCCTCCGTCGCCGCAGTGCTGATCCACGAGGCCATCGGCGACCAGCTGACCTGCGTCTTCGTCGACACCGGCCTTCTGCGCCTCAACGAGGCCGAGCAGGTCGTCACCCTGTTCCGCGACCACTACAACATCCCCCTGATCCACGTGGACGCGGCGGACGAATTCCTGGGCGCCCTCGCGGCCGTCGCGGACCCGGAAACCAAGCGCAAGATCATCGGCAAGACCTTCATCGACATCTTCGACCGGGAAGCCGGCAAGATCGAGGGCGCCGCCTTCCTGGCCCAGGGCACCCTCTATCCCGACGTGATCGAGAGCGTCTCGGCCCGGGGCGGGCCCTCGGCGGTGATCAAGAGCCACCACAATGTTGGCGGCCTGCCCGAGCACATGAAGCTCAAGCTGGTCGAGCCCCTGCGCGAACTCTTCAAGGACGAGGTCCGCGCCCTCGGCGTCGAGCTCGGCCTGCCCCCGGCCTTCGTCGGCCGCCATCCGTTCCCCGGGCCGGGCCTGGCTATCCGCATCCCCGGCGCGGTCAGCCCGGACAAGGTCGAGACCCTGCAGAAGGCCGACGCCATCTATCTGGAGGAAATCCGCAACGCCGGCCTCTACGACTCGATCTGGCAGGCCTTCGCCGTGCTGCTCCCCGTAAAAACGGTCGGTGTCATGGGCGACGCCCGCACCTACGAGGACGTCTGCGCCCTGCGCGCGGTGACCTCCACCGACGGCATGACGGCGGACTTCTTCGAATTCCCCTGGCCGGTGCTGGCGAAAGCAGCCACCCGCATCATCAACGAGGTCAAGGGCATCAACCGGGTGGTGTTCGACATCACCAGCAAGCC
>PLSW01000030.1 GCA_003165275.1 Caulobacteraceae bacterium
AAGCTGGTTTGGCGACAAACGGTTTTGGCGCGGTCGCGGTTCAGGCTAAATTACTAACTGGCGGCTACACCCGCTCTGCGCATAAGTTCCTGTATCGGAAGTCGCGAGGCGTTTCGAATCTCGGCTGCCCCTTCGGAGCCGATGGCGCCTCAACGCGATTGACGGGCCAGGGAGTCGCTGAACCCGCGCCGGATTCGCCCCGCCACACCCTTGACCCAGATCAAACCGCCGGCGGTTTGCAGATGCCTCTAATGCCCAGCGCCGACTCCCGCGAGCTCGGGGGTGAGGACGCCCAAGAACTGGGATGGAAAGCGGGCACTGGCCATGGCGAACGCTCTAGGTCTGCCGCGGCGCCTAGCCGCCGCGGTGATCGCGCTAACCGCCCTGCCCCTGGCCGCCAGCGCCGCGGATCGCTACGCCGCCGAGATTGTTCGCACGACCTACGGGGCGCCGCATATCACCGCCAGTGACTACGGCGGGCTTGGCTATGGATCCGGATACGCCTTCGCCGAGGACAATGTCTGTCTGCTGGCCGATCAGGTGGTGACGGTTTCGGGGGAGCGGTCGAAATATTTCGGCGCTGACGGCTCGACGACCGTTTCCTTCAAGGCCGTGAACAATCTCGACAGTGACATCTTCTTCAAGGCGACCCTGAACACGGCCCAGCTGCGCCAAGCGATCCTCAAGGCTTCACCCGAGGACCAGCGGATGATCCGCGGCTATGTCGCCGGCTATAACGCCTACCTGCGCAAGACTGGCCCCGCCAACCTGCCCGATGCCTGTCGCGGCGCCCCGTGGGTACGACCGATCACCGAAGATGATCTCTTGCGGCTGAACGACGAGAAGATGACGCAGGCGGGCGCCGGCGCCTGGCTGGGCGCGATCATCGCGGCCGCCCCGCCCCCGTCCGCACCCGCGACCACCGCGCCCCACGCCGCCCTGGAACGTCAGGACATCGAGCCGGCGCGGGAGGCCGAAGCCCTCGGCCTGGGCAGCAATGGCTGGGCGTTCGGGCGCGAAGCCACCGGCGGCGCGGGCCTGCTGCTGGGCAATCCGCACTTTCCCTGGCTGACCACCAATCGGTTCTACCAGATTCACCTGACGATTCCGGGCCAGTTCGACGCCATGGGCGCGACCCTGTCCGGCCTGCCCGGGATCTCGATCGGGTTCAACCACGACGTGGCCTGGACCCACACCGTCTCCACCGACCGGCACTTCACCCTGTTCGAACTGACCCTCGTCCCCGGGAACCCGACCGCCTACCGGGTCGATGGTCGGCGCCTGTCCATGGATCGGCGCACGGTCACCGTCGAGGTCAAGGGCGGCGCGCGGGTGACGCGCACCCTCTACAGCTCCGTCTATGGCCCGCTGTTGGTCCAGCCGAAGGCGGGCCTGAACTGGACTTCGGACCGAGCCTACGCCTTCAAGGATTCCAACCGCCTCAATGTGCGGGCCGCGGACGCCTGGCTGGCGATCGGCCGGGCGCGGTCGGTGGCCGAGGTCCGGGCGGCCATCTCCGCCCAGGTCGGCGTGCCCTGGGTCAACACCATCGCCGCCGACCGTCACGGCGAGGTGCTCTACGCCGATATCACCTCGACCCCCGATGTCTCGGCGGAGAAGCTGAAAGCCTGTGCGCCGGCCTCCGGCGCCGCGGCCCTGGGCGCATTCGCCCGCATCTTCGTGCTCGACGGCGCGCGATCGGACTGTGATTGGACCCGCGAGCCCGCCGCCGGCGCGCCCGGCCTGCTGCCAGCCTCGGCCATGCCCTCAACCGTCCGCGCGGACTTTGTCGCCAACAGCAACGACAGCTACTGGCTGGCCAATGACACCCAGCCGCTGAGCGGGTTTTCGCCCGTCGTCGGCCTGACGAACGAACCGCAGAATATGCGAACCCGCGCCGGCCTGACCTTCATCCACGACCAGCTCGCCCTGCCCCCCTCGGCGTCGGGCGCGCGGATCAGTCCGTCGGTGGTGGAGGCGATGATCTTCGCCGACCGCAACTACGCCGCCGAGGCGACGCTGGATGACCTGCTGGCGATCTGCGCCGAACGTCCAAGCGCCGCGGCGAGCTCCGGCAAGGCGGTCGACCTGACCCGAGCCTGCGGCATCCTGTCCAGATGGGACCGACACATGAACATCGACAGCGTCGGCGTGCCGATCTTCGTCGAGTTCTGGGGGCGGCTGGCCGCGCTCAAGGGGGTCTATGCGATCCCGTTCGACGCCGCCGATCCGGTCCACACGCCGCGCGGCCTGAAGCGCGACGCCGAGACCAGCGCAAGGATCGCGCAGGCGCTGGCCGATGCGGTGGCGCTGTTGAACGAGCGCGGCGTCCCCCTGGACGCGCCTTGGGGCCAGCTGCACTTCACGGTTCGCGGCGACGCGCATATCCCAGTTCACGGCGGCGACGGAACCGAGGGCGTGCTCGACGCCCAGGAATCCCGCTGGGTCCCGGGGCTGGGCTACATCCCCTTTCATGGCTCAAGCTACATGCAGGTGGTCACCTTCGACGCCGACGGACCGGTGGCCGACGCGGTGCTGTCCTATTCCCAGTCCACCAATCCCGCCTCGCCGCATTACGCCGACCAGACTTGGCGGTTCTCGCAGAAGCGCTGGAGTCGGCTGCCCTTCAAGCCGGCCGAGATCGCGGCCCAGCGCATATCGTCCGAGCACGTCGGCGAATGATCCCGGATCGCAGCAGCGGCCGGAGCTTGAGCCTTGGAAAGGGATAGGGCGATGCTGGGCGGAGGGCTGATCGCGCGGATGCTGCGCGCCGAGGGCGTTGAGGTGGTGTTCGGCATCATCGACGGCTCCTACGTCGGGCTCTATTCGGAGCTGCCACGCCATGACCTGGTTGAATGAGAGTGCGGGCCCCGCGGTGAATAGGCAACGTCAGTCTGACCCCTGGCGCCCCTCGCCGCGGGTTGAGCGACTGTTGAACGCGCATCAAAGCACGCGACCAAGCCTCGGCGCGCAACGCGCAATCCACTACACCGAATTCTATAAGACGTCCGCCAGCCGGTTTCCAAACGCCGCGATCCGTAAGGCCATGGCGCTGTCCGACCACCTGAAGCGGCGCGACATAGCGATCTATCCGGACGAACTTATTGTCGGAACCCACACCGAACACCGGATCGGCGCGATTTGCCACGTCGAGTATGCGGGCTTCGCGATGCTGGAAGATCTGTTTCGATTTGAAAAGCGATCGGTGAACCCGCTCCACGTCGACCCACAGGCTCGCCAGCAGCTGCTCTGGAAGGTCATTCCGTGCCTATCCGGTTAAC
>PLSW01000260.1 GCA_003165275.1 Caulobacteraceae bacterium
AGTCTTTAGATGGGTTGGTATAACACCCGTGAAGGGGTGGATTGGCCTAAGCGTCATGACCACGAGCGTCGTGCCGGAAGCCTGGCCAAGCTCCGGCTTTCGGCATTTCCATGCTCAGCTGCGATAATATGCTTTGCTTGAAACGGTAGCTCAGTGCCCCGCCAGAGCTCGTCATTCTCGTCGATTTTGGAGGGCTCGTTGTCGAGCAGCCCCATGTAGCCGCCGGGAATCCTAGCCCGCACGATCACCCACATGCGCTCGAACGCTTCCGGCTCGTTCTCGTCGTCTACCGCGATCCTGAAAATGAGCTTTGCCAAATCCCCTGGCTCAAGAATCTCACGAAGGGCTAATTCGGGAATTTCGAATTTGTCGGGATGCTCGCGGGTCCGCTGCTCCCCGTCTTCGAGGCACCAGCCGTCCGCATCGAATTCTGGCTGCCGCACTACCTGAAGCCTCAAGGTTCAATTCGGCCAACTCGGCCTGGGGAGCAGGATAAACGCAAGAACGCCTCGACGCCCCCTAACGCCCCAACGCCTCCGCCACCGCCGCCGTTGACCGCCGCGCCGCCGCGGCCGGCACCGGGCCCTGCATCGTCGGCGGGGCCTGCAGGGTCGCCGAGACCCGGCCCGCCGCCCGGCGCGGCTCCTCGTCGAACAACGCCGCCAGCTGTTCGGTGATCGCGCCGCCCAGTTGTTCCACGTCGACGATGGTCACGGCGCGGCGGTAGTAGCGGCGCACGTCGTGGCCGATGCCGATCGCGATCAGCTCCACGGGGGAGTTGTTCTCGATCTCGGTGATCACCGTGCGCAGGTGGCGTTCCAGATAGTGGCCGGAGTTCACCGACAGGGTGGAATCGTCCACCGGCGCGCCGTCGGAGATCACCATCAGGATGCGGCGCTGCTCGGTGCGGTTCACCAGCCGCTGGTGGGCCCAGATCAGGGCCTCGCCGTCGATGTTTTCCTTCAGCAGCCCCTCGCGCATCATCAGGCCGAGGTTCTTGCGGGCCCGGCGCCAGGGGGCGTCGGCGTTCTTGTAGACGATGTGGCGCAGGTCGTTCAGCCGTCCGGGGGCGGCGGGCTTGCCGGCCTTCAGCCAGTCCTCCCGCGCCATGCCGCCCTTCCAGGCCCGGGTGGTGAAACCGAGAATCTCCACCTTCACCCCGCAGCGCTCCAGGGTGCGGGCGAGGATGTCGGCGCAGACGGCGGCGACCATGATCGGCCGGCCGCGCATGGAGCCGGAGTTGTCGATGAGCAGACTGACCACCGTGTCGCGGAACTCGGTGTCCTGCTCCTGTTTGAACGACAGGGGGGCGGTGGGGTCGATGATCACCCGGGTGAGGCGCGCGACGTCGAGCATCCCCTCCTCGAGGTCGAAGGTCCAGGAGCGGTTCTGCTGGGCCATCAGCTTGCGTTGCAGCTTGTTGGCCAGGCGGGAGACCACGTTGGAGAGGTTGGCCAGCTGCTGGTCGAGATAGGCGCGCAGGCGGGTCAGCTCCTCGGCGTCGCAGAGGGCCTCGGCCTCGACGATCTCGTCGTGGGCGGTGGTGAAGACCTTGTAGGGGGGCTCCTTCAGGCCGGGGTCCTTGATGTCCGGCCGGGCGGGCTTGTCGCCCTCGCCCATCTCCGGGACGTTCTCGGTGTCCTCGGCGTCGCCGTCCTCGGCGGATTCGGTGCGCTCCTCGTCGGACTCGCCGGATTCGCGCTCGGAGGACTTGGAGGGATCGGGCTCGGCGCCGTCGCCGTCCGGATCCTCGCCCTCGCCGGCGTCGTCGCTGACGTCCTTGGGCTGTTCGGGAGCGTCGCTATCGCCCTCGCCGTCGGCCTCGGCGTCGTCGCCGAGGTCCTCGCCGAGATCCAGGTCCTTGATGATCGCCCGGGCGACCCGGGCGAAGGCGGCCTGGTCCTCGAGGTTGCCTGCCAGGCGGTCGAGGTCGGGGCCGGCCTTGGCCTCGATCTCGGCCCGGTGGCGGTCCACCAGGAACTTGGCGGTTTCGGGGGGGGCGTCGCCGGTCAGCCGTTCGCGGACCATCAGCGAGACGATGTCGGCCAGGGGCGGCGGGGCGTTGGGGTCGAGGGCGCCGTAGCGCTTCTTCTCGAGGTTGGCCTCCAGGTTGGCGGTCAGGTTGGCGCGCACCCCGCCCATGGCGTTGGCGCCGATGGCCTCGATCCGCGCCTGCTCGACGGCCTCGTAGACCGCCTTGCCCTGGTCGGAGGCGGGGCGCAGGCGGGCGTGGGCGGCGGCGTCGTGGTGGGCGACGCGCAGGGCCATCTGGTCGGCCATGCCGCGGATGCGGGCGGTGTCCTTGCCGGAAAGGTCCCGCGGCGGATGCGGCAGGATGGCGTGGTGGCCGTTCAGGGACGGCCCGTCGCCGGAAAAAGTGACCTCAAGGTCCGGCTGCTCGGCGAGCGACCGCGCCGCGTGCGCCAAGGCGCGCTTAAAGATGTCGGCGGGGCTTTCGGACTTGTTGGCCATGATTTGTCATAGCGCGGAGGGCGGCGATGGCAAGGAACACCTCTCCCGAATTGATCAGCCAGCAGGCGTGAACACTACGCGGAGGCCTTCTCCCCTTGCGGGAGAAGGTGCCCGAAGGGCCGGATGAGGGGGCGCACCAGCGATGGCCGTGGCGTGTCGACACCGCAGCTGATGGGCCCGTGCGACCCCGTCGCGCTACGCGCGCCACCTTCTCTTGCAAGGGGAGAAGGCCTCCAGGATCGTCGCCAGAGAAGCCTACCGCTTACCCAGATACGCCCTCGTCTCGTCCCCCACCACATCCAGCAGATTGCCGATGGTCAGGTTGGCGTCGATGAGGTGCAGGCCCCAGTCCTTGAGCACTGTCGTTCCGACGACCACGTCGCCGGCGATCTGGTTGGTGCGGGCGCCGCCGGGGGTGGGGTGGAGGGTGATGGCCAGGTAGTCGCCGTGCTCGTCCGCCACGCACTGGGCCGACAGCAGGCCGGGGACCTTCACGAAGGTGGTGTCGATCGGCTTCGGCGGATTGGTCCAGGCCGGCGCCGGGCCGGAGGCCGCCCCGGCGATGCCGCCGTTGCTCAGGTAGGCGTTCAGCGCGCCCGACCCGCCGCCCAGGGCCGCGGGGTTGACGCAGGCGGCCACGGTGTCGCCGCGGGGCTGGCCGAAGCGGCTGTTCGGCGGCGGCGGGGAATCGGCCCGGAAGGAGGCGAAGGCGATCACGCAGCCGATCTGGCTGGACGAACGGCAAAGGGGGATGGTCTTGAACGATCCGCCCACGTCCGCGCCCTTGGGGACCTGCAGGCTGGTGCCCATCAGGATCGCCGAGATCAGCCTGGCCTGTACCGGCTTGCCGTCGATCTCCTTGGCGATCAGGGCGGTCAGCACGCCGGAGCCCTGGCTGTGACCGATCAGCACGACGCCGCGGCCGTGGTTGTCGTGGGCCAGGTATTCGTTCCAGGCGTCGTGGACGTCGTTGTAGCCCACGCTCCGATCCCCGGCCATCGGCTTGCCCATCATGGTCGCTTTCAGGGCCGTGAGCGTCACTTGCCGGTACATCGGCGCGTAGAGGCGGCATCTGGCGGCGAAGCGGGCGAACTGGTGCAGCACCACGGTCCGCTCCTCGGCCTCGACGGCCATGGTCGAGTTGAAGTCGGGATCGTTGGAGACGGTGGGGTAGACGTAGAAACAGTCGATCGGCGCGTCGGAGTCGGCCTTGAACGCCTCGTGGGTCATGGTCCCGTCGGCGGCGATCACGGTGGCGTCCAGGTTGACCACGCAGGCGTCGGCGCGGCCGGGACGGCACAGCCAAGTCGCCGGATCGGTGTAGTCGTTGCGGGGGACGGGCGCGGCGGCGGGTGCGGGCGGGGCCGCCGCCGTCCCCTGGGCCGAGGCCGGGCCGGCGGCGAGGGCCGCCAGGACGCCGACAGCCGCCAGGGCGGCGAATATGGTCTTGGACATGGTTTCCCCCACGAGCGCGCGTCGGCTTCTTTTCACCAGCATGGCCCCGGCGGCCGAATTGGTCGAGTCCTCGAAGGGCCCCGGCCCTTGAACCGGGCTCGGCAAGGCTTAGCTTGACGACACCCCTAGGCGAGGACCCCAGATGTTCGGCTTCATCCTGCGCGCATTGATTTCCGCTGTCGGCCTATGGGTCGCGGCCCGGATCGTCCCCGGCGTCGAGTACACCTCCATCGAGAGCCTGCTGGCCGCGGCCTTTGTCCTGGGGGTCGCCAACGCCATCGTCCGGCCGATCCTGATCGTGCTGACCCTGCCGATCACCGTGGTGACCCTGGGTCTGTTCCTGCTGATCATCAATGCGGCCATGATCAAGCTGGCGACCGTCTTCATCCACGGCTTCATCGTGCACGGCTGGCTGGCGGCGATCCTCACCGCCATCGTCACCGGCCTGATCGGCTGGGTCGCCTCCTGGTTCATCGGCAGCACTGGCCTGGAAGTGCGCCGGCGCAGGGTCTAGGGCGGGTGGGTCAAGGGGGACCGGTGCCGTACGGCGGACCGACGCCCCCTCCGTCAGCGCTTCGCGCTGCCACCTCCCCCGCTTCGCGGTGGAGGACAACAATCGCTTTGCTCCACCGTGAAACGGGGGAGCTGTCGGCGAAGCCGACTGAGGGGGCGTCGGGCCGTTGCAACCCTGCTTGGCGTGTCCAATCAAACCCGCGCCGCCCTAGCCGGGCGGTAGCGCCGCCTCCACCGACTTGATGGCGTCGGCGTATTTGTCGGCGTCGGAGCAGGTTCCGGCGCACTCGGCGGACTGCCCGCGAAGCACCGCAAGTTCGCTGCGCGCCTTATCCGCCTGGCCAAGCTTGATATAGGTCAGGGCCAGTTCCCGATGGGCGAAGACCCGGTGCGCATCGAGCTTCAGGGTGTCCTGGAACGCCCTGCGCGCCCCGGCGAGATCGCCGCGCCCGGCCCGGGCCATGCCCAGCAGGAACATCGAATCAGCGTCCGTCGGGACCATGACCAGCACATGGCTGAAGTGGGCCTCGGCCTCGGGAAAACGCCCCGCCTTCAGGTCGGCGACGCCCTGGTGGAATTCGTCGTAGGTGTCGTAGCCGGGCTGGAAGTTGTGCGGCACGTTCACCGTCTCGCCTTGGGCCGGAATGGCCAGGGCCGCGGTGGGCGCGATCGCCATCGCCATGGCGACAGCGGCGATCAGGCCCCGCAGGGCGATCCGATCCTTCATTGGCTTCCCCCAATTATGGTTTTGCGCAGCATGCCCGACAGCGGCGCCAGGGGGAAGCCCGCGCCAGGCGCGCGCCTTCCGTCGGCCGATCGCCGGGCGATCAACCGATTCAACGGATCAGGCGGGGGGTTCCGTCGGCGCCCCTAGGCGACTTTCACCCGGGTGGCGCTCTCCGGGAGATCCGAGCCGAACGAGCGCTGGAAGAACTCGGCCACCGTGGGCCGCTCCAGCTCGTCGCACTTGTTCAGGAAGGTCAGTCGGAAGGCCAGGGCCACGTCGTGGGCGAAGATGTCGGCGTTCTGCGCCCAGGTGATCACCGTCCGGGGGCTCATGACCGTGGAGATGTCGCCGTTCATGAAGGCGTTGCGGGTCATGTCGGCGGTGCGCACCATGGCCGCGATCGTGCGCCGCCCCTCCGGCGTGTCGTAGCCGGGGTTCTTGGCCAGCACGATGTCGGCCTCCACGTCGTGGGCCAGGTAGTTCAGGGTGGTGACGATGGACCAGCGGTCCATCTGCCCCTGATTGATCTGCTGGGTGCCATGGTAGAGCCCCGTGGTGTCCCCAAGGCCGATGGTGTTGGTGGTGGAGAACAGCCGGAAATAGGGATTGGCCCGGATGACCCGGTTCTGGTCGAGCAGGGTCAGCTTGCCGCCGGCTTCCAGCACCCGCTGGATGACGAACATGACGTCCGGGCGGCCGGCGTCGTATTCGTCGAACACCAGGGCGATGGGGCGCTGCAGGGCCCAGGGCAGCATGCCTTCGCGGAATTCGGTGACCTGCTTGCCGTCCTTCAGGACGATGGCGTCCTTGCCGACGAGGTCGATCCGCGAGACGTGGCTGTCTAGGTTCACCCGGATCATCGGCCAGTTCAGCCGCGCGGCCACCTGCTCGATGTGGGTCGACTTNNCGGTGCCGTGATAGCCCTGGATCATTACCCTGCGATCGAAGGCCAGGCCCGCGCAGATGGCGAGGGTCGTCTGCGGATCGAACCGGTAGGCCGGGTCGCGCTCGGGCACGTGGCTGTCAGTGGTGGAGAAGGCCGGCACCATCATGTCGCTGTCGACGCCGAAGGTCTCGCGAACGGAGACCGTCTTGTCGGGAACCAAGAGAAGCAGCGCGTCTTCCGCGGGCGAGGGGATCAGGCTGGACATGCAAAATCGCTTAGCGTTTTAGCGCGCCCTTGCAAACAGGTGTTCGACGCCATTCGCAATAATGGCCTACGCCAGCTTGGCGTTCTTCAGCGCCTGATAGGCCTTGATCACCCGCTGCAGCTTGTGCTCGGCCGAGCGGTCGCCGCCGTTGGAGTCCGGGTGGCAGCGCTTCACCAGCTCGATGTAGCGGGCGCGGATGGTCGCCGGCTGGGCCGTGGCGTCGAGATCGAGATCCGCCAGGGCGTTGCGCTCGATCTTGCCGAGCTTGCGCGCGGCCTCGGCCTCGGCCTGCTCGGCCTTGCGGCGGGCGGCCGCGAACAGGCCCATGGGGTCGTTGAAGGCCCGGTCGGCGCCGGCTCTCGCGGCGGCGGCCTCGCGGGATTTGCGCCCGGCCTCGAAGCTCCAGGTGGGCCGGTCGCCTGTAGCGGACTGGGCCATGTGGGCGCGAACCTGGGCCTCGCTCATGCCGGCGAAATAGTCCCAGTGGCGATTGTACTCCGCCGCGTGGGCGACGCAGAACCAGTAGTGCTCGTTCGGCAGGTGCCTGGATTTGGGCGCCTTGGTGGCGCCGGGGAGGCGGCAGCCGGGATTGTCGCACCGCTTCTCGCCCGGCTTCAGGGCGTTGACGTCGCGCTCATGCGCGTCGTCCTCCCCCTTTTTCGGGGGGCGGACACGGATGTCGACAAACTTGGGTCGGTATTGAAACGCGCCGCTCATGGGACGAAGTATGCGATGGAAGCTTTCGCTTTCAAGAATTGACAGACACGAATTAAAGGGCACTTTCGATGGGCGCCGTAATCGAGACGATCCGCCGCAAGCTGCAGGACGGCTTTTCCCCAACCCGACTCGACGTCGTGGACGACAGCGCGCGCCACCATGGGCATGCGGGCGCGCGGCCGGGGGGCGAGTCGCATTTCAATGTGGTGATCGAATCGGCCGCCTTCGAGGGCCAGGGCCGGGTGGCCCGTCAAAGGGCGGTCTATGCAGCGTTGAGCGAGGAACTGGAGGGCCCGGTTCACGCGCTTTCGGTGATCGCCACCGCCCCCGGGGAGGCGGCCTGAGGCTCAATAGCCGCGCAGGGGATTGTAGTCCCGCGTGTAGTCGTCGTGGCCGACGCCACGTCCGCCGCGATCGTAGGTGCGGCGTCCCGTGCCGTCATCCCAATAGCCGCGGTAGTGATTGCCGCCGTAATAATAATTGCCCTCGTCATCGCCGGCCCAGCCGTAGCCGGTGCGCCACGCGTAGCCGCACCAATAGGATCCCCGACCCCGCCAGCCGGACTCGTACCAGCAGAAATGGCGGGCGTTGCGGCCCTGGAACCGGTAGCCATAGGCCTCACGGTTATCATAGTCTTGGCGATATTGATCGTGATCGTCGCGGTACCGCCGATCGCCCTCGCCGCCGTAGCCTTCACGGCCATAGGACTCGCGGCCATCGGACTCGTGTCTGTCTTGAAAGTCGCGACCACGGGATTCGTCTGCGTAGCCGTTTGAACCGTCGTCGCGCCGATCGGCGTCGTAGCGCGATTGCGCTAGAGCCGGACATGCGGCGCCGACCACGACGGCGCTGACGATCACCGCCGCGCCGAACATGAACCTTCTCATGATGGAAGCCTTCCCATCGTCTGGCCGTCGGAGTGCGCGGGTCGGTCGGCGGCCGGACCGGCCGCCGACCGAAGGCTGCTAGTTCGGCGACGTGCTGCTGGACGAGGTGGTCGTCGTGGTCGTGCTCGACGACATCGAACCAGCCGCGGAGGAACTCACCGCCGAGGAGTCCACCGGCGCGCTACTGTCGGCGGCGGTGGTGGTCGTGGTGGTCGAATCCGACGACGTGACCGTGGTGTCGGCCTTCTTCTGGCAGGCGCCGAGCCCGAGGGCCATGCTGGCGGCCAGGGCGATGGCCAGGGCGGTGCGATTGATCATTGGGTAGCCTCCTCGATTGGGTACGCCGGATAACGGTTCACGGCGGCGTGAGGTTCCCGGGTTTTGAAGAAATCAGCCTTCACCGCCCTCGGTGATCGGCGCGGACAGGCGCAGGGCGGTGATCTGGTTGCGCTGGCGACGCAGAATCTGGAAGCGGTGGCGGTGGAAGATGAAGGTCTGGCCGGGTTCGGGGATGGTCTGGGCCTCGTGAATCACCAAGCCGGCGATGGTCACCGCCTCGTCGTCGGGCAGGTCCCAGTCCATCACCCGGTTAAGGTCGCGCACGGCGACCCAGCCGTCGACATTGACCGACCCGTCCGGCTGGCGGTGGACGCCCTCGACCACGAGATCGTGCTCGTCTTTGATGTCGCCGACGATCTCTTCGAGAATGTCCTCCAGGGTCACCAGGCCCTGCAGGGCGCCGTATTCGTCCACCACCAGGGCGAAATGACTGCGGCGCTTGAGGAAGGCGTTCAGCTGGTCCTTCAGATGGGTGGTGTCGGGGATGAACCAGGGCTCGCGGGCTATGGCGGCGATGTCCAGGGCGTCCATCTTGCCGTCGGCGGCGGCGATGGCGCCCAACAGGTCCTTGGCGTGCAGGGCGCCAATGATGTTTTCGGTGTCGCCGCGGTAGAGGGGCAGGCGGGTGTGCGAAGCGGCGAGGGTCTGCATCACCAGCTCCCGGGAGGGCAGGTCGGCGTCGAGCATTTCGATGGACTTGCGGTGGACCATGATCTGGCTGACGTCCATGTCCTGCAGGTCCAGCACCCCGCCCAGCATTCGCCGGTCGCCGCTCTCCACCAGGCCTTCGGAGTGGTGGTACTCCACCGCGCCGCGAATCTCCTCGTGGGCGGCGAGGACGTCGGTGCCCATGTCGATGTTGACGCCGAACAGCTTCAGCGTCTTGCGCACGAACCACTGGACGGCGAACACCACCGGCCCGAACAGCCAGACCACGATCTCGGTGGGGCCGGACAGCACCCGGGCCACGTCGTCCGAGCGGGTGATCGCCAGGGTCTTGGGCAGCACCTCGGCGAAGACCAGCACCAGCACGGTCATCAACGCCGTGGCGGCGGCGACCCCCAGGCCGCCGGGGATGGTCTTGGTCAGCACCTGGGTGACCAGGGCCGAGGCCAGGATGTTGATCAGGTTGTTGCCCAGCAGCACCGAGCCGATCATCGTCTCCTGGTCGGAGATCAGCCGGTTGACCCGCCGGGCGGCCCGGTCGCCCTCCCGCTCCAGCTGGTGCATCCGGCCGCGGCTGGCGCCGGTGAGGGCGGTCTCGGCGGCGGAGAAGATGGCCGACACGGCGAGGAGGCCGATGATCACCGGGGCGATCGCGAACAGGGCCACGCTCATGGGGTTGCGCCCTCCGAGATGAGAAAGTCCCGCAGACGCCCGGCGTCCACGTCCTTGGCGACGAAGGCGTCGCCAAGGCCGCGGGCGAGCACCAGGGTGAGGCGCCCGCCCTCGGCCTTCTTGTCCTGCGCCATGTGCGCGATCAGCCGGTCGGCGGCGAAGGGCCCGCCCGCGACATCGGCCAGGCGCACGGGCAGGCCGGCCGCGGCGATGGCCCGCTCGGCGCGCAAGGCGTCCTGGCTGGAAAGCAGGCCTTGCGCGGCGCTGAACCGGAAGGCCTGGGCGCTGCCCACGGCGACGGCCTCGCCGTGCAGCAGGGCCTCGCCGAAGCCAACCTCGGCTTCCAGGGCGTGGCCGAAGGTGTGGCCGAGGTTGAGCAGGGCGCGGCGGCCGGCTTCGCGTTCATCCTCGGCGACGATCTCGGCCTTCATCTCCACGGAACGCGCGACGGCGTGACTTAGCGCCTCGGCGTCGCCGTCGATCACCTCGGGGCCGTGCGCCTCCAGCCATTCGAAGAAGGCGAAGTCGCCTAGCAGGCCGTATTTGATCACCTCGGCGTAGCCGGCGCGGCGCTCTCGGGGCGGAAGGGTGGCCAGGGCGTCGAGATCGGCCAGCACCAGGCGCGGCTGGTGGAAGGCGCCGATCAGGTTCTTGCCCCGGGGGGTGTCGATGGCGGTCTTGCCGCCGACGGAGGAGTCGACCTGGGCCAGCAGGGTGGTCGGAATCTGCACGAAATCGATCCCGCGCTTGTAGATGGCGGCGGCGAAGCCGGCGAGATCCCCCACCACCCCGCCGCCGAAGGCCACGATCAGGTCGCCGCGGTCGAGCTCCTGCATCAGCAGCATGTCGCTGAGGGCCTCCAGCATCTGGAAGTTCTTGGTCTCCTCCCCCGGCGGCAGCTCGATGCAGCCGATCTTGAGCCCGGCGCCCCCCAGCGAGTCCAGTAGCGCGTCCCCATGGTGGCCAAACACCGTCGTGTCGGTGACCACCGCCAAGCGGGTTCCTTTCACCAGCGGGGCGATCCGCCCGCCGGCCTCGGCGATCAGACCGTGGCCGATGACCACGTCATAGGCGCGCTCGCCCAGGCCGACGCTGATGGTGCGGGTCATGGCGCGGTCCCTTCGGCGGCGAGGCGGGCGGCGAGGGCGTCGAGGATCGACTGGACCGTGACCCCATGCGGGGTCTCGACGGAGTCCACGGTCACGTGGGCCTCGGCGTAGACGGGCTCGCGGACCCGGGCCAGGGTTTCCAGCACCTCGCGGGGATCCTTGCCGTGCAGCAACGGCCGGTCGGTCTTGCGCGCCACACGCCGGGCCAGCAGCTCCACGTCCGCCTTCAGCCAGACCGCGATGGATCGCTCCAGGATCAGCCGGCGGGTCTCGGGGTTCATGAAGGCCCCGCCGCCGGTGGCCAGCACATGCGGCGGCTCGTCGAGCAGCCGGGCGATCACCCGCCGCTCGCCGTCGCGAAAGGTCGCCTCGCCCAGGTCGGCGAAGATCTCCGCCACCGAGCGACCGGCGGCGCGCTCGACCTCCTCGTCGGCGTCACGGAAGGGCAGGCCAAGGCTGGCGGCCAGGCGCCGTCCGACGCTGGACTTGCCGGCGCCCATCAGCCCCACCAGGGTGATGGTGCGATCGCGAAGGCGAGGGTCGATGCTCATCGGCGCGGCTCCGTACGCGGATGGGGCGCGGCTTGGGGACAGGGCCGGGGGGTCATCGGTTGCATGGCCAGGGCGGGCTTATCACAGGCCACGCCGGTCCCGCTACGGCCGGGCTTGGCCCGCGACTTTTGCGGTTCGCGCGCCCGCCATAAATCGGTACCATGGGCGGGCCAGGGCTAGGGCTTCGCATCCCGGGCGGCTGGAGGCGGCATGATCGTGAACTGGGCCCATGTGGGGCCGACCATCCTCGCGTCCTTCCTCGCCTCCCTGGTGGAGTTCGTCGAGGCGTTGACGGTGATCCTCGCCGTCGGCGTGGTGCGCGGCTGGCGGGGAGCCTTGACGGGCGCGGCCGCCGCCGTGGCGGTGCTGGCGGTGCTGGTCGCCGTCCTCGGGCCATCCCTGTCCGCGGTTCCGCTCAATCTGCTGCAGTTGTGGATCGGCGTCCTGCTGCTGCTGTTCGGGATTCGTTGGCTGCGCAAGGCGACCCTGCGATCGGCGGGGATCATCCCCCTGCACGACGAGGAGGCCGCCTTCGCCAAGCAAACAACGCTTCTGCGCGGCGCGGGCGCGGCCGGCGCTGGGCTCGACAAGATCGGCTTCATGACCGCCTTCAAGATCACCATGCTTGAGGGAACGGAGGTGGTGTTCATCGTCATCGCCATCGGCGCCGGGGGGGCGGGGCTGTTGGCGCCCGCCGCCCTGGGGGCCGCAGCGGCCCTGGCCCTGGTCATGCTGCTGGGCGTGGTCGTGCACCGGCCCCTGGCGCGGGTGCCGGAGAACACGCTGAAATTCATCGTCGGGGTGCTGCTGTCCGCCTTCGGGACCTTCTGGGTGGGTGAGGGCATGGGGATCGCGTGGCCCGGGGACGACTGGTCGATCCTCGGCCTGGTCACGGGCTTCGCCCTTACGGCCCTGGTCACCGCCCCGCTGAGCCGGGCGAGCGCCCCCGCCGCCCAGACGGCGAAGGGTTAGGCCGGTGGGGTGGGTGCGGACCATCATCGATGAGATCGTCGGCCTTTTCGTCGACGACGTCAGCCTGGTGGCGGCGATCCTGGTTTGGCTGGCGGCGGCGTTCGCGGCGGCGCGGCTGCACCTTCTGGCGGCCGACATCCTGGGCCCGGTCCTGTTTGCGGGCCTCGCCGCCATCTTCATCGAAAACACGCTGCGCCGGGCGCGGAAATAAGGGTGAGACCATGAACGCGCGGACCGGGAGAGGACGAGCGGCTCGCACGGCTGTCATCGGGGCGACTTTGCTGGCCCTCGGGGGGCTGGCCCTGGCGGGGCCGGCCCTGGCCCAGGGGCTGGATCCCGGTCCCGAGACCATCGCCACCGCGCCGCCGTCCAGCCCCCAGACCCCCAGCCCGCCGCCGCCTGCCGCGGCGCCCGCCCCGGCCGCGTCGGGGGTGGAGGTTCAGCCCCTGACCAGCCTCGATCTCTTCTCCACGGGTCGGGAAACCGGGCTGGGAATCGATCTTTGGAACGGCGCCAGCGTCGACATCGCCCGGGCGGTGATTCCAACGATCGGCGTACGACCCCTGTCGCCGGCCTTCGAGGAGCTTGCCCTGCGCCTGCTTTCCACCGCCGCCACCGCGCCCAGCGGCGCCGGCGACGACCTTGACCTCGCCGCGGCGCGGGTGAAGGCCCTGCTGGTGCTGGGGGACGCGGGCGTGGTGGAGAGCATCCTCGACCGCACCAGCGGCGTCGCCAACAGCCCGGCCCTGTCGCAGGCCGGCGCCGAGGCGGCCCTGATCACCGGCCACGAGGACAAGGCCTGCGCCATCGGCGAAGCCCTGGCCAGCGAACGGGACGCCCCCTACTGGCTACGCCTGCGCGCCTATTGCCAGGCCCGGGCCGGCAAGACCGACGCGGCCCAGCTGACCCTGACCCTGGCCAACCAGCAGGCCAAGGATCCCACTTTCACGCGGATGATGACGGTGATCCTGGCCGGCGCCGGCGATCCCGGCGCGCCCAGCCTGCGCGGCGGGCTGGACTACGCCATGACCCGCCGGCTGCAGCTCGATCCGACGCCGGCCCTGCCCGGCGCCAGCCGCGCCGTCGCCCGCCAGATCGCCCTCGGAAGGGCTGGCCTCGCCCCAACAGCCCCGGTCCAGGCCGGCGAGGCGGACATCCTGATCGCCCTGCGCGCTGCCAAGGGCGGCCGGCCCTATCTGGACGCCGCCGTGGCCGCTTCGCCGCAGATCGCCGCCCTGGTCGCCGCCAGGGCGCCCCTGGCCAATCCGGTGCAGCTGGCCACCGCCGCCCTGGCCGGCGGCGATCTCGCCACGGCCCAGGCGATCCGCGCCGGCATGGTCAGCGACAGCCTTGCCGGGGCGAGCCCCGTGGACCTGGCCATCCTCGACGCCGGCTTGGCGGTGGCGGCCAACCACCCGGACGCGCAGACCCTCGACCGTCTGGCCGAGCGCGGCGCCGCGACGGCTGGCGCCGCCCGGACCCGTGCGCAGGGGGCGACGGCGATCTACGCGGCGTTGCAGGGTCCGATGAGCCCCCAGGAGCGGGGCGAATTCATCCGTTTCGACCTCGGCCGCGGCGAGGCGCCGGCTCGGCTCATGGCCCTGGACCTCGCCGCCGAGGCCGGCGCACGGGGCGAGACCGGGCTCGTCGCGCTGCTGATCGCCGAAAATGGCGGCGGGGCGGGCCCCGATCCCGCCGACCGCGCGCGGATCGAGCGGGCCCTGGTCAAGGCCGGCCTCGCCAAGGACGCCCGCGCCGTGGCTCTGGAGGGCCTGATCGCGTTGCAAAGCCGCTGATGACCTCGGACGCCCTACAGGCCGCGGGCTGGATCGACGCCTTCCTGGAGATGATGGCGGTGGAGCGGGCCGCCGCCCGCAACACCCTGACCGCCTACGCCAAGGACCTCGCCGACGCCGGCGGCTTCCTGGCGGGGCGCGGGCGCGATCTCGCGGACGCCTCGGCCGAGGACATCGAGGCCTATTTTGCCCACCTTGGCGCCCTCGGCCTTTCCCCCGCCACGGCGGCGCGGCGGCGGGCCAGCGTGCGCGGCCTCTACCGCTTCGTGCTCGGCGAGGGCTGGCGGGCGGACGATCCTGTGCGGCGGGTGGATGCGCCGAAGCAGGGCCGGGCCCTGCCCAAGGTGCTGAGCCGGGACGAGGTGGATCGGCTGATCGCCGCCGCATCGGCCAGGGACGGGGCGGCCGGCCTTCGCCTGGGCTGCATGGTCGAGCTGCTCTACGCCTCGGGCCTGCGGGTCTCGGAACTCGTCGGCCTGACCCTGGCCGCGGTCGCCCGCGATCCGGCCTTCCTGATCATCAAGGGCAAGGGCGGCAAGGAGCGGCTCGCCCCCCTGAACGAGACCGCGCGGGCGGCGGTGAAGGCCTATCTGCCGGCGCGTGTCCGGTTTCTGTCCAAGGGCGCCGAGGCCAGCCCGTGGCTGTTTCCGTCCCGGGGCGTGGCCGGCCGCATCACCGCCCGCCGCTTCGCCCAGCTGCTGGACGAGGCGGCCCTGTCGGCCGGCCTCGATCCCGCCAGGGTCAGCCCCCACGTCCTCCGCCACGCCTTCGCCACCCACCTCATGGAGGGCGGCGCGGACCTGCGGGTGGTGCAGAAGCTGCTCGGCCACGCCGACATCGCCACGACGCAGATATACACCCATGTGGCGGGGGACCGACTGCGGGCGGTGGTGGAGGGGGCCCATCCGCTGGCGAAGAAGCCGAAACACTAAGCCCCCCCTTGCGGGCCCCTGCGAGGCGGGGGTTCTAGTATGGCGTGACAGGAGTTCGCCCCATGGACCTGAAAGCCACCCGCTACGCCGTCGTCGACCGCGTGGCCACCATCACCCTGGCGCGGCCCAGGCGGCGCAACGCCTGGACGGGGCGGATGCACACCGAATACCGGTGGTGCCTGGCGCGGGCCGACGTCGACCCGCTCGTGCGGGTCATCGTGGTCACCGGCGATCCCGAGGGCAACGCCTTCTGCGCCGGGGCGGACCTGGGGGCCCTGGAGGGCCACGCCGAAAAGGGCCGGTACGATCCGGGCACGGCCGAGGACATCGCCCGGCCCGGCTTCGGGACCGACCCCAACTTTGATGCGACCTTCGCCTATCAGTTCGGCCTCGATAAGCCGGTGATCGCCGCCATCAACGGCGCCGCCGCGGGGGTGGGGCTGGTGCTGGCCGCCTTCGCCGATCTCAGGTTCGCCGTCGCCGGGGCCAAGTTCACCACCGCCCACGGCCGGTTCAACTTCCCGGCGGAGTTCGGCCTGTCCTGGGTGCTGCCGCGGATCATCGGCCTGACCCACGCCAACGACCTGTTGCTGTCCAGCCGGGTGTTCACCGCCGAGGAGGCCTTCGCCATGGGATTTCTCAACCGGGTGGTGGCGGCTGAGGATCTGATCCCAACCGTGGAGGTCTACGCCCGGGCCCTTGCGGACCAGGTCTCTCCCGGATCGGCGCGGGTGACCAAACACCAGATCTACCGCGACCTGCACCGGGGCGCCGCCGCAGCGGTCGTGGAGGCGGAACGGCTGATGGAGGCCATGATCCGCCACCCGGACTACGGCGAGGGGGTGAAGGCGTGGATGGAGAAGCGGGGGGCGGACTGGCGGGGGTGAGCACGTCGCCCGGAAAGGCAAATGACGCGGCGGTTCGCCTGTGGTAGTACTCAGTCATACCGAAAATCGGAACATCGTTATGGCCGCCGTCGAAAAACTCAGCATCGCCCTTACGCCGGAACTCGCTGCGGATATCCGGACGGCGATCGCCACGGGGGATTACGCCTCGACCAGCGAAGTCGTTCGCGACGCGTTGCGCGCGTGGAAACGGCAGCGCGAAAGTCGGGCTGTGGCGATCGAGGAACTGCGCCAGCTTTGGCGCGAGGGAGTCGACAGCGGCGACGCCGGCCCGCTCGATGGCGAGGATATTAAGCGTCGCGGCCGCGAACGCCTGGCCGCGCTTCGGGCCGGTGATCGCCGCTGACCCATGGGTTGCGTCACCCGATCCCGGCGCGCGGACGCCGACTTGGACGATATCTGGCTGCATGTGGCGATGGACAGCCCAGCCGCGACCGACAAACTCATCGACCGTATTGTCGCGCGTTGCGAGGCGCTCGCGGCCCATCCCGGTCTTGGTCCCGCCTGCCGTGAGATCGCGGCGGACGCGCGCATGTTGGTGGTCGGTGACTATCTGGTTCTCTATCGTCAGATTGTCTCGGGTGTTCAGATTGCCAGGGTCGTCCACGGCGCAAGGCGGCTTGAGGGCCTCCTCGACGATGCGGGGGACGAACCGTAGCGCCCGCTTCCACCAAAACCTTGTCCCGCCCCTTCAACCCGCCTAACGTCCGCGCCCTTGTCAGCCGAGGTCGAAGCCCTGAATGGCCGCCCACTATCTTGAGTTCGAGCGCCCCATCGCCGATCTCGAATCGAAGATCGAGGAACTCTCCAAGCTCTCCGAGACCGCCGGCCCCGGCGCGTTCAACGCCGAGATCGAGGCCCTGCGCCAGCGCGCCCAGTCCATGCGGCGCGAGGCCTACGCCCACCTCGACACCTGGCAGAAGACCATGGTCGCCCGCCATCCGGAGCGGCCGCACTACCTGGACTACGTCGCCGGCCTGATCGACGAGTTCGTCGAGCTGCGCGGCGACCGCCGGTTCGGCGACGACCAGGCCATCGTCGGCGGCCTCGGCCGGTTCCGCGGCGAGGGCGTCGTCGTGGTCGGCCTGGAGAAGGGCCACGACACCACCACCCGCATCAAGCACAACTTCGGCTCGGCTCGGCCCGAGGGCTACCGCAAGGCCGTGCGGCTGATGGACCTGGCCGAGCAGTTCAACCTGCCGGTGCTCAGCTTCGTCGACACCTCCGGCGCCTATCCCGGCATCGGCGCCGAGGAACGCGGCCAGGGCGAGGCCATCGCCCGCTCCACCGAGCGCTGCCTGACCCTGGGCACGCCGATGATCGCCACCATCACCGGCGAGGGCGGCTCCGGCGGCGCCCTGGGCATCGCCGCGGCCAACAAGGTGCTGATTCTGGAGCACGCGGTCTATTCGGTGGCCTCTCCCGAGGCCGGTGCGTCGATCGTCTTCCGCGACCGGGGCCAGGCGCCCAGGATGGCCGAGGCGATGAAGATCACCGCCCAGGACCTGCTGCCCCTGAAGATCGTTGACCGCATCCTTCCGGAACCCCCCGGCGGCGCCCATTCCGATCCGGAGACCACGATCCGCTCGGTGGGCGACGCGGTGGAGGCGGAGCTGCGCAAGCTGATGAGCCTGACGCCGGAACAGATCCGCAAACAGCGCGCCGACCGGTTCTACGCCATCGGGCGCAACCTTTGACGTCTCGTCTTCTCGCCGCCGTCTTTGCGGCGTCGGCCGTCCTGCCTGGCTTGGCGAGCGCGGCGCCGGCGAAAGACCCGGTGGAGGCCCGCTACACCCCGGGCTACCAGCGGTGCCTGGACGCCCCCGAGGGTCAGTCCACCATGGGCATGATCGAATGCGCCGACGGCGAGCTGAAGATCCAGGACGCCCGCCTGAACGCCGCCTATCGCAAGGCCATGGGCGCCCTCAATCCGCGCCAGAAGGTCAAGCTCCAGGCCGCCCAGCGCGCCTGGGTCGCCTTCCGCGACGCCGAGTGCGCGTCGTTTGAGGACGAGGACTGGGGCACGATCTCGCGCATCAACGCCGCCGACTGCGTGCTGACGATGACGGTGAAGCGGACGATCGACCTGAAGGGTTATCCGCCGGGGACGTGAGGGTGGGTTGAGTGCGGCGGACCGACGCCCCCTTGTTCGCTCCGCTCACTGTCACCTCCCCCGCTCCGCGGTGGAGGTGACAGTGCGAAGCGCTGACGGAGGGGGCGTCGGTCCGTCGTAACGCCCTACGCCGCCGTCTTCGCCAGCGTCTCCGTCCCCACGAAATCCACCACCGCCCCCTTTTTCACCGCCGTCCCCAGCTGGCGGGCGTCCCAGTTGGTCAGGCGTACGCAGCCGTGGGAGGCGCGCTTGCCGACCAGGCTCGGGTCCGGCGTGCCGTGGATGCCGTAGGTGTCCTTGGTGAGCGCGATCCAGGTCGAGCCGACCGGATTGTTCGGGCCCGGGGCGATGGTCAGCACCGTCTTCGACTTGCCGAAGGTGAGCCGGGCCGGATCGAAGGTGTAGTTCGGCCGCAGGGCCACGGAGCGCACGGCCCAGACGCCGCTGGGCGCCGGCCGCTCCTGGCTGCCGACGGTGGCGGGGTAGACGGCCTCCAGGATGCCGGTCGCATCGAACGCCCGCACCTGCTGGGTGGACTTGTCGACCTCGATGCGAACCACCGGCGTCGCCAGGGGCGGGCTGCCGGAAGCGGCGACGACGAAGGTCGCGCCCGCCGCGGCGAAATCCACGCCCGGGTTCAGGGCCTTGAGCAGGGCGGGGTCCATGTGGAACTTCTCGGCCAGGCCTTCGAGGGGGGTGGCGAAGCCCATGTGCGGCAGCTTTGCCATGGCCTTCATGTCGGTGGGGACCTTGCCGAGGAACGGCCCCTTCACGTCGCCCGCGCCGATCACATAGTCGGTGACCACGAGCGCAGGGTCGGCCTGGGTCAGGGCGGCCCAAAGGGCGGGATCCACGGCGCCGGCGGCGGCCAGTCCGTGGGCGCTTTCATAGGCGGCGACGGCGCGGTGGAGGTTGTCGCCGTCCCGGCCGTCGATCACCCCCGGCGAAAAGTGGGCCCGGTCGAGCAGCACCTCGACCTTGATCAGCTGGTTGCGGACCTGGATCGGATCGGGGACGGACGCAACGGCTGCACCGGGGGTGGCGGCGGGGGTTGGGCCTGGCCCGGGCGGAGCGACGGCGTTGATCGCGAGGCCCACGGGCGCCGCAGAGGGTGCGATGGCGAGCGGCGCCGCGCTTGGCGCGACCGGAGGCTTCGCCGGCGGTTTTGGCGCGCCGGCCGCGGCGATCGCAGGCTTGGGCGGCGGCGCGCCTTTGTCCGGCGAGCAGCCAGCCAGTGCCGAAGCCAGAACAACGACGGGAAAAATCGACCGGATTCGGACAGACATGAGCATTCCCTGGGCCGCCGCGGGCGCGGCGCTTGCGGAAAGCGCCGGGATCGGCCGAGGTTCCCGTTTGACGGTTGCAGGGAACGCCGGGCAAGCTCGACCGTTACCCTGACCATTGCGGCGTGGGAGCCAGTGTGAGTCCGTGGGAATGCTGCGCCGCCTATTTTTCGGCCTGGTCTGGCTGGTTGGTCTCGGGCTCGGCGGCGCCATCGCGCTGATTTTGCTCCTGCCCCACTTCCATGCGGCGCCGAGTAGCCCTTCGGCCGCCCCGCCGACGGACCATGTCCAGGCCGCCGGCGATCCGATGATTGCCACGCCGCAGCCCGTGGTCGTCGCCGGCGGAGCGCCCTCCGCCGCGGCGACGCCAGCGCCGGTCCCCCTGGTGACGGACTGTTCCGCCAAGGGCTATGACGCCGCCACCGCGGCCAACGCCGCCTCGTTGCGCACCCTGGCCTGGACGCCGTTCCACCGGCCGGAGATCGGCTGGGAGACCTACGCCCCGCGCATCGCCGAGGAGATCGGCGCCGCCTGCGGCCCCGAGACCCCTGGCTTCGCCGCCGCCCTGTCCCGCTGGCAGCAGAAGCGGCGGCTGCCGGCCACCGGCATGCTGGACGAGGCCAGCTTCAAGGTCATGAACGGCGCATGGGAGCTGCAGCGCCCCTTCGTGCGCCTCAGCGCCACCGGCGCCTGTCCGCAGGCGCCCTCGGGGGCCAACCTGACCCGCGTCGACGGTGCGGAAGCCTTCGGCGGCAAGGCGATCAAGCTGCGCAGCGAGGCGCTGGATTCCTATCGCCGCATGGTCGCGGCGGCGCGCAGCGAGTCGCCGACGATCGGCGCCGACCATAGCCTGCTGACCATCGTCTCCGGCTATCGCACCCCCGAGGACGACAACGCCCGCTGCGCCAAGGACAACGACTGCGGCAACGTCACCCGCGCCTTCTGCTCGGCCCATCGCACCGGCCTCGCCATCGACCTCAACCTGGGCGGCGGCTCGCCGATCTCCAGCGACGATCAGAACCGCCTGCGCCAGACGAAGACCCCGGCCTACGCCTGGATGGTCGCCAACGCCGGCCGGTTCGGCTGGGTGAACTACCCCTTCGAGCCCTGGCATTGGGAGTGGACGGGGGCGGCGCAATAGGGCCTCATACCGCCTTGCCTGCCGCTCCGTAACCCTTCTAACTGTTTTTCAAACAAACGTTGGGAGGACGGCCATGATCAACACCCGCTTCACCGAGATGTTCGGCGTCGAGCACCCGATCGCTCAGGGCGGCATGCAGTGGGTGGGCCGCGCCGAGCTGGTGGCCGCGGTCGCCAATGCCGGCGGCCTGGGCTTCATCACCGCCCTGACCCAGCCCACGCCGGACGCCCTGCGCGCCGAGATCGAGCGCTGCCGCTCGCTGACCAAGAAGCCGTTCGGGGTGAACCTGACCATCCTGCCGGCGATCAACCCGCCCCCCTACGCCGAATACCGCCAGGCGATCATCGATTCCGGGGTCAAGATCGTCGAGACCGCCGGCAACAAGCCGCAGGAACACGTCGACGAGTTCAAGGCCGCCGGGGTCAAGGTGATCCACAAGTGCACCTCGGTCCGACACGCCCTCTCCGCCGAGCGGATGGGGGTCGACGCCATCTCCATCGACGGCTTCGAATGCGCCGGCCACCCGGGGGAGGACGATATCCCCGGCCTGATCCTGATCCCCGCCGCCGCCGACAAGGTGAAGATCCCGATGATCGCCTCCGGCGGCTTCGGCGACGGGCGCGGCCTCGCCGCCGCCCTGGCCCTGGGCGCCGAGGGCATCAACATGGGCACCCGCTTCATGGCCACGGTGGAATCGCCGATCCACGAGAACGTCAAGAAGCAGATGGTCGACAACGACGAACGGGCAACGGACCTGATCTTCCGCACCATGCGAAACACCTCCCGTGTGGCGAGGAACGCGATAAGCCAGCAGGTGGTCGAACTGGAACGCTCCGGCGCCAAGTTCGAGGACGTGCGCGAACTGGTGGCCGGCACCCGCGGCCGGGTGGTCTACGAGACCGGCGATCCCGACCACGGCATCTGGTCCGCCGGCATGATCCAGGGCCTGATCCACGACATCCCCACCTGCGACGTGCTGATCAAGCGCATCGTGGCGGAAGCGGAGGAGATCATCAGGGGGCGGATGATGGGGATGCTGGCGTAGACGTTGATCTGAAATTTGGCCAACTCACTCCGCTCATACCGGCGAATACCGGTACCCAGATCATGGAGTGCGATGCTTGGTGTGGTTTCAGAAATGCAGTTCGAGACGTTTCGCAGAGCATCGAGCCATATGATCTGGGTACCGGCATTCGCCGGTATGAGCGGATTTTGGGGCTCGCGTCTGAACCCTACTTGATCAGCAACCCCTGCCCGGTCGGCAGCTCCAGGATCTGGTAGCCCTGCGGCGCCAGCCAAGCGTCGTGGGCGTCCTTCTGGTCGCGGTAGACGTCCCAGCCGTAGTCGTCGAACACCACGATGCCGCCCGGGGAGACGCGGTCGAACAGGGCCTTCATGGCCTCGAGCTCGGCGTGGGCGTTGTTCATGTCGATGTGCAGGAAGGCGATCCGGTCGGGGGAGCCCTTGGCGAAGCTGTCCGGCACCCGGCCCTGGATCACGGTGACATTGTCCAGGTCGGAAAACCGGCCCACGACCTGCTTGTGCAGTCCTTCGCTGTGTTCCAGTAGTTTCGCCCCCTCGCCGGCGGCGCCGGTGGGCAGGAAGAGGTCATACATCCAGAACCGTCTGTCTACGGACTTCCAGTCCAGCAGATCGCAGATCACCCTTGTGGTGTAGCCCTTGTAGCAGCCGCACTCGACGAAATCCCCCGGCTGGCGCAGGGCCGAGCGGGCGGCCCAGCACATCACATGGGTGCGCCAGATGATCGCCTGTTCGATCCGGTCGGGCTCGGCGCCCTCGACCGCGGCCATGAAGGCCGGGTCCTCGAGGAAACCGCGGGTGTGGCCCACGGTGAACAGGTTGTCGTTCATGAACAGCTTCTGGCCGCTGAACCCCTGCACCACCCGCCGCAGGGCGTCGGACACCTCGGCGGCGGACTCCGGGGAGGGGAAGGCTAGGCCGAAGAAGGTGCCGGCGACGGGATTGATGGTCATGGCGAAGCCCTGGATGCGGCGTCAGGAAGGGTCGGCGCCGACCACGGGGATAGTTTGCTGATGTGGTTAACGGGGCGTTAGGGGGCCGCCCCTGCGACCTTCGGCCCAGGGGGCAGCACCTTGCCCGGATTGAGCGTCCCGCGCGGATCCATCGCCCGCTTCAGCAATTGCATCAGCGCAATCTCTTCAGGGCTGCGCGAATAGCCCAGCCAAGCGCGCTTCTGCAGGCCGATGCCGTGCTCGGCGGAGACCGAGCCGTGTCGGGCGGCCAGGGGGCCGTAGATGATCGCCTCCACGGTCTCCCGGTGATCGGCGTCCGGGTTGCCGACGATCAGGTGCAGGTTGCCGTCTCCCAGATGGCCGAAGATCGTCAGGGTGGCCCTGGGAATGCCGGTTTCCAGCATGGCGCGGACCGCCGTCAGATAGGGCTCCATTTCGTGGATGGGCAGGCTGACGTCGAAGGTCTGGATCGGCCCGTTGCGGGCGGTCTGGGCGACATCATCCCGAAGGGCCCACATCCGCGCCCGCTCGGCGCCCGACTGGGCGATCACCACATCTGCCGCCAGGCCGTCCTCAAGGACTCCGGCCAGGGCCGCCTCGAAGCGCGCGCCGTCCGCCGCCGGGTCCGCGCCCAGGGTCTCGACCAGCACATAGTAGCCGTGGACGGGCGGCAGGATCGGCCGGCCCGCCGCCGGGGGGGTGGTGACAAGGTCGTAGAACTGCGGCCACATCACCTCGAAGGCCGACAGGGCCCCGTCCAGCTCCGCCTCCAGCCGGCGCAGAAGCCGGGGCAGGGCGTCGAACCGCTCGACACCGAGCAGGGCCGTCTGCTGCGAGGCTGGTTTCGGCCGCAGGCGAAGGACGGCGCGGGTGACCACGCCGAGGGTGCCCTCCGAGCCGATGAACAGCTGCTTCAGATCATAGCCGGCGTTGTTCTTGATCAGGCTGTTGAGGGTGGTGAGCACGGTTCCGTCCGCCAGCACCGCCTCCAGCCCCAGCACCATGTCCCGGGCCATGCCGTAGCGCAGCACCCGGTTGCCGCCTGCGTTGGTGGAGATCGCCCCGCCGATGGTGGCCGAGCCCCGCGCGCCGAAATCGAGGGGCAGGAACAGGCCGGCGTCCTCCGCCGCCCGGCAGGCGGCTTCCAGGACGCAGCCGGCCTGGACGGTCATGGTCGACTGGCCCGGGTCGACGGATTCGACCGCGGCCATGCGCTCCAGGCTGAGGGCGATGGCGCCCTCGGCCCTTGCGCCGTCCACCAGGCCGGTCCTGCCGCCCCAGGGCACCACGGCGGCGCCCGCGTCTCCCGCGGCCCGCAGCACCGCGGCGACCTGCGCGGTCGAGCCCGGCCGGACGATGGCCAGGGGCGTCCCCAGCTGGGTCCACGGGCTGAAGGCCTGCTCGGCGGCTGCGGAGCCGGTCAACACATTGGCTTCGCCGATCTCGGATTTCAGGCGGTCGAGAAGGGTGTCCATGGGTGCGCTCCGAGGGAGCGGCCAGCATGCGGCGGGACGGCGCGGCTGGGGTTGACCCAGATCAAGGACCGGCGGCGCGGGGATGCGGAAAGCCCGGCTAGCGTGCGACGGACCGACGCCCGCGTCGCCCCGCTACGCGGGTCGCCGTCGAGAGCGGCGTTCGCTTTTAGCGAACGCATCGGGCGCATAAAGTGCGCCCGCGCTCTCGACCCCCCGCTACGCGGTGGAGGACGATCATCATTTTGCTCCACCGTGAAACGGGGGAGCTGTCAGCGAAGCTGACTGAGGGGGCGTCGGGCCGCCGCAACTCCGCGTGTCGATTCCAACCAAACTAAGGGTTCAGTCCTCGTTCCAGGGCGGGGGCAGGCGGCCGGCCTTGAACAGGATCTGCGGGTTGTCGTCGTAGTCGCCCATCTCCACGTCGGCGGTGGCGGCGAAGGCGACGACGCCTTCGCGCAGGGGGGCGAGACGCTCGGCCTTGCGGCGGGCCTCCTCGGCGGTCTTGCAGCCGACCTGCTGCTCGGCCTTCAACCCCTTGCCGCGCCCGGCGACATAGGTTTGCAGGATGTAGACGGTTTCGCGGGCCATGGGCGCATAGGCCACGCCCCGGCGAGTCGGGGAAGGGCGGGCCGCGCGGCATTCGGGCGCTGGCGGCGCCGACGCGCGCGGGCCGGCGAAGATTTTGCTGGCGCTTCCGTTGGGGAGCCGGGGTACGGTTATGAAAATCAATCGCAATAGGTCCGGGAGCGCGCCATGCGGGATCTGATCATTCGGAACGGCACCATCGTCGATGGGACCGGGGGCGAGCCCTATCTCGGCGACGTCGCCATCGACGGCGACCGCATCGTGGAGGTCGGCAAGGTCGAGGGGACCGGCCGCCGGGAAATCGACGCCGCCGGCATGATCGTCACCCCGGGCTGGGTCGACATCCACACCCACTACGACGGCCAAGCCTCGTGGGACGCGGTCCTGGCGCCCTCGAGCTGGCACGGGGTGACCACGGCGATCATGGGCAATTGCGGCGTCGGCTTCGCGCCGGTCCGCCCCGACGCCCACGACTTCCTGATCGAACTCATGGAAGGCGTCGAGGACATCCCGGGCTCCGCCCTGGCCGAAGGCATCGACTGGCAGTGGGAGACGTTTCCTGAGTATCTCGACGCCCTGGAGGCCAAGAAGCGCGCGATCGACGTGGGCGTCCACGTGCCGCACGCCCCCGTCCGCGCCTATGTGCTCGGCGACCGCTGCAACACCGACTATGTCCCCGACGCCGGCGAGATCGCCCAGATGGCGGCCATTGTTCGCGAGGGGGTCGAGGCCGGCGCCCTGGGGTTCTCCACCTCGCGCACCCTGCTGCACAAGGACCTGAAGGGCGTGCACATGCCGGGCACCTTCGCCGGGTCCGACGAAATGCTGGCCCTGGGCCGGTCGATGGCCGGGCTCAAGCACGGGGTGTTCGAGATGGTCTCGGACCACCTGGGCGACGACGACGAGTGGAAATGGGTCAAGGGCTTCGCCCATGAGACCGGCCTGCCGGTGACCCTGGTGGCGACCTCCGCCGGCGCCTACCAGGGCGACAAGATGTACAATATCGCCGAGGAATCCCGGCGGGAGGGCATGGATATCCGCCCGCAGATTGCCGGGCGACCCACGGGCGTCCTGCAGGGGTTGACCTCCAGCTTCCACGTCTTCGCCGGCCATCCGACCTATCGCCGCGAGATCGCAAGCCTGCCGCTGGAGGAAAAGGTGGCGATGATGCAGCGGGCCGACATCCGCGCCGCCCTGCTGTCGGAAACCAGCGCGATGAAGTCCGGCGCCATGAGCGGCGGGCCGGACGAGTTGCTGGCCCGGGTCTTCCCCCTGGGCGACAACCCCAACTATGAGCCCGACCGCGAGCAGAGCGTCGCGGGCCTGGCCGAGGCCGCCGGCGTCACGCCGATGGAGATGATGTACGACCTCCTCATCCGCGACGGCGGCCGCGAGCTGTTCTACCAGCCCCTCGGCGGCTACTTCACCTACAACTTCGACTTCTTCCGCAAGAACATGCAGCACCCCAATGTGCTGTTCGGCCTCTCCGACGGGGGCGCCCACTGCGGGGTCATCGCCGACGCCGGCATGCCGACCTTCATCATCAGCTACTGGGGCCGCGACCGGGTGAAGGGGGAGAAGTTCCCGCTGGAATTCCTGGTGCGCAAGCTGACCAGCGACACGGCCCGGGCCTACGGCCTCAACGATCGCGGCCAGTTGAAGCCGGGCCTGCTGGCCGACATCAACATCATCGACTTCGCGGCCCTGCGCCTGTTCCGGCCGGAAGCGATCCACGACCTGCCCGCGGGCGGCCGCCGGCTGGTGCAGCGGGCGGAAGGCTATCGCTATACGGTCAAGTCCGGCCAGGTGACCTTCGTCGATGGCGAATTCACCGGCGCCCTGCCGGGGTCACTGGTGCGCGGCGGACGCGAGGCGGTCATACTCTAGAGCCGCCGCGCGCCGGTATCGCACCCGCTAGGGCGCGTTGGGTTTAGTCGGAATCAGGGTTGCGTCGGGCCGCCGCGCGTTGCTGGTTCCATCTAATCGCAACCTGCTCTGGGATCGAGGGGCCCTACGCCCCCCGCCAGTTCCCGTGGAAGCCGAACGGCACTCGCCGGGGCGCCTTGGCGCAGGCGATCGGGCCTTTCTCGATGGCCTGGGCGTCGAAGATGACCAGGTCACTGCGGTCTTCGGCGGCGCGGTAGAGGGTGGCGATCAGCCAGCCGTCGCCTTCGGCGGCGTCCGCCGTGCGGGGCACGAAGATCGGCTCGCCGGGGGCCTCGCCAGGGGCGAAGCGATAGTCCGAACGCTTGCCGGTGGCGTGACCGACGTGGGCGAGGCCGTTGAAGCCGATCATGCCGTGGTCGCGGTCGAAGTTGGCGGCGAACCAGCCGTGGCGATAGGCCAGGCCCGCCCGGCGATCGTCCAGGCGGGGGAACTCGCCGGCGAGGTCGTCCAGGGGTTCGCGCTTGATTCGGTTGGTGGGGGCGGCGAGGTCGATGGTCCAGCGCACCAGGCGGGCGCCGGCGTTGCTGGTGCGGCTACCGTCGGCGTTGGGGAACAGCGGCGCGTGGGGATATTCCATCACGTCGGCGAAGATCGTGTCGCCCTCCTCCCAGGCGTTCATCGGGTGGAAGACGTAGCAGGCCTCGACCTCGAACCAGCGGACCGTGTCCACCGCGGCGTCCCGCTTCATGACCCCGACGAAGGCGCCCTTTTCCGGCTCCCAGGCGAAGGGGGCGCCGCCGGTCATCGCCCGCTCCAGGCTACCGGTCAGGGGCAGGATCGGGAAGAGGGCGTGGCGGCGGGTGACCAGGAAGTCGTGGACCATGCTGCAATAGGGCGCCTCGAAGGTGTCGCGGCGCACGACCTTGCCGGCCTTGTCGGTGACCCCGTAGGCCAGTTGCCGGTTGAAGTAGCCCTCGCCGGCCATATAGGCGAACCAGACCATCTCGCCGGTCTCGGGATCGAGCTTGGGGTGGGCAGTGACATTGCCCCGGTATTGCTCGGCGTAGCCCTTGGTCTCCAGGGTCAGCGGATCCAGCTCGGTGGGCATATGGCCCTCTTCCAGGGCGAACAGCTTGCCCGCGTGCCAGACGATGTTGGTGTTGGCCACGCCCCCATCCTTACCCATCACCGACGGGTCGGTGTGGCGCGGATCGCCCAGGGAGCCGAACAGGGACCGGCCGGCGTCGTGCTCAAGCTGGTACTTGGGCGTGCGCACATAGCGGTTGCGGTAGCGGGCCTTGCCGTCCTCGATGAAGAAGCCGTGGATCATGCCGTCGCCGCCGAACCAGTGGTAGTCGCCCCGGGGATCGAACTGCGGGTTTGGTCCGTTACGGTAATAGGCGCCCGCAAGCCCGGCCGGGATTTCGCCCTCCACCGCCAGCACGAAGTCGTCCTCGCTGCGCACCGGGGCGTAGTTGCCGGCCAGATAGGGATTGATGACCTGGGATCCGTCCATGAGCCAAGCTCCTTGCGCTTGAAGATATACGGTGTAAATTAATATCGTCGCATTCAGGCATGTGACAAGTGTTTTCTTCGTCCCAGGAGTCGGCCCATGCCTCGTATCCTGACCAGTGACGATGTCGCGGGCTTCCGCGACCGCCTGTGCGAGGTCGCCGAGCGGCTGTTCGCCGAGCAGGGGCCGCAGGCAGTGAGCATGCGCCAGCTGGCCGCCGAACTGGGGGTCAGCCCGATGACCCCCTATCGCTACTTCAAGGACAAGGACGATATCCTGGCGGCCGTCAGGGCCTCCGGCTTCGACCGGTTCGCCGCGGCCCTGGAGGGCGCCCTCGCCGCCACCGCCGAGCCGGCGGCGCGAGGGACGGCGGTGGGCGACGCCTATGTGCGCTTCGCCGTGGAGCATCCCGCTGCCTACCGGCTGATGTTCGACCTCGAACAGCCGACGGAGGCCGACCACCCGGACCTAGTGCGCGCCACCGCCCGGGCCCGGGCCACCCTGACGGATTTCGTGGGCGGCCTGGTCAGGGAGGGGCTGATCGTCGGCGATGCGACGGAGGTGGCCCTGGTGTTCTGGGCCGCGCTGCACGGCATGATCGTTCTGCGCCTGGCCGGGAAGCTGCCGGCGGAGATCGAGTTCGGCCACCTGCGGGCGACGATGAACAGCGCCCTGCTGTGGGGTCTGGCCTCGCCATCCAGACGGCGGCCGTGAGCGCCCAGGCCTTGCGGGCGCCGCCCCAAGGCCAAGCTAAAGTCGCCCGTCGCGGGATCGGGTTTGAGCCTTCGCGCGTTCCAAGTATGATGAACGCGGTTATCTAAGGCCGTCCCAGGCCGCCGCCGTGATGCGGAGGGGTCTGGGCGATACCTCGCGGGGGCTCACCGGTGGGGGGACGGATGCGCGAGCAAGACGCATCGCACTTTAGGAACAAGGGACAATCCATGGGAAACGCTGTTCGGATCGCTGGGGCGGTCGGGCTTTGTCTGGCGCTCGGCGCCTGTGTCGCGGGCGGGGTGGAATCCCAGCACGCCGCGGCGAGCGGGGATATCGCGCAACTGGTGCTGGGCTTCTGGCACGGGGTGATCGCGCCGGTGACGCTGATCGTGGAGATCATCAACCGTTTCGCACCGCACGCCCTGCCGTGGCAGCCGCACCTCTATGAGAAGACCGGCACCGGGGTCGCCTATGACGTGGGCTTCTACGTGGGCCTCGCCGGCGGGCCGTCGCTCCTGTGGCGCAGCCGCCGCCGGCCGGCCCTCTGATCCAATATCGGTCGGCCCGCAAATGGGGGCTGGCGAAACATAACAAGAACATCTAGGGTTTGACGCGCGCGGGGGAGGGCTCGCGCGCGCCAGCCGGAGGATGCGCATGAGCGACGAACTCGTCTTCTACACCAACCCCATGTCCCGCGGCCGCATCACCCGCTGGATGCTGGAGGAGGTGGGCCAGCCCTACCGCACGGTGCTGCTGGACTACGCCACGTCGATGAAGGCGCCGGACTACCTGGCCATCAATCCCATGGGCAAGGTGCCGGCCATCCAGCATGGGGACACGGTGGTCACCGAGGGGGCGGCGATCTGCGCCTACCTCGCCGACGTCTTTCCGCAGGCGAACCTGGCCCCGCCGACTGGGGATCGGCGCCGGGGGGCCTACTATCGCTGGCTGTTCTTCGCCGCCGGCCCCATCGAGGCGGCGACCACCAACAAGTCCCTGGGGTTCGACGTGCCGCCGGGCCGCGAGGTCATGGCCGGCTACGGCAGCCTGGCGGCGGTGATGGACGCCATGGAGACGGCGATCAGCGGCCGTGACTATGTCTGCGGCGACCAGTTCACCGCCGCGGACGTCTATTTCGGCGCCCAGGTGACCTGGGGCATGCAGTTCGGCTCCCTGGAAAAGCGCCCGGCCTTCGAGGCCTACAGCGCCCGGCTCACCGCGCGCGCGGCCTATCTGCGGGCGACGCAGATCGACGACGCGGCGATGGCGCAGGTTCAGGGGCAGACGCCGGGGTGAGGGGGGAGTGACGCCCCCTTTTCTCCGTCACCCCCGGGCTTGTCCCGGGGGCAAGGCAACACGGGCGGGAGCGGCTAGCCTCGCTGCGACGATTTCGCCGTCAGCGATCCCTTGCCCCCGGGACAAGCCCGGGGGTGACGAAAAATGGTAACGGGCGGTTGGGCCAAACGCCTGAGCAGACTCGCCACAAAGGTTTACCTGATTACACATGAACCTCAG
>PLSW01000134.1 GCA_003165275.1 Caulobacteraceae bacterium
GTTAACCCGAGTTCGGAGCCCTGCTTCCGCGCTCTTCACCCTTGCCCCTCCGTCCCCCCGCTGATAAACGACGCGGCTCCGGCGATGAGCCGATTGCGTCGGCGGGCGAGACGCCTTCCGACGTTCTTGGTCTTGGCCTGGAGGAGTGTAGCTCAGCTGGTAGAGCATCGGTCTCCAAAACCGAGGGTCGTGGGTTCGAGTCCCCCCACTCCTGCCACTATATAGACCCGCAGGGGGGCGCATCGCCGATGCGTCGCCGGCGTTTTGAGAAAGTCGTGAGCCGCTAGATGGCCAATAATAGGGGCGGTCCCCCGTCCGTGATTAAGAACCGCGGCGCCAAGCCGGCCGCCGCCGCCGTGGTGGCCGCGCGGGTCCCCAAGACGGCCACCCCCGATGCGCCGCGCAAGCGCGTCGGGCCGGTGCAGTTCTTCCGCGAGGTTCAGGCCGAGGCGCGCAAGATCACCTGGACCAGCTGGAAGGAAACCTGGATCACCTCGATCATGGTGTTCATCATGGTGGTGATCACCGCCATCTTCTTCCTGCTAATCGACCAAATTCTGGGCCAGGGCATGCAGTTCCTGCTGAAGCTCGGGACCTGAGGACCTAACGAAAATGCCCGCCGAAGCCGCCGTCGCCCGCCCGTCCAATCCCCGCCACAAGTGGTACATCGTCCACGCCTACTCGAATTTCGAGGGCAAGGTGGCCGAGGCCATCCGTGAGCAGGCCAAGAACCAGGGCCTGGAGGATTGTTTCTCCGAGATCCTGGTGCCCACCGAGGAAGTGGTGGAGATCCGCCGCGGCCGGAAGGTCAACGCCGAGCGCAAGTTCTTCCCCGGCTATGTGCTGGTGAAGATGGACCTCTCGGACGAGGCCTACCACCTGATCAAGAACACCCCGAAGGTCACCGGCTTCCTGGGCTCCGGCTCCAAGCCGATGCCGGTGTCCGACAAGGAAGTCGCCCGTATCATCGGCGCCATCGAGGAAGGGGTCGAACGGCCCAAGCCCACGATCAGCTTCGAGATCGGCGAGACCGTGCGGGTCATCGACGGCCCGTTCGCCAGCTTCAACGGCTCGGTGGAGCAGGTCGACGAGGACCGCGCCCGGCTGCGGGTCACCGTCTCCATCTTCGGCCGCGCCACCCCGGTGGAACTGGAATACGCCCAGGTCGAAAAGACCAGCTGATCCCCATTTTGCGGGGATGAGCGGGTGTTGGGGCAATTGTATCCCGCCCCCCAACCTGCTACACGCCCGCGCTTCGCCGTGACCCGTCAGGGCGAAACCCAAATCCGTGGGAGGGGCGCCAACCCCAACTACACCACGGCTCTTCAACCCGACCGGCCCTGCCGGTCACCTTAAGAGGACATCATGGCCAAGAAGATCCTGGGCTATATCAAGCTGCAGGTGAAGGCTGGCTCCGCCACGCCGTCACCCCCCATCGGCCCCGCGCTCGGTCAGCGCGGCGTCAACATCATGGGCTTCTGCAAAGAGTTCAACGCCCGCACCGAGAACGTCGCCAAGGGCACCCCCCTGCCGACCGTGATCACCGTCTATCAGGACAAGTCGTTCACCTTCGTCACCAAGACGCCGCCGGCGACCTTCTTCCTCAAGGAAGCGGTGGGCCTGAAGTCCGGCGCCAAGCTCACCGGTCGCGAGACCGTGGGCTCGATCACCCGCACCCAGCTGCGCGAGATCGCCGAGAAGAAGATGAAGGACCTGAACGCCAACGACATCGAAGCCGCCGCCCGCATCATCGAGGGCTCGGCCCGCGCGATGGGCCTTTCGGTTGTGGAGAGCTGAGCATGACCAAGACCGCAAAGCGCATCAAGGCCTGGACCGGCGACCGTAACGTCGCCCACGCCGTCACCGACGCCGTCAAGCTGGTGAAGGAGAACGCCAAGGCCAAGTTCGACGAATCCGTCGAGGTCGCCGTCAACCTGGGCGTCGACCCCCGCCACGCCGACCAGCAGGTCCGCGGCGTCGTCAACCTGCCGTCGGGCACCGGCCGCGACGTTCGCGTCGCCGTCATCGCCAAGGACGCCAAGGCCGCCGAAGCCACCGCCGCCGGAGCCGACGTTGTCGGCGCCGAGGACCTGGTGGAGCGGATCCAGGGCGGGTTCATGGACTTCGACCGGGTGATCGCCACCCCCGACATGATGGCCCTGGTGGGCCGTCTGGGTAAGATCCTCGGCCCCCGCGGCCTGATGCCCAACCCCCGCGTCGGCACCGTGACCCCCAACGTCGCCCAGGCCGTCAAGGACGCCAAGGGCGGCGCCATCGAGTTCCGGGTCGAGAAGTCCGGCATCGTCCACGCCGGCGTCGGCAAGGTCTCGTTCACCGACGACGCCCTGCTGATCAACGTCCGCGCCCTTGTGGACGCCTTGAATAAGGCCAAGCCTGCGGGCGCCAAGGGCGTCTATATGAAGAAGGTGTCCATGAGTTCGACCATGGGCCCCGGCTTCACGGTCGACCTGGGCAGCCTGAGCGCCTAGGGCGAATTGATCGCTGAGATCGAAGGAGGGCGGGCCGCGTGGTCCGCCCTTTTTCACGACGTGCGATCCTCTCGGCCGTGCTGAATGCGGAGGACCGTCACTACGCCGTCCGCGACGATGTAGCTGATGATGTGACCGGTTGCGGTCACGACCAGTTCCCGCGAGCCGGGCAGGAGGCCCACCCGGCCGCGATTTGGAAACTCAGCCAGGGAGTCCGTCGCGTCGAGAATGGCCAGGAATACAGCCTCCGCCGCGCGGGGACTGTCCGGATAGATGAAATCAAAGGCCGCCTTCAGGTCTGCACGGGCCGTGCGCGAAAAGCGGACCTTCAATCAGCGACCTGTTTCATGCGCTGGTTCACATAGGCGCGCAGGTCAGACTTGACCTCGTCGTAGTCGTAGACGCGGCCAGCCCGGACGTCATCGAGACCTTCCTCCAACGCGGCTATCCACGCGGCGTCCTTGGCCAACAGGTCACGGATGACAGACGCAACCAGATCGGCCGGCGTCCGGCTCTGTTGGTGCGCGAGCGCTTCCAATTGCGCGTTCTGCTCGTCGTCGAGGGGGACGGTGATGTGTACGGTCATGGTGATCGCCTCCGCAGCCGAGGATAACCGATCGGCGCCATCGACGGAAGGATCGCAGGCCGCCGTCGCCGCGCCCCTTGAGTTTTCCCCCATTCCCCTGTAAACGCCCCGCTTCTTCCGGCGCGGGGCTTGCTCCGCGCCGATCCTGTCCGAGAACTACGGGATCCGGGGGTCACCTGGATCATAAATGCGGAGGAGCCCCTCCGCGCCGCTGGGAGACGGGGAGCAAAGCGCCGCAGCGCCTCAATTCCTCCATGCGAGGGATGGGTTCGCGGCCGAGCATCCTGGGACAGGCTGAACCGGCGAAAGCCCGCGTACTCCGCGGGCCATAAGCCGTTTTGGCTGCCGGATTGGCCGGCCGCCTAATACGAGTAACGGAGACCGCAATGGACCGCGCTCAAAAAGCGGATTCGATCGAGGCGCTGAAAGGCGTTTTCGAAGGATCCGGCGCTGTCGTCGTGACCCACTACATGGGTCTGACCGTTGCGGAAATGACCGAGCTGCGCGGACGCCTCCGCAAGGAAGGCGCCACGCTGAAGGTGGTCAAGAACCGTCTGGCCCAGAAGGCGCTGGGCGATGTGGCCGGGGAGGGCGGACAAGCCCTCTTCAAGGGTCCCGTCGCCATCGCCTACGGGTCCGATCCGGTCTCGGCCGCCAAGGTGGTCACCCAGTACGCCAAGGACAACGAGAAATTCTCGGTGATCGGCGGCCTGCTGGACCAGTCCATCGTTCTGGACCTCGACGCGGTGAAGGCTTTGGCCACCCTGCCGTCGCTGGACCAGATCCGCGCCAAGATCGTCGGCGTCCTGCAAGCCCCGGCCACCAAGGTCGCCGGCGTCCTGCAGGCCCCGGCCGCTCAACTGGCCCGCGTTCTCGCCGCCTATGCGGCGAAGGACGACGCCTAGGTCATCTCCCCAACATCCCCATCTCACCTTAGGAAACCTGAAATGTCCAAACTCGAAAAGCTGGTCGACGACCTGTCCGCCCTCACCGTCATCGAAGCCGCTGAACTCTCCAAGCTGCTGGAAGAAAAGTGGGGCGTCTCCGCCGCCGCTCCGGTGGCCGTCGCCGGCCCCGCCGGCCCCGCCGCCGCGGTGGTCGAAGTGGAAGAACAGACCGAATTCACCGTCGTCCTGACCGGCGGCGGCGACAAGAAGATCAACGTGATTAAGGAAGTCCGTTCGGTCCGCCCGGACCTCGGCCTGAAGGAAGCCAAGGACCTGGTCGAAGGCGCCCCGCAGAACGTGAAGGAAAACGTCTCCAAGCAGGAAGCCGAAGAGATCAAGAAGAAGCTCGAAGAAGCCGGCGCTTCCGTCACCGTGAAGTAAGCCACCGCCTCTTTGGCAGCGAATGCGACGGGCCCGGGGAGCGATCCCCGGGCCCGTTTGCGTGTGGGGGGCGGGAGGTTGCGTCGGCCCGACGCCCCCTCAGTCGGCTTCGCCGACAGCTCCCCCGTTTCACGGTGGAGCAAAGCGATCGTACGATCTCCTCCACCGCGTAGCGGGGGAGGTGGCGCTGAGCGTAGCGAAGCGACGGAGGGGGCGTCGGGCCGTCGCACCGGCCGCGAGGCGCATGTGGTAGGGCGCGTAACGTCACTCTTAAGATTCTGCACACACCCCCTTCCCATTCCCGCGCCAAGCGACTAAATACGCGTTCCTTCTCAGATCGAGAGTGATTCCCCCAAGCGCGCCTGCAGTTTTGTGAGCGCGCCGATACTACGCCCCGAGGCGCGGTCAGCCGCCCTCCGACCTGCGCGAAGGGGCGCCTGACCTGGTGACCGGTCAGGGATTTTTCCTGCGTCCGGCAGGTGGCCGAGGCTTTTGCCCGCCGCCTGTTCCGAGGGTGGACGCATGGATAGACCGCGCGCGAGAACCATTTTCGCGCGCCCCAAGGGAGCCACGATGGCGCAATCGTTCACCGGCAAGAAGCGGATCCGGAAGTCTTTCGGCCGCATCCCCGAAGCTGTGCAGATGCCGAACCTGATCGAGGTTCAGCGGTCCTCCTACGAACAGTTCCTGCAGCGCGAGGTCCGTCCGGGCCAGCGGCGGGATGAGGGCATCGAAGCGGTCTTCAAGTCCGTCTTCCCGATCAAGGACTTCAACGAGCGCGCCGTGCTCGAATACGTGTCCTATGAATTCGAGGACCCGAAGTACGACGTCGAGGAGTGCATCCAGCGCGACATGACCTATGCGGCGCCGCTGAAGGTGAAGCTGCGGCTGATCGTGTTTGAAATGGATGAGGAAACCGGCGCCCGGTCCGTCAAGGACATCAAGGAGCAGGACGTCTACATGGGCGACATTCCGCTCATGACCGACAAGGGCACCTTTGTCGTCAACGGCACCGAGCGGGTGATCGTCTCGCAGATGCACCGCTCGCCCGGCGTCTTCTTCGACCACGACAAGGGCAAGACCCACTCCTCGGGCAAGCTGCTGTTCGCCGCGCGGATCATTCCGTACCGCGGTTCGTGGCTCGACTTCGAGTTCGACGCCAAGGACATCGTCTACGTCCGCATCGACCGTCGCCGCAAACTGCCGGCGACCACCTTCCTCTATGCCCTTGGCATGGACGGCGAGGAAATCCTGACCACCTTCTACGACGTGGTCCCCTACGAGAAGCGCGAAGGCGGCTGGGCCACCCCCTACCGTCCCGACCGCTGGCGCGGGGTGAAGCCCGACTTCCCCCTGATCGACGCCGACACCGGCGAGGAGATCGCCCCGGCCGGCGCCAAGATCTCGGCGCGTAACGCCAAGAAGTTCGCCGACTCCGGCCTGAAGACCCTGCTGCTGGCCCCCGAGGCCCTCACCGGCCGGTATCTCGCCCGCGACGCGGTCAACTACGACACCGGCGAAATCTACGCCGAGGCCGGCGACGAGCTCGACCCCACCTCGATCGAGGCCCTGGAAGCCCAGGGCTTCTCCACCATCGACGTACTGGACATCGACCACGTCACCGTCGGCGCCTACATGCGCAACACCCTGCGGGTGGACAAGAACGCCATCCGCGAGGACGCCCTGTTCGACATCTACCGGGTCATGCGTCCCGGCGAGCCGCCGACGGTGGAAGCCGCCGAGGCCATGTTCAAGGGCCTGTTCTTCGATTCCGAGCGCTACGACCTGTCCTCGGTCGGCCGCGTGAAGATGAACAT
>PLSW01000386.1 GCA_003165275.1 Caulobacteraceae bacterium
TAAGGACGACGTCTTCCAACGCCAACGCCAACTGATCCGGAGACAATTTTTCGGAGCGCTTGCCGAACTTCAGCGCCTTTAGATCCTTCACCGCCTGAACGAGTTTTCCGATCAGCACTTCCTTCGTGGCGACCAGGACGGTCATTCGCTCAACGCTTTCTTCGAGCTGTGACTGCACCTCATCCATCTGAAGCACCAGCGCCTGCAGGATCGCGACCCCTTCGGGCGTCGCCGAGGTTTCAGCGAGCATCTCGCCAAGTGCGAGGGCGCGATTGTCGGGCGCCTCGGCTTCGAGCCGGGCCTTCATCCCCGCCCGGATACGGGCGGCCTCATGGTGCGGATCGAGGGCGGGCGCAATCGTCATGCTGCTGATTTTGTAGCATAAATCGCCGACGAGGCCTACGGTTTTCCCTTGTTGCACAAGGATTTTTGCTTACCGCGACACCGTCGGCGCCACAGCCTCCAGAGGCTGGAACCGCCTCCAGTCCATGCCCGCAAGAAGAACCGTCGCCTGCTCTGCCGTCAGCTTCATGCAGCCGTCCACGATCGGCGGCCAGCAGAACTGTGCCCCGTTCAAGGCTTTCCACACCATCAAAAGTCCCGTGCCGTCCCAGGTTACAAGCTTGACCCTGTCTGCACGACGCGATCGAAAGATCACGATCACGCCCTTGTACGGATCTTCTTTCAGAACCTCCCGCGCGAGCGCGGCAAGGCTCTCGCCGCCGCGCCTGAAGTCCACCGGCTTGGTCGCAATCACGATCCGGGCGCCCCGCGGAAGACCGATCATATCGCCGCGCTGCGCAGCATTTTCAGAACCCGCGCCACAAGCCCAAGGTCCGTGGTCGGCTCAACCCTCAACCGCGCCTCGCCGATCGTAATCTCAAGGCCGCCCGTCGCCGATTGGGGCGGCTCCGGCGCCCCGGCGATTTCCACCTCCGCGAACGCAAATCCATCGTCCACCGGCACGACGAAGGATCCCACACGCGCCTGTCGGCGCCATTGGAACAGCTGCTGCGGGCTGATGTCGTGGCGCCGCGCCACATCCGACGCCCGAACGCCCCGTTCAAAACTCTCGGCGACGATCCGCCCCTTGTCGGCCGCGCTCCAGCGCCGACGCCGGACCTGCGTCACCTCCACGCGACTCCACGCCGTTGAAGTTTTGACATTACTCACGTGATTAATTCCAAAAGTTCCTTCGGAAGCCCCCATCAGACACCACTTCCGGCCCCGCCGTCAGGCGCAGGAAAAAGACCGCTTACGATCATCCGTAGACGTGACCGCCGCTCCAGCCGGGCCGCGCCGGTCGAGCTGAAAGGACCAGACCATGATCCTCACCACGGCCCTGCTGGCCGCGCTGCTGTCCAATCCCTTCGCCCCCAAGCCCAAGCCGGCCCCGCCCGCCCCAGCGCCCGCGGCCGCGGCGGCCGCGCCGGCCCCGGTTCCCGACGCCCTGCCCAAGGGCCTGGAAGGCTACGGCCACCCCGAGGTGACGGCGGCCATGTGCAAGGTGATCAACACCGCCCAGAGCCAGTGCGTCCTGCCGGCGATGACCGCCGGCCGCTACGAGATCGACGCCATCGGCCTGTCCACCGCCACGGCCGCCGCCGCCGCTCCGGCGGCTCCCGCCAAGGGCCAGACGACCCCGGGCAAGCCGCAGGGCGCCGTCCAGGCCCTGACCATCGTCGCGGGAACCCGCATCTGCGGCCGCGCCGAGAGCCCGCCCTGGACCAGCGGCCAGCACGCCCTTCGGTTCGCCTGCGAGATCTCGGTGATGAGCGACGCGCCGATGGTGATCACCGTGGTCTACGCCGATCTTAACGCCACCATGGACCCGCGCGGCCCGGGCCTGTCCGTGCGCCGCCTGCCCTGGGACGGCGTGGTCAGCACCCGGCCGTTCGTTCCGCAGCAATAGGGGCGGGGGGCAGAGCGCATTGAACTTACCGGCGATCGCCCTTTTCTCCTCTCCCATTTATGGGAGAGGTGGCCCCGAGCAACGCGAGGGGACGGAGAGGGCAAGTGGAGGGCTGCACACTTGCCTTCTCCGTTGTTTCGCTGCGTTCGCGCCACCTCTCCCATAAATGGGAGAGGAGAAGACGATCAATCGCCCGGCTTGTCCGGCGACGGCCTGTCGCCGCGCCGGCCAAACCCCTTGCGCGGCTTCGCTTTGCCCTTGGGCGTCTCGCCCTTGGCCTTGGCGGTGATTTCCTTGAGTTTGACCGCCTGCATCATCGACAGGGGCGCGCCCATGGCGCCCTTGTCCGGATCGGCGAAGGCGCGGCCAAAGGTCTTGATGCGTTCGGTGACCGAGCCGAGGAACTCCCCCTCCCACTCGGACAGCTCCCCTCCCGCGCGGGCGGCCGCGCGGCCGGCGCGTTTGAGGGCGTTCAGCGCCGCCCGCTGGGCCTGCGCCCGGCTGTCTGGCGGCGCCTTCTTCACAGACCCCCGATGGCCGACAGATAGAGGTCGACCAGCGCGTCCTCCTCCTGCCGCTTGGCCGTGTCCTGCTTGCGCAGGCGGATGACCTTGCGGATGATCTTGACGTCGAAGCCGTTGCCCTTGGCCTCCAGATAGACCTCCTTGAGGTCGGCGGAGATGGCCGCCTTGTCCTCCTCGAGCCGCTCGATGCGCTCGATGACGCTCTTCAGCTGGCTCTGGGCTGTGCTGTTGAGAACGTCGATGTTGGAGGAATCGTCGGCCATGGAAAGGTCTCGCGGGGATGAACGGGCAGGGGAGAAGCGCCGGACCCTAGAGCGCAATCATCGGGCTGAAAACCGCGATTTCGCTCCTGAGGGACGTGATCCTGTGGGCAAACGCCGCAGGGCCGCCCAAACAGCGAAAACCCGCCGGTCCGGGGTCCGGACGGCGGGCGAATTCGGTCTGCAGTCTGAACGCCGCGGCCGGGGTCGGCCGCCGCGGATCAGCCTTGCTTGGCCTTGAAGCGTGGGTTGGTCTTGTTGATGATGTAGACCACGCCCTTGCGACGCACGAGCTTGCAGTCGCGGTGGCGAGTCTTCAGCGACTTCAGCGAGCTTCTAACCTTCATCGTCCGTCTCGTTCGTGCGGGGCCGGCGCGCGACGTCAGGCCGCGCAGCCATCCAGTTGTTCCGAAGGGGGCGGCTATAGGGCGCGGGGCCGTTCAAGTCAATCGCCGAAGCCGTCAAGACAGGGCTCCGAACTCGGGTTAACG
>PLSW01000327.1 GCA_003165275.1 Caulobacteraceae bacterium
TGCGTCAACCGGATAGGCACGCTTCCTTCTTCGGTGCCTGATTTTTAACTGCGGACTTTCGCAGCGAAGGCCAGCCAGCGCGCGTCAACAATATACGGCCAAGGTCGGCCTTGACCTCAAGCGTTAGTCCTACCGCTGCAGCACCTCCCAAGCCGTCCGCGCCAGCTGCCACGTCCCGGAATTGTCCCTCTCCGCGTTCCCGGTGCCGATCCCGTCGAGGTTGCGCTTAAATACCCCCTGGCCGATGGAGGCCAGGCGGAACAGGGAGAAGCTCAGGTAAAAGCTGAAGTCGTCGATGTGGTCGCGCCCCGTGAGGCGGCAGTAGGCGGCCACGTGCTCTTCCTCGGTCGGCAGGCCCATGGCCGCGAGGCCGACGTCCAGCAGCGAGCCCCAGCTCTGCGAGTGCGAATGCCAGAGTATGCAGGTGTAGGCGAGGTCGGCGAGCGGATGGCCGAGGGTCGACAGCTCCCAGTCCAGCACCGCGATGATCCTGGGCTCGGTGGGGTGGTACATGACGTTCTCGGGCCGGTAGTCCCCGTGGGCGATGGTCACCGTGTCGTCGGCGGGGATGCGGCCGGGGAGGGCCTCGATAAGCCGCTCCATCTCGGGGATCTCTTCGGTCTGGGCGCCCCGGTACTGCTTGGTCCAGCGGCCGATCTGGCGCTCGAAATAGTTGCCGGGCCGGCCGTAGTCGGCAAGGCCGATGGCCGCGTAGTCGACGGCGTGCAGCCGGGCGAGGGTGGCCACCAGATCGGCGTAGATCGCCTTGCGCTCCGCCGGCTCGAGGCCGGGCAGGGTGGCGTCGCGGAAGATGCGGCCCTCCAGGAAGTCCATCACATAGAAGGGGGTGCCGATCACCTCCGGGTCCTCGCAGAGGGCGCGCATGTGCGGCACGGGAAACCCAACTCCGCCCAGGGCCTTCATCACCCGGTATTCCCGGTCCACCTGGTGGGCGCTGGCCAGCAGCTGGCCGGGGGGCTTCTTGCGCAGCACATAGCGGTTGGCGCCGGCGGTGAGCATGAAGGTCGGGTTCGAGGCGCCCTTCTGGAACTGACTGATTTCCATCGGCCCGGAAAAGCCCTCGACGTTGGCGGCCATCCAGGCGGCGAGACGATCCGCGTCGAACCGGTGATTGTCCCGCACCGCGCCGATCTGCGGCTGGCTGGGGGCGGATGCGGCGTCCTGGGTCATGATCTGCGGCCTTCCCTCGGGCGGCGCGGTCGTTCGGACGCCGTCGCCGTGCGGATGCGATAGTCCATTCCCTAGGGTCGCACGCAACGATCAATTCGCGCCGGGTCGGTCAGGCCCCGCACCACCGCCGCCAGAGCGCCCGATAGGCCCGCTCCATCGACCGCGCCAGGCCCGGGGCGTCGCCCAGGGGCGAGGCCAGGAACCGCTCGCGCATCCCCACCCGCAGGGCCGCCAGGCCGGCGATGTCCCCCGCCGCCGCGACCGCCTTGGCGGCGTAGGCGTCCACGTCCGGCGCGATCCAGTCGTGCAGGCTCAGGGGCTCCAGGATCATCGCCCCCATCCGCCCGACCGAGGGGCGGCCCGCCAGGGTCAACACCGGAACCCCCATCCACAGGGCCTCGATGGTGGTGGTGCCGGCGTTGTGCGGGAAGGGATCCAGGGCGATGTCGACCCGGCCATAGGCGGCCCAGGTGGCCGGCTGCGGCGAGGTGAACACCAGGTCCAGCCGCTCGCGCGCCACCCCATAGCGGGCGAAACGTTCGGCGAAGAGGGCGGCGGTCGCCGGATCGCCGAAGCTGGCGTAGTTCAGCATCAGCCGGCTCCCCGGTGTCCCCGCGAGGATCGCCGACCAGGCCGCGATGACCCGCTCGTTGAGCCGGACAGAACGGCCGAAATAGCCGAAGGTCACGTAACCGTTGGCCATGGCCGGGGTCGGAACGACATCGGGCATCTGCGGGGCGGCGACATAGGCCAGGGCCGAACGGTCCAGCCGCACGATGCTCCGTTCGCCGAACAGGGGCTCGCACCCTTCCGGAGTCAGGGCGCGGTCGGAGATGAAGCCGTCGATGGCCGAAAGCCCGGTGGTCGTCCCGTGGCCGATGAAATAGGTGAGCTGCACCGGGGCCGGCTTGCGGGCGAAGGCGATCAGCCGGTTGCCGGTGGTGTGGCCGGCCAGGTCAATGAGGATGTCGATCCGATCGGCGCGGATACGATCCGCCAGGGCCTCGTCCGACATCCCGACGGTGGAGACCCAGCCGCCCACGATCCCCATGATCCGGCGGCTGGTGGCGTCGGGGCTGCGCACCTCGGCGTAGGCGATGATCTCCACCTGGTCTTTGTCGTGCGCAGCCAGGATCGGCAGCATGAAGCCGGCGACCACGTGATCGGAAAAGTCCGGAGAGACGTAACCGACGCGCAGTCGTCGATCCGGGGCGCGGTCGTTGGCGTGGGGCGCCGGTGGGGGCAGGCCGGCGGTCTGGGTCTGATCGAAACGGCGATATTCCGCGGCGATGGCCTCGGCGCTGAGGTCAGGGTGGTAGTTGAGGTTGAACAGCAGGCTGGAATAGCCGGCGGCGTTGTCGGGCCGCAGGGTCATCCCACGGCGGTGAAGATCCTCCGCCTCCTCGTACTGGGCCATGCCGGCCAGGGTCGAGCCGAGGTTGCGGCAGGCGTCATAGTCGCCGGGGTTGAGGGTCAGGGCGCCGCGCAGGGCCTCGGCGGCCTCCACCAGCCGGCCCTGCAGATTGAGGGCGATGCCGAGGGTGGTCAGCAGGCTGGCCGTGGGCGGCCCGCACTTGAGGCCCTCGCGGACGCAGGCCTCCGCCTCCCGGAGGCGGCGGCGGTCGAGTTCGACATTGGCGAGGTTGGCGTGCAGGGCCTGGAGGCCGGGGGCGACGGCGAGGGCGCGGCGGTAGACCGCCTCGGCGCCGTCGAGATCGCCGCCGGCGCGCAGGGCGGCGCCGAGGTTGCCTTGCACGCCGGCGTCCCCGGGGGCGAGGCGGGCCGCCTCGCCGAGGCGCTCGACGGCCAGGCCCAGCTCCCCCCGCCGCAGGGCGATCAGGCCCAGGACGTTCCAAAGGTCGCTGTTCTCCGGGGCATGGATCAGCAGGCGGCGCGCCAGGGCGTCCGCGGCGGAGAGGTCGCCCCGATGAAAGAGGCCGGCCAGCTGCTGGAAAATTTCGGCGGAGACCTTGGGGGCGGGGGACATGGCGGCCTGGCGGCGTGGAAAGCGCCATGGGACCACGATTCTGTCTCGGTTCGGCGCGGGTCTCCGGCTGTCCGGTGACGTCTCCGGCGTGCAGATCAATTCGACCCTTGCAGCGACAATTCAGGCAGGAACTTTGCGCCGAACGGCTGCAGCCTTCGAATGACGATGCAGGACCAGTCCAATTCACGCCCCGAACCCCGCCGAAGAACTAGGCGCCGCAGCGGCGGCTGTTGCTCACAAAGCCGTCATCTTTCAGGGGTTTGTCGGTAACGCAGGCTTGCGCGACGCACGGATTTACTGTTTGTACCCCGGCGCTCAAAATCGGGACTTGGCAGAGGCGTAAACGCCCGGCCGTGTCACTGGAAAGGTCCGCGCCGAGGGTCGGCGGGGTCTTGAGGATGGGCGTATCGGCGAAAGCTCGAGTGAAAGGTTGGCCCGGATGGGTGTCGCGACGAAGCAGGGTCTCTACGACCCGCGGAACGAACATGATGCGTGCGGTGTCGGTTTCGTGGCCCATATCAAGGGTCAGAAATCCACCGACATCATTCGCCGCGGGCTGAGCATTCTGCTGAATCTCGACCACCGCGGCGCGGTGGGCGCCGATCCCCTGGTCGGCGACGGCGTCGGCTGCCTGATCCAGATTCCGGACCGGCTGCTCCGCGCCTGGGCCGAGGGCGAGCGGGTCACCCTGCCGCCGGTGGGCGACTATGCGGTGGCCATGTGCTTCCTGCCGCAGGATTCCATGGCCCGCTCCATCGCCGTCGGCCAGTTCGAGCATTTCATCGCCGTCGAGGGCCAGGTGCTCATCGGCTGGCGCGACGTGCCCACCGACCCCACGGGCCTGGGCAAGACCGTCCTCGACCAGATGCCGCTGATCCGCCAGGCGATCATCGCCCGTGGCCCGCGGACCAAGGACCAGGACGCCTTCGAACGCAAGCTGCTGGCCATCCGCAAGCAGACCCAGAACCCCCTGGCGGACCTTGCCAAGAAGCACGACCTGCCGGCCATCACCCAGATGTACATGCCGTCCTTCTCGACGCGCACGGTGGTCTACAAGGGCCTGCTGCTCGCCCACCAGCTTGGGACCTTCTACAAGGACCTCACCGACCCGCTGAGCGAGACCGCGCTCGCCCTGGTCCACCAGCGGTTCTCGACCAACACCTTCCCGTCCTGGAAGCTGGCCCACCCCTACCGGTTCATCGCCCACAACGGCGAGATCAACACCGTGCGGGGAAACGTCAACTGGATGAACGCCCGCCGCCGCACCCTGGAATCGCCGCTGCTGGGTCCGGACCTCGACAAGATGTGGCCGCTGATCCCGCACGGCCAGTCGGACACCGCCTCCCTGGACAACGCCCTGGAACTGCTCGTCGCCGGCGGCTACCCGCTCGCCCAGGCGGTGATGATGCTGATCCCGGAGGCCTGGTCCGGCAATCCGCTGATGGACGCCAAGCGCAGGGCCTTCTACGAATACCATGCCGCCCTGATGGAGCCCTGGGACGGCCCNNGCCATCGCCTTCACCGACGGCCGCCAGATCGGCGCGACCCTCGACCGCAACGGCCTGCGCCCGGCCCGCTTCGTGGTCACCAGTGACGACCACGTGGTCATGTCGTCGGAGTCCGGCGTCCTCGCCATCCCCGAGGAGATCATCACCCGCAAGTGGCGCCTCCAGCCCGGCAAGATGCTGCTGGTCGACCTCGAACAGGGCCGGATCATTGAGGACGAGGAGATCAAGGCGAGCTTGTCCGACAAGGAGCCCTATGACGAGTGGCTGCGGGCCACCCAGTTCAAGCTGGAGGAAATCCGCGGCCCAGGCGAGGACGCCGCGCCGGTGCTCCCCAATGATCCCGCCGATCTGCTCGATCGCCAACAGGCGTTCGGCTACACGCAGGAGGATCTGAAGTTCTTCCTGGAGCCCATGGCGACTACCGGGGACGACCCGCTCGGATCCATGGGCGCCGATACGCCGATCGCGGTGCTGTCGAGCCGCTCGCGTCTGCTCTACGACTATTTCAAGCAGAACTTCGCCCANNATCGGGCCGCGGCCGAACCTGCTCGGCCACGAGGCCGGCACCCACAAGCGGCTGGAAGTCGCCCAGCCGGTGCTGACCAACGCCGACCTCGACAAGATCCGCTCCATCGCCGAGCTCCTCGACGGCGCCTTCCGCACCGCCACGGTGGACATCACCTGGCCGGCGTCCGAGGGGGCCGAGGGGCTGGAGCGGGCCCTGGAAAAGGTCTGCTACGCGGCCACCGACGCGGTGCTGCTCGACAACAACATCCTGATCCTCTCCGAC
>PLSW01000379.1 GCA_003165275.1 Caulobacteraceae bacterium
AAGGCGAGGAAATTGTACGTGTCCCCCCTTTCTACCCCGAAGAGAAGCTTGGTGTCGGCGTCCGAGACAGCCAATGGAACAACCTCCAGTGCAACGGACGATCATATGGGGTGCTCCTCACGCGCGCGCGAGGCAAGCGCCACGGGATTACGCCGACTGTGATCCCGCCAGGTCCAAGGGAACCTGCCAACCGCCTGCACCCCCCTACCCCACAGCCTCCCCATCCCGCGTCACCCCGACCCGCTGGGCCAAACTCGCCCCCATGAAGGCGTCCAGATCCCCGTCNNGTGGCCCCAGCCGATGTCGGTCTTCTGGTCTTCCAGGGCCTGGGCGGCGGCTTCCCGGCGCTGCAACTCGACCTCATAGAGGCGCGCGCGCAGCATCTTCCAGGCCTCGTCGCGGTTCTGGTGCTGGGAGCGGCCGGCCTGGCAGGCGACGGCGATGCCGGTGGGGATGTGGGTCAGCCGCACGGCGCTGTCGGTCTTGTTGATGTGCTGGCCGCCGGCGCCGGAGGCCCGGTAGGTGTCGGTGCGCACGTCGGCCGGATTGATGTCGATGACGATGGTGTCGTCCACCACCGGGAACACCCAGATCGAGGCGAAGCTGGTGTGCCGCCGGGCGCTGGAATCGAACGGCGAGATGCGCACCAGCCGGTGCACCCCGGCCTCGGTCTTCAGCCACCCGTAGGCGTTGGCGCCCTTGATCTGCAGGGTGGCCGACTTGATCCCCGCCTGCTCCCCGTCGGTCTCCTCGATCAGGTCGACGGTCATGCCGTGGGCCGTCGCCCAGCGGGTGTACATGCGCAGCAGCATCCCCGCCCAGTCGCAGGACTCCGTGCCCCCGGCGCCGGAGTTGATTTCCACATAGGCGTCGTTGGCGTCGGCCTCGCCGGAGAGCAGCGCCTCCAGCTCCGCCCGCCCGGCCCGGGCCTTGATCGCCTGCAGCTGGGCCGCGGCGTCGTCCAGGGAGGCGGCGTCCCCCTCCATGTCGGCCATTTCGGCATAGCCCTTGGCGTCCTCCAGGTCGCGCTCAAGCCCGCGCACGGCCTCGACCTGGCCGGCGAGGCGGTCGCGCTCGCGCATCAGCGCCTGCGCCTCCGTCGGCCGGTCCCACAGGGTGGGAACCTCCGCCTTGGCGTTCAGCTCATCGAGTTTTCGGAGGGCCGGATCCCAGTCAAAGACGCCTCCTGAGCAGTGCGATCGACTGCTCGATGTCGGCCGCGGCGGCCTCGACATCTGCTCTCATGGGAATGCTCCGAACATGGGTCCAAGCGGGGGGCGCGACATAACCCGGCTGGGGGAAGGCTTCAATAGGCGGGGCGTTGGCGCGCGCTCAACACGCGTTCGTGCGACGGACCGACGCCCCCTCCGTCACTTCGCTTCGCTCAGCGACACCTCCCCCGCTGCGCGGTGGAGGACATCAAACGCTTTGCTCCACCGTGATACGGGGGAGCTGTCGGCGAAGCCGACCGAGGGGGCGTCGGCCCGCCGCACGAACGGTGACAGCCCGCCCCTTGACCAACCCATAACCCGTCGGCTATGCATAAACCCATAACCCACCGATTATCGGTTCCCGATGCCTCCTGACGCCGACGTCCTGTTCCGCACCCTCGCCGACCCCACCCGCCGGGCGATCTTTGAGCGGCTGCAGGCGGGGGGCGAGCAGACGGTGCGGGCGCTCACCGACCGCTCGGGGGTCTCGCAGCCCGCCGTCTCCAAGCACCTGGGGGTGCTCAAGGCGGCGCATCTGGTGCGCGACCGCCGCGACGGCCGCCAGACCCACTACAGCGCCGACCCCCGCGGCCTTGCGCCCTTGGTCGACTGGATGGGCGTCTACGGCGACTTCTGGCGGGGCCGGTTCGACCAACTCGAAGACTTGCTCAACAGGATGGATCAATGACCGTTTCAGAAACCCGCACCGTGGTCATCGAGCGCGAGATGAACCACTCGATCGACAAGATCTGGCGCGCCCTCACCGACAGTCACCTGGTCGCCGAATGGCTGATGAAGAACGACTTCCAGCCGGTGGTCGGCCGGCCCTTCACCCTGAACTCCGACCCCATGCCCCAGTGGGACGGGGTGATCGCCTGCAAGGTTACGGCGGTCGAGCCGAAGACCCGCCTCGCCTACAGTTGGGCCACGATGGGGGTGGAGCTGATGGTCAATGTCACCCTCACCCCCACCGGCGGCGGGGTGCTGGTGCGGATCGAGCAGTCCGGCTTCGCCGCCGACAACGACGCCGCCTTCAATGGCGCCACCTACGGCTGGCGGCGGTTCATCGCCCGCCTCGACGAGGTCGCGGGAGGGCTTTCCCAATGACCGAGGTCGCCGAAACCAAAAGCATTGTCGTCGAACGGACCATGCCCCACCCGCCGGAAAAGGTCTGGCGGGCCCTGACCACCTCGGCCCTGATCGCCGAGTGGCTGATGCGCAACGACTTCGAACCCGTCGTCGGCCATCGCTTCCAGTTTCAGGCCACTCCCGTGCCCGGCTGGTCGGGGATCACCAACTGCGAGGTGGTCGAGGTCGATCCGCCCCGGCGGCTGGCCTATCGCTGGGGCGACGGCACGGAGTCCGACAGCGGCCTGCGCACCCTGGTCACCTGGACCCTGACGCCGGTCGCCGGCGGGGTTCTGGTGCGCATGGAGCATTCCGGCTTCCGTCCCCAGGACGAGGGCGGCTACCAGGGCATGGGCGGCGGCTGGCCGCGCATCGTGGGCGGCCTGGAACGGGTGGCCGGAACCCTCGGCTGATCCAAAGCCCCTACAGCCTCACCCCCCGCAGCCGCAGCGCGTTGCCGATCACGCTCACCGACGACAGGGCCATGGCCCCGGCGGCGATGGCGGGCGACAGCGAAAGATGGAAGGCCGGATAGAGCACCCCGGCCGCGATGGGGATGCCGGCGGCGTTGTAGATGAAGGCGAAGACCAGGTTCTGGCGGATGTTGC
>PLSW01000252.1 GCA_003165275.1 Caulobacteraceae bacterium
GCATCGTCGGGAAATAGCCGTTGAAACTCAGGAAGCGATCGCGGGAATGCCAATTCGGTGCGGCCGAGAACGTCCATAGGCCACTCTCCGGTTCACCCCACGAAATCTATATGTGGTGTGTGTGTGCGTCAACCGGATAGGCACGGAACCATTTATCTGTAAGGTTGATATCGAGGGCGGTGAAGAGTTCCTATTTTCGAAAAATACGGAATGGGTGGCGAGGTTTCCCGTCATTATAGTCGAACTTCATGATTGGATGCTGCCCTGGCAGCGAAATTCGAGAAATTTTCTCAAGAGGATTGCAAATTTGGATTTCGATATAATTTGGAGAGGGGAAAATATGTTTTGTTTCAATTACAACTTGTTGCACCCCAGCAAAGATCAATGCGACGTGTCGGCGAATAAGCAGATGGTCACTTAGCCGGAAAACACTGGACCAGGATATCTCGGACTCTGCAATGAGCTCAGCGACTTCGTCCGTACTCTACAGCTCCAATTTCTGCATTGGAATCGAAGGCGGAATTGACGCGAAACGAGAAGTGGCGACAGATTCATTCGCGGGGCAAGGCGGGCAGGCAGCCGTCGCGCTCTCCTCATCCCCCAAACCTCCGAAATGGGGAACACGTACAATTTTCCCACCGCCACCCAGGATTGAGACTACGCGGCGCGGCCAAGCGTTGTATGTGTCCCGGGTTTCTCGGCGCGACTGTCGAACGGCTTGCTTGGGCGGAAAGCCGCCGTTGGCCTTCCGCCCCCACGAGGGTTTTCCGGGCCGAGTTGGCGGCTCGATGGCGCGGCGCTGTGCGCAAGCGTCGCAGGCGTCCCAACAAGGCGCGCCCCGGTTGATATTGAATGGTTAAGCTTTGCCGCGCCTTCTGAGGGCGAAAAGTTCGATCAGCACAATCTTAAGGCCGGCGTATGAGATTCGACAATCTCAGGATCTCGCACAAGCTGATCCTTGGCCAATGCGGGCTCATCGCCCTGTTCTCATTGGCCAGCCTGCTGATCTTCACGGCCAACCAGTTCGAGCGCGGCGCGGCCCAGGTCAAATCCAACGCCCGCCAGCAAGTGGCTTTGGTTTCCGAGACCCATGCGCTGATGGCCGAGCGCACCGCCGCGTTTCGGGGCTATCTGATCACCGCGGACGGGCAATTCGTGACGGACCTGGCGCGGCAGCAGGCCGCGTTGGATACGGTCATGAAAAAGCTCGACACCCTCGTGACCGACCCCGACCTGAGGCCGACCGTTGAGGGGCTCGGCGCTGACGTCGCCAGGTTCCGGACGGTGGCGATCGAGCCCGGCTTGCAACGCATGGCCGATCCGCAAACCCGGTCCCAGGCGCCGGAGGTCCTGAAAGCGGGCGCGCCGGCTTATCGGAGCGCCCAGGACGCCCTCATGCATTTGTCCGCCGCCGCCGAGGCGCGTCTGGACTCGGCCACGGCGGCGGAGGCCCGCAGCGCCCTGCTGGCCAACCTGACCTTCCTGGTGAGCGGAACCATCGCTTCGGCGGCGGCCTTCGGCTGCGGATTCGCCCTGTGGAAGGGAATCGCGCGGCCGGTGGCGACCATGACCAGAGAAATGTCGGCCCTGGCCGCCGGCGACCTTGACGCCGTCCATGCCGATGCCGACCGCCGCGACGAGATCGGCGACATGGCGCGATCCTTGAAAGTGTTCCGCGACACGGCGATCGCCCGGCGGCGCTCCGAAACGCTGCGAGAGGAAGAGCAGCGCGCAGCGGAAGAGCAGCGGCGCGCGGCCGAAGAGGGCGCGATCGCCGACCAACAGGCCTGGGTCGTCGCATCTTTCGGCGAAGGCCTGAAGGCGCTCGCGGAGCGGCGGCTGACCTACCGGCTGACCGTGGACCTGCCCCCGGCCTATGAAGTGCTGCGGGAGAACTTCAACGCCGCCACCGAAGGCCTGGCGAACGCCCTTGGCACGGTGATCGCCAGCGCGGCGTCTGTCCAGACGGGCGCCGGGGAGATCAGCGCCGCCACCGGCGATCTGGCTCAGCGCACCGAGCGTCAGGCCGCGAGCCTGGAGCAGACCGCCGCCGCCCTGGACCAGGTGATGGCGACGGTCAAACAGACCGCCGAGGGCGCCGGGCAGGCCAGCAGGCTGATGGAAAGCGCCCGTTCGGACGCCGAGACCGGCGCGGCGGTGATGCGCGACGCGATCAGCGCCATGGGCGAAATCCAAACCTCCGCCAATCAGATTTCTCAGATCATCGGCGTCATCGATGAGATCGCTTTCCAGACCAACCTTTTGGCGCTCAACGCCGGCGTCGAGGCGGCGCGNNGATCAAGGCGCTGATCTCGACCTCCAACATTCAGGTGAGCAAGGGCGTCGACCTGGTGCACGGCACCGGCAAGGCCCTGGAGACCATTGTCGGGACGATCACCGACTTCTCGGGCCTGCTGACCAAGATCGCCGCCTCGGCCCGGGAGCAGGCGACGGCGCTGTCGCAGGTCAACAGCGCGGTCAATCAGATGGACCACGCCACCCAGCAGAACGCCGCCATGGTCGAGGAGACCACGGCCGCCAGCCACAATCTGGCGAAGGAGGCCGGCGTGCTGAGCGACCTGGTTTCGGACTTCGAGGTCGACGCCCGAGGTCGCGCGCCGGGGTCATCGGTCGCGGGGCGGCGGGCGGCCTAGGCCGAGCCCAGCAGCCACTGGAACGTCCGGGCGATGAAGGCCTGGCCGTCCGACACGACGGGCGGGGCGTGGGCCATCAGCACCCGCTCGGCGGGCCAGGCGAGGATGCGGCGAACGGCGGCGCGGGCGGCCTTGCGACCCACGAAGGCGTTGCGGAACTTGCGGGGCACCTGCGGCTGGGCGCCGGTCATCAGGTCCAGCCTGGCGACGAGGGCGCGCCAGCCGGTGAACCACTTGGGGCCGAAGTGCTGGATCAGGTCGGTGAAGATCGCCGTGCGGCTCTGGCGGTGGAAGAAAACCACTTCGGTGGTGATCAGGTTGCCGCGGACCATCACCTGATCGATCGCCCCCGACCACGCAGGCGGCGGCGTATCGGTCAGGTCGCCGTCGAAGGCGAGGTCCTTGCGCTTCCTGCGCAGGCCGGGCGGGGCGTAGAGGCTGGCGGCGGGATAGGCGCGGCGCCAGTCGCCGAGGAACAGGTGGTGCAGGGCGTTGGGGGCGACGAGGTATCTGACCTCGCCCAGGGCGTCGATGCGCGCCCGCAGGGCCTCGTCGAGGGGGATGGGCGACCAGATGAACAGGGCGCCGCCGGCGAGCCGGACGACGGCCATCCGCGTCCCATAGCGAAAGCCCCCCGTCGCCGTGGTGGGGCCGTCCGCAATCCAGATGTCCTCGCCGAACGGCTGCAGCATGGCTGGGGGATAGGCTGGGCCGTGGCGGGGATCAAGCGCGGGGGCGGGCCGGCTCCTCCGTGTTGTCGCCGCGAGAAAGGTGGTCGCCCCGCGAGCGCTGCACCGCCGGCGCGGCCCCTCATCCTNNTCCTTCCACTCCGCTTCGCTCCGCGGGCCCCTCCTTCTCCTACGAGGGGAGAAGGTTTTTCTTACTCCCCTCGCTTCACCAAGGCGATACGGCCGAGCAGGCCCCAGGCCTTTTCCGTGGCGGAGAACAGCAGGACGATGTTGGCGGCGGCGAGGGTGTCGCGGGTGTCGGTTCCGTCGATGGCCAGGCGGGCGGCGGAATAGACCAGCAGGCCGAAGCCGATCAGGGTGGTGAGGTGGCGGCGCAGGGCCACCGCGCGGGTCTCGTGCACCGAGGGTTCGGCGGCGGCCTGGTAGAGGCGCACCACCACCCAGGCGGTCCAGGTGGCGGTGACCATCAGGGTGATCCGCCCGAAGCTGGTGAGGGTCATGTCGGGGAACAGGGCCAGCAGCGAGACCATCAGCACGGCGAGGTAGTTCTCGAAGGCCTGTTCGGCCAGGCGGCGCGATCCCTCCGGCCCCCGGGCCAGGGCGGCGGCGGCGTTCATCGACAGGGCCACGAACAGCAGCCCCGTGAGGGTGGCCGCGGCCGCGCCGATGACGGCGTAGAAATCGAACCAGTCGTGCATGGCGCTCCCCCGATCGGAGAGGCTTACACCGCTTGCGGGCCGGGCGTCAGCCGCCCGGGGGCCGGCGCAGGGGCGCCGAGGGGGTGGGCTGGTCGGCGCTGGGGGCGGTGGCGGCGTCGAAGGCCTGTTGCTGCGCGGGGGTGAGGGTAGCGTAGAAGGCCTTCACCGCCTCGCCCTGGCGGCGCATGGCGGCGAGTTCGGCCTCCATCTGGGCGTTGAGCAGGTCGATCCTTCGCGGCGTACTCAGGGTCGGCAGCAGCATCAGGGTAGCCCGCTGGCGGGTCCGGGCGACCGGATCGGGGCGGATCGCCGTCTGGTAGGCCTGCCACGCCGGCTCCTGGGTCGGGACCAGGTGCAGGGTCGTGTGCAGCTCGTCGGCGGACAGGGGGTCGGCGGCGACCGCGCCGGCGAGGACTAGGCAGGTCAGGACGCCGGCGACCACCACGGATGTAAAACGCATATGACTTTGATCCATCGTAACGCGCAGTCCCGAAATCACTGTAGCAAGCTCGGATGGCCTTGTGCAGTCCGGGCCCTGGGATAAAATGCATTCGGGGCGTATCGGAGGCGTAGATGAAGAAGCTGACAGCGGCGCTTTTGGTCACGGCCTTGGTCGTCGCACCGGCCGCGGCCCTGGCTCAGCCGCATGTTCATGGGCCCGGCCACACGGGCTCGGGACACGGCGGCTACCGAGGCGGCAATCATGGCGGATACCGCGGCGGATACCGGGGCGGATATCGTGGCGGCTATAGCTATGGCGGCCCCTACTGGGGCGGCGGCTTCGGCTGGGGCCTGGCGATCGGCCTGGGCGCGGCCTATCCCTACTATTACGGCTATTACCCGGGCTACTACGACTATCCAGGGTATTATCCGTACTACTACCCCTACTATGCGCCCTCCTACTCGGACGACCGGTACGACTACGACGACGCGCCGCCGCCGCCTCGCGCGACGGGGACGCAGCCGCCGCCGGCCGTCGACCAGCAGCAGCAGAAGGCCTGCGGCCACTGGGCCTGGCGCCAGGACCAGAACAAGTACGTCTGGGTCGACGACGCCTGCGGCGCGCCGTAGGGGCTCTCTGCATCCGCTGTTGATGCGGAGGCGCGGGCTTCGACCGTTGGACCTGGAGCGCCGTCATGCCGGCGGGGTTGGTCTTGGCCGCGGCGATCGCCGCGGCCCCTCCCGTCGGGTGGCGTGCGTCCAGACGAAACGTGACAGCGGCGAACAGGCGCAATAGCATCTGAGGCGATCATCGGGAGCACGCCGCATGCGGGACACCAGAGCGCTCAGAAACCTGCGGAATTTGACGTCTTGGAGAGCTTGGGAGGCAGACGCCTTTCAGCGGTCGGGCTTCACCGCGATCTCCGCGGCTATGGGACTGCTGGTGGTGGTCTTTTCTGTCGCCCTCGCGCTGTTGAGGCCCTCGCTAACCACCATTGAAGTCCTCTCCGGCCTTTACCTGTTGGCGGCCGCCGGCTTGATGGTCTCCGCCGTGCTGCGACTGAGCGCCTGGAAACGCAGCCACCCCTGGACCCCGCCGCCCGAACGCGCCTCGCGAGGCATGAACCGGTCCACCCGAATTTCCGCTTAGGGGTAGAGTCGGGATGTGGCGCGG